>DPHD01000001.1:50380-59875 GCA_003523085.1 Oceanospirillaceae bacterium | reverse complement strand
CAGTGACAGCAAGGCCTTTCTACGACTCCCTAAAACTTTCCCAGGACACTAGTGGGCGTAGGCCGGAATCTCTTAGAGGTCCTGACCTTCGTCAGGGTGAGGTTTTGGACGTAGCAACCCCTCTTTTACATATCGACAGCAGCAATAGCCATGACACTGGCGCTACCGGCTACAACCGAACGACGGTGAAACTCAAAGCGTGGTAAAATGTGGTCTAGGTAATAGGCCACCGTGGCCAACTTATTGGTTTTAAAGCGTGGGTTGCCTTCGTTTGCTACCAAGTCAGCACTACGAATCATTTGCCAAGCGCCGCACACATAGCCGCTTAACATCAACAAATCGTAGCTTACCGAACCCGCAAACATAACATCACCCGGGGCTTGTTCTAACAACAGTTGGTAGCAGGACTCTAAGCCGTTAATCGCTTCGGCCATGTTGTGTTGCTGTGTTTGATTAACTGCATGCCCATGCTTAGCCAAATCATCGCGCATTTGCTGCACTAGATCGGCCATGGCAGCACCTTGGTCAAACAAAGTTTTTCGGCCTACCAAGTCCAAGGCTTGAATGCCCGTGGTGCCTTCATAGATGGTTAAAATACGTGCATCACGCTGGTGTTGAGCAGCGCCGGTTTCTTCGATAAAACCCATACCACCGTGAATCTGCACACCTAAAGATGTCACCTCTTGCGCCGCCTCAGTACACCAGCCTTTAGCAATAGGAGTGAGCAAACCGACACGCTTATTGGCTAGGCCCCGGGCTTCTGGCGTTTGTGCTTTGTGACTTAAGTCGATCTGTGCCGCGGTCGCATAAGCCACTGCTCGGCCAGCTTCAGTTAGGCTACGCATGGTCATTAACATACGGCGTACATCGGGGTGATGAATAATGGCACCACGCTCTCGGGTACCCGGTGCCGCACATTGAACTCGGTCGCGGGCATATTCTACCGCGCCTTGATAGGCACGATCCGACAAACCTACACCTTGCAGCCCTACCACCAAACGCTCATTGTTCATCATGGTAAACATGGCTGCCAAACCTTGATGGGGTTGGCCAACTAGGTATCCAATCGCCCCGTCGTTGTCGCCAAAGCTCATCACGCACGTGGGGCTGGCGTGAATACCCATCTTATGTTCAACGTTGATGGCATAGGCATCATTGCGCGCACCTAAACTGCCGTCGGCATTAACCAAAAACTTGGGCACTAAAAATAATGAAATGCCCTTAACACCTGCGGGGGCATCGGGTAATTTTGCCAGCACAAGGTGGATAATATTATCCGTCATGTCATGATCACCCCACGTAATGAAGATCTTTTGACCTTTAATACGAAAATGATCGCTATCTGGCGTGGCTGTCGATTTAATGACCGCTAGATCCGTGCCCGCATGGGGCTCTGTGAGGTTCATGGTGCCGGTCCATTCGCCACTAATCATTTTGGGCAAATAGATATCCTTAAGTGCTTCACTACCGTGGGCGGCTATGGCTTCGGTTGCGCCTGCGGTGAGCATGGGGCATAGGCCCAACGACATGTTGGCCGCGTTCATCATTTCGGCAACCGGCATTGAGAAACTAAACGGCAGGCCCTGACCGCCGTATTGCTCGTCAAAGTACAAACTACTCCAGCCACCCTGAGCATATTCTTGATACGCATTTTTAAAACCGTCTGCAGGTTGCACGCCCTCAGAAGTTAACTTAACACCCTGCTGGTCTCCAGAAAAATTAATCGGCGACCACACTTGGCTGGCCAACTTGTCGGCTTCTGACAACACCGCCTGCAATAAGTCTTCACTGGCATCTTCATTGCCAATAGCCGCTGCGAAGTTAGGCAAGTCCAGTAAACGATTGACAACAAAATTCATATCTTCTAAGGGTGCTTGGTAATCGCTCATAATATTGGCTCGTGTTTGTTGATGTAAGTAAGACGTCTATGGATGTCAATTTAAGCTAATTTTAGCCTGACAATTGTACCCAGGTGAAATTATGCCTATGATGCTGACCCATGGGTTCCCAACAGAACTCATCAGACAACCTCACCACACAAGGAGCAACACAGTGTCACAACACGGCTACTATTTAGAAGATTTAACCATTGGCATGACGTCCAGCTATGAAAAAACCATTAGCAGTGAAGACATCAATACCTTCGCGGCAGTGACCGGCGATACCAACCCTGTGCACTTAGACGAAGCCTACGCTGCAACCACAATGTTTAAAGCTCGCATTGCCCATGGCATGCTTAGCGCCGGCTTAATTTCCACCGTTTTGGGCACCCAGCTACCCGGGCCAGGATGTATTTATCTAGACCAACAAATTAAGTTTCGGGCACCGGTGTATATTAACGACACGGTGGTCGCCACAGTCACGGTTGAAGACATTGACCAACGACGCAGACGCGTCAGCCTTAAAACCCAGTGTTTTGTTAATGACAAACTGGTGGCCGACGGCAGCGCGTCGATGATGGTTGATAAGCGAGGTTAATTGAGCCTTAGAGTTTAGCCGTTAGACGTCTAATTTCTTCTTCTCTAGCGATTAAGGTACGTTGCAGCTCGTTAAGTTTAGCAGTTACTTCAAAATTTTCGCTATCGCGAGACTTAAGCAACGTACGTAAATCGGTCTCACGCCTAGCGGTGTCAGACTTGTCGACAATAGTGCGCTTTTTAAGCTCTTTAATATCAAACTCCCGCTGCTGCAACTCATCTTCTAATCGTTTGAGTCGATTAGAAGAGGCTAGTGCCGCAGTGGTGGACTTTGACATGTTGCGAGATTGGTTGGTGATCTCGCCACGGTATTTACGTAATTCTTCGTCTTGGCTACGAATTTGGCTAAATTGCGTGTCCGAAGTCACCGAAGTACGCGCCACTTCGCCTTGCAAGTCTTGTACTTGGGCATTGAAAGCGGTTTCTTTCTTGCCCCACTCGTCACGCAACTTATCCAATTGATGGCGGTAGTAGCTCACTTTACTCTCCACCTTACTAATGGTTTCTTGGTGGCGCGCAGTTTCTTCGCGCATGCGGTTATCGAGTTGTTTTTTGGCTTCTTCGCTGCTAGCTTGGGCGCGTTCCATCTCGCCTTTATATTCGGCAACCTTATACTCCATACTGCTAAGGTTAGTTTCCGTGGCTTGCAAGTTACTGCGTAACATGGCCCGTTCGGCTTCTAAATTTTTAACATTATGGGTATGTTCGCTGATTTGAGTGCGCAAGCGTTGATTTGAATCTTCTAACGACTGCAGTTGAGATTTAGACAAATACAGTTCGTCCTCTAACGCAACACCTGCTTCAGAAACAACCTTATCGTCCTTAGCCGATAACTCAAGCTCTAAACGGGCGTCTTTGAGGGCATTGTCCCAAATTAACTGCACTGACTGATACACGGTATCGGGCACATCAGGCTTATTATTTGGGGCAATACTGGTACGAAAAGCAACCTTGCTTTCTTGCTCCATCCACCAGTGTTTAAGCACATCACCTAGCTCTTCCGAAGCGTCCACATTCAACTGGTCCGCAATCACTTGCACACTTACTTTTTGGCCGGCAAACATCAGTTCACTAGCAACTTTATGGATTGTAGCTGTGTCGATACGATCATCCATGGTGGTAACAAATCTCCAAATAAAAACACACCGTCACAGGTTTGGGCCGGTGTAATATAGGGCCACTAACTAAGGCTAAAAGTTTACCTTGTCGGTGCGCAATAGCAATAACAAATGCCAGTTTTGTTAGGCTGGCACCATCTGCCGCAATACATATTTTTGTATTTTGCCCGTGGCTGTTTTAGGTAAAGCACCAAATACCACATGTTTAGGCACCTTAAAACGTGCCATATTGGTTTTACAATGCTGTATGAGCTCTGCTTCGGTAGCACTTGCCCCTTCTTTTAGCTCTACAAAAACACAGGGGGTTTCGCCCCATTTTTCATCAGGCCTAGCTACCACCGCCGCTTCTAGCACCGCGGGGTGCTGGTAGAGTACACCTTCTATTTCAATGGAAGAAATGTTTTCACCACCGGATATGATAATGTCTTTGGCGCGGTCTTTGATCTCCATGTAGCCATCTTCGTGCCACACGGCTAAATCTCCAGAGTGAAACCAACCTCCAGCAAACGCTTCTTCAGTAGCCGTTGGATTTTTTAAATACCCCTTCATTACCATATTGCCGCGCAAACAAATTTCACCAATGGTTTCGCCATCCTTAGGCACCGGCATCATGGTCTGCGTATTCATCACCACATGATCTTCCTGATTAGGGCCCCGCACGCCTTGACGCGCCTTTACTGCAGCCTGCTCTGGGGTCGATAAATGGCCCCAGCGATCTGCTTGCCACTCGCAAATTACACAGGCACCAAAGGTTTCGGTAAGGCCATAAACATGGGTAACATCAAAACCTAAATCTTGCATCGCCTGAATCACGGCGGCTGGCGGCGCTGCACCTGCCGTCATCACCTTCACCTGGTGATTAATGCCTTGTTTGTGCTGCGGCTCAGCATTATTGATCATATTAAGCACAATCGGAGCACCACCAAAGTGGCTCACCTTTTCTTGTTTGATGAGCTGCAACATGATTTCTGGCCTAAGATGGCGAATAAACACGTTAGTGCCCGCCAATAACGCCGTAGTCCAAGGAAAACACCAGCCGTTACAGTGGAACATGGGTACCACGGTCATAAAGGTAGGAAACTTGGGCATATCCCAAGACAAGGCCATGTTCATAGCAGTAAGGTAAGCCCCTCGGTGATGGTAGACCACACCCTTAGGATTGCCGGTGGTGCCAGAGGTGTAATTCAGGCTAATCGCCTGCCACTCGTCTTCGGGCATATGCCAGACAGCGCACTCATCACCCTGCAACACTAAATCTTCGTAGGTAGCGTTGCCAATAAGCCGGCCGCCGGTATAGGTAGGGTCATCAATATCAATAACTATTGGGCGGGTGCTGCACAAGTTAAGCGCCTCGGCGACCACCTCAGAAAATTCCCGATCTACCATCACCAGTTTGGTTTCGGCATGATCAAAAATAAAAGCAATGGTGGCGGCATCTAAGCGCGTATTGATAGCATTCAACACTGCACCCGCCATGGGCACACTGTAATGACTTTCGAACAATTCAGGGCCGTTATGGGACACTACAGACACGGTATCACCCAAACCTATGCCATACTGCTGCAGTGCAGCAGCGACACAAGTGCAGCGCTGGTATGTTTGTAGCCAAGTGCGTCGTAAATCACCATAGACTTGAGCCGTACGGGTAGGGTAAACGTCGGCGGCTCGTTTAAGTAGGGATAACGGCGACAGGCTTTGGAAGTTAGCCTGATTTTTTGCAAGATCTGTGTCGTACATATACTGACTCAATGACAAGGAATTATAACGCCAGCTTAACCAAACCAACCCCCGAACGCCAGCTGGGCATTGGTCGCAATATAGGTGATCGGCTTCAGCTGCTCAAACGTTCCACCGCTGCCTGCAAGCGCTGATCTAATGGCGCACGCACGTCAATTTTTTTGTCGGTGCTAGGGTCCAGCAAACGCAACTGCGCCGCATGTAGAAACAAACGGTTTAATCCTAGCTTACGTTGCTGCTGGTTGGTTTCGTCAATGCCATACTTAGGATCACCTACGATAGGGTGGCCCATATGCTGGCAATGGACTCGAATTTGATGGGTGCGGCCAGTGATCGGTTTCGCTTCAACCAAGGTAAATTGACCTAGGGTTTGTAATATTCGATAGCGGGTAATACAACGTTTACCTTGTTGGTCAACACGCACCATACGCTCACCAGATTGCACAACGTTCTTAAGCAACGGTGCATCAACCTTTTGACAAGCTTTAGGCCAACCTCCAATCACCAATGCCTGATACACCTTGTCGATGCCGCCTTCGCGCAACTGAGCGTGAATCGCTCTTAAGGTGGAACGTTTTTTGGCCACCATAATACAACCAGAGGTATCCCTATCTAAGCGATGCACTAATTCCAAAGCCCTTTCGTTGGGGTACAGTTGACGCAAGCTTTCGATCAAACCAAGATTAATACCGCTACCACCATGTACGGCTAAACCGTGGGGTTTATTAACAATAATCAAACCCGGACTTTCGTACAAAATCGCATCTCTAAGCTGTTTTTCTAAACCTTTGCTCACCGCTGCTGGTGCATTAGGTTCTGGCAGTTTTACCGGCGGCACGCGTACGATATCGCCATCTTTAAGCTTATAATCCGGTTTGATGCGGCCTTTATTAACCCGCACCTCACCTTTCCTCACAATGCGGTAGATCAAGCTTTTAGGGGCGCCCTTGAGCTGGGTAATAAGAAAGTTATCAATACGCTGGCCGGCCCGGTCATCATCAATAGTGACAAATTTAACGGCAGTAGCCGTCAGTGGAGGCGCAGAAGTTGGTTTTTGTTGCATAAATGAAGAACTGAAGATGTTATTAATTGCGAGTCATGGATGTGAATGGTAACATAGCGGCCACTGAAACTAACACAATTTCAGTCACACAATATTTTGGTGGGGTCTGACAAACCCAGCCCGTTGATTTTGCCGTTTAAACAAAGCTCATTAAATAGCTCCGCAAAATCCAAATGAAATAGGCTGTAACTCGGGTTTCCCAAGTTATTTAAAGTAAAACCACCCGTTTTACCCGGGGAGGGTCTGAACGATTCCAAAGGAATCATTCAGACCCTCCCATGTTACGGCGAATTAATTTATGCTTGGTGTTTAGGTGTAGAAGTACCCTACCCATGGACCGGTCTGAAGCAACAACAGTAACGCTTAGTGCAAGCGCAGACACACATAGAATAAACAGAGTTTCTCATTAAACTGAGACTGCTGGTGAGCTAACCCATTGGTTAGCCTATGTATGCAATTGCCTAACTAACAGACCAATAACATAATGTGCCCTGCTGTGCAGCGCATATTTATCCGAGAAGGTAGCGGTTTCCTGCACCGTCAGGGCTCACATATAGCCCTAGTACGCCCGTAAACATATTAATTGCCGTAGGGTAAATGGGTTTCAAGACATTGAAAACCATGAAAAGAATGCTCATTAATGCAACTCATCCAGAAGAGTTGCGCGTTGCACTGGTCGATGGCCAGCGTATGTACGACCTAGATATTGAATCTGGCGCTCGTGAACAGAAAAAAGCCAACATTTACCGTGGCCGTATCACCCGTGTTGAACCTAGCCTAGAAGCTGCGTTTGTCGACTACGGTTCTGAACGTCACGGCTTTTTGCCGCTTAAAGAAATCTCCAAACAATACTTCAAAGACCCATCACAAAGCAGCCGCTCAAGCATCCGCGAGCTGGTTAAAGAGGGTCAAGAAATTGTTGTGCAAGTGGATAAAGAAGAACGTGGCAACAAAGGCGCAGCCTTAACCACATTCATCAGCTTAGCCGGTCGTTATTTGGTACTGATGCCAAACAACCCCCGTGCTGGCGGCATCTCACGTCGCATTGAGGGCGAAGAACGCTCACAATTACGCGACGTAATGAATCAACTCACCGTACCTGCAGACTCTGGCGTTATCGTCCGCACTGCTGGCATTGGCCGTAGCGCCGAAGAAATCCAGTGGGACCTAGACTACCTTCAGCAGCTGTGGGAATCCATTACCGCTGCCTCTGACAAAAAATCTGCACCCTTCTTAATCTACCAAGAAAGCAACGTTATCATTCGCGCCATGCGTGATTACCTACGCCAGGACATTGGCGAAGTATTGATCGACGAACCTAAGGTACATCAAGACGTATTGAGTTTCGTACAGCAGGTAATGCCTAGCTACGAAAACAAGATCAAGTTTTACGATCAAGAAATTCCGTTATTCAACCGCTTTCAGATCGAATCACAGATCGAAACCGCGTTTCAACGTGAAGTAACCTTACCTTCTGGCGGTGCGATTGTTATCGACCCTACAGAAGCGCTTGTGTCCATCGACATCAACTCAGCCCGCGCCACCAAAGGCAGTGACATTGAAGAAACGGCGCTCAACACCAACCTAGAGGCCGCCGAAGAAGTGGCTCGCCAGTTACGCTTGCGTGACATGGGTGGCTTGGTCGTGATCGACTTTATCGACATGGGCCCGATGCGCAACCAACGGGCCGTAGAAAACAAGTTACGCGATAGCCTCAAGCTAGACCGAGCCCGCGTACAAGTAGGTCGCATTTCACGTTTTGGTTTGATGGAAATGTCACGCCAACGTTTACGCCCTTCCTTGGGTGAAACATCCGGTATTGTGTGTCCTCGCTGTAGTGGCCAAGGCAGCATCCGCGACGTGGCATCATTAGCATTGTCGATCATTCGTTTGATTAACGAAGAAGCTAACAAAGACCGTTCAGCTGAGATTCGTGCAGTATTGCCAGTTAATATGGCAACATACCTGCTCAATGAAAAGCGTGCTGAAATATTGGAAGTAGAAAAAACCGCCAACGTACGTGTGGTGATTATCCCTAACCCACAAATGGATACCCCGCACTTTGAAGTGAGCCGCCTTCGGGACGATAGCGACGCTGCACAAGCCGGTGAAACCAGCTACGAAATCGATCTAGTTCAGCATCATTTTGATGCTAAAGAGTTTGATGCTAAAACACCTATCGCTATGGAAAAGCCTGCGGTACAGAGCATCCAGCCAGCTAAGCCAGCGCCACAAGCGGCAGCCCCTACTGAGGTGAAGGCCAAGCCAGCCCCAGTTGCTGCAGCCAAATCAGACGGCCTAGCGACTCGCATCATGCGTTCTGTAGGCCGCTTGTTTAGTAGCGACTCTGCCAGCAAAACCAAGGCCGATACGACCACCCCTGCCAAAATCGTTGATTCTCGCAGTGACGCACGTAAAGACTCTCGCAATGGTGGTCCGCGTCGCAATCAAAACGACGATCGTCGTCGTGGCCGTAACGGTAATCGTCGCAACGATTCCCGTAATGAAAAGCGTGACGCATCATCTAATGATTCACGTAACGATGTGCGCAACGAAAAACGTGATGACTCACGCAATACTTCTCGCAATGAAGGCCGTACACAAGAACGTAAAAATGATCGCCCAGATGACAAACGTAATAACCGTCGTCAAGACAACCGCAATAAGCCGCGTGATGCAAAACCGCCCGTAGTGGATGTAGAAGTTCAAGCTGCTGCAGTACCAGAAGAAGCTTATGAATCTACCGCTAACCGTACCCGTGACCAAAAACGTCGTCGTGACCGCACAGGCAAACGCAGCAATCCTAAACCTCGCGTAGAGCAAACTGACAAGCCAGCTGAAGTAACACAAGATGTTGCTACAGATGAAGCATTAGTTACTCCAGTCATTACTGAAGTAAAAGTTGAAACAACTGAAAAGAAGCCACGCCAGCGTAAGCCACGTGAACGTAAGCCTAGAGAAGCCAAGGTAGCCACCGAAGCCACTGATGCGGTTACCACCGCACCAGAAGCAACAGCGAAAGCCGAAGCGCCCGTTGAAGTGAAAGCTGCACCAGCAGTAGAAGCGAAAGCCGAAGCGCCTGTGGCAGTGCAAGCCGCTC
>DPHD01000001.1:33133-50130 GCA_003523085.1 Oceanospirillaceae bacterium | reverse complement strand
CGAAGCACCTGTGGTAGTGGAAGCTGCACCAGCAGCAGAAGTGAAAGCCGAGGCTCCTGCTGTAGTCGAAGCCGCAGCCGTTGAGGTAGAAGTACCTGTAGTTGAGGCAGTGGTAGTAGAGACCCCAGCCGCTGATGCAGCTAGCTCAGAACCTAAGCGCGCTCACAACGACCCACGTGAAAAGCGTCGTCGCGCTAAGGCCGAAGCCGAACAAGCTGCAGCCCAGCAAGGCTAACTAAGCCAAAACTCACCTCGGCTGTTAAACAGCCGAGGTTCTATTTCCAACACCACATCAAACCTAGCTAACACATCAGTCTGAATACGCTGAGCTAAAGCTAACACCTCATCACCTGTGACTGCGGCACCCGTTGCCACCAAAACCAGCGCCTGTAATTGATGTACGCCCACGCCGTCTTGGCTATAACCCTTCCAACCTAACTGATCAATCAACCAACCTGCGGCCAACTTAAAGCGGCCAGCATCTAGTTTATATGCCACTAACTCGGGCCACTGCTGCTCAATTTTTGCCGCTTGTTTGGCGCTAACAACAGGGTTTTTGAAAAAACTACCAACATTAGGAATATGCTTGGGGTCCGGTAACTTTGCTTGACGGATGTGAATCACAGCATCACGTATCTGCTGCGCAGTAGCATCCACAGCCGGCTCGCCGGTCATCGACTCAATAGTTTGAGCAATAATGCCGTAGCCCAGTTGTGCTGGATTATTGCTTGATAAGGCATGACCCAGTTGAAGGTTTACCTGCGTCACGACCCAGTGTGGATGACGTTTAAAGATACTGTCGCGATAACCAAACTCGCAGTCCTTGGCTGATAATTTAAAACAGGCGCCGGTATTAAAGTCGAACACATCAACCCAACGCAGATTCTGCTTAACCTCGACGCCATAGGCACCAATATTTTGTATGGGTGCAGCGCCCACTTGCCCAGGAATAAGCGACAAATTCTCTAAACCGCTAGCGCCTCGTTCAACCGATGCGGCCACCAACTCATCCCACTCACAGCCGCCTTCTGCAGACACGGCTAAACCATCAGGGTGTGAAGTCCACTCAACCTTTGACATGGCCATCAGCATCACTAGGCCGGCAAAATTTTGCGTCAGCACTAGGTTACTGCCGCCACCTATCAATAACCACGGACAGGCCTGCAAGTGACAAAACTCTCGCGCATCATGCAGGTCTTGCTGGTCTTTTATCACCATAAAAAATGCCGCCTGCACATCGATACCTAATGTGTTGTAGGTTTTTAGGCTGACATTTTTTTGCGGCTTAATCATGCTTTAGCGAGGCTCGAGCCTGTGGCTAAAAAAACACGCATATTTTCTAAATCTTCTAATGTATCAACCCCGGCAGGCATACCATCCGGCGCCACATCAACATGGATCAATTCGCCATGATGCAGGGCTCTAAGTTGTTCTAAGCTTTCTAACGCCTCATTAACCGCCTGGGGCCAAGTCACGTACCGGTGTAACAATCCAACTCGGTACGCATATAGGCCAATATGACGCAGGTAAACCTCGCCTGTAGCAAGCCGCTGATTCATACTTGGCGTATCACTTGGCCAATTCCTGTCCCATGGTAATGGTGCGCGGGAAAAATACATGGCCATATTAGCTAAATTACGCACTAGTTTGACCGCATTGGGGTCAAACACTTGTTTGGGGTCAGTGATAGGCTCAGCCAAGGTGGCGATCGCGGCTTGTGGGTGTTGCGCCAAATTAGCCGCCACTTGGTTGATTAACGTAGGCGGAATGAGTGGTTCGTCACCCTGCACGTTAACGATAACGTGCTCATCGGGCAACGCCAGTGTTTGCACCACTTCTTGCAGCCTATCTGTACCTGTAGGGTGGGTTGTAGAAGTCATTACAACCGCATCACAGAACACCTTGGCGTGGGCAAAAATGTCACTGTGATCCGTGGCTATATAGACCTTCTGCGCATCACTTTTGCAGGCTTGTTGGTAGACCCGCTGAAGCATGCTGGTACCGGCAATATCCATCAACGGCTTACCGGGTAAGCGGCTCGACTGGTAGCGCGCCGGAATGATGACCGAAAATGCCATTAAACTTGTTTCTCGGCTTCAGTCATGGGCCGAGCCTGAGCTTCGAGCAGCACCGGAATACCCGCATCAATGGGGTAAGCCAAACCGCTAGCAGGGCAAAACAACTCATTGCTTGCTTGGTTGTAAAACAATTGGCCGTGACTCACTGGACAGGCCAGCACTTCGAGTAGTTTCTTATCCATGGGGTTCCTTTTTGTGGCGTTAGCGGTTACCGCTTAGCCGTTAAATCAAGTTGTTGAATTAGCTTTGTAACAAGTGACTCTGGCAAGGTTAACCTTTGTGTGGCGTAGAGCCAAGGTAGATTTTGTTCTTGTGCCATTGGTTTACATTTTACCGCATCTTTAGCGGTCATGATAAGCTCGCCATGGGGTAAATCTTGGGGCTTAAACTGATGATGATCTGCAAACCCTTGCCCCGCTACACTATAGCCTTTGGCCCTTAGGTCATTAAAAAACCGTTGTGGGTGCCCTATTGCCGCAATAGCATTTAACGGCGTATCTACACTCGGCCAAGCGGCCACTTGATCATCGGCCACGCGCTTGAGTTGGTCTAGCTGGGGCTCTAATAGGCAGTCATCTTGTGCCCCCAATAGCTGCTTCAATTGTTGCTTCACCTGAGGCTGCAACTCACCAGTGATCAACACTTGGTCAACTTGATGCAGTCGGGTAGATGGCTCCCGCAATGGGCCCGCTGGCAAACAATGGCCATTGCCCAGACCTCGAGCCCCATCTATCAAACACCACTCCAAGTCGCCTTTTATGGCACTGTGCTGCAAACCGTCGTCACTAATCACTAGGTCATACTGGCCTTGCTCGGCCAGCCAGGTTAAGCCCGCTTTACGATCCCACCCCACCACCACAGGCACACGGGTAAGCTGAGCTAACAAGGTGGGTTCGTCACCCACCTGCTCTGGTTTATCTTTGGCTGTAACGCAGTGTGGCCCGGCACCAATACGACCGCCATAACCTCGGCTAATAATTGCAGGCCTTAGGCCCCGTTGTTTTAACGCCGCAACCAAGGCCACTACCAAGGGAGTTTTACCCGTGCCACCCAGGGTGATATTGCCCACAACCAGCAGTGGTATAGGATTTTCAGAGGGGTTGGGCTGGCGTCTCAGGTGTAGCTTTCGTAACCTTAAATAGACCCATTCCAAGGGATAAAATAGGCTTAACCACCATGCGCCCCTATACCATGCGTTGAGTATTATTTGTGTCACTTAGGCACCATTGTCAAATCCGTAGACCGTAGGTTGTATCAATATGAGGTTATTATAACTCAGGGCAAAAAGGGCTGCACTTGATAGTCTCCGTTAGGTTCAATGGTCACCACCACCTGCCCATGTTGAGCCGTGTTATACCAATGACTGCCAAACTGCCAATAACGACGGGTAACGACTTTACGCGGGTGACCAAAGGCATTGTGTAGACCGGCAGAAATGAGCACGTACGAAGGCGCTACGCGCTGTAAAAAGGCTGCCGTCGACGAACTATTGCTACCATGATGGGGCGCAATAAGAATGTCACTGGTGAGACCATCGATATATTGCCGCAATAACTGCGTCTCTGCCCTCGCTTCGATATCACCTGCAATCATGACTTGACGTCCGTAAATACTAAGCAACACAATACAAGAGGCATTATTGCCCCTTAGGCCAGCGTCTGCCAAAGCGATCTGACGCCATTGGATCGGCACTGCGGGTTCTTCACTCCATGTTTGCCACTTATCGGTACGGCAACGTTTAACTGTGGTTGTATTAAGCTCTAGGGGCACTTCCCGCTGGCTATTAATTGCCGTCGGCAGCAGCAAATGTTGCACCGGCATTTGCGCCAGCAACGCCTCTAACCCGCCACTATGATCTTTGTCCCAATGACCAACCACCACAGTGTGCAACTCATTAACTCCCGCTTCACGAAGTTCTGGCAACACCACGGCGTCAACTAAGTTGAAGCCACTTCGGTAGCGATTCCCCAAATCATAAATTAGGTGCTGATCACCATGTTGCAACCACACACTTAACCCTTGACCGACATCGAACAAGGTCAATATGACGCCCTTTGAGCGCTCATCATCAGGTCCTAATTGTGGCTGCCAATAGACCATATTGGCCAGTATCAACAAGCCTAAAAACAATCCCACTAAGCCCCCCAGCCAACGTCGAGCCATGAGACTTGCAGAGGCTACTACTATGAGCCCTACCCAAATACCCTCTGGCGCTTGATGCATTGACACTTGAGCCCAGGGCCATTGTGCAAGGTCTCTCAACACCTGCCAGATCAAGCTTAGGCTGCTATCTACCCAGACTAATACCGAGGTTGGCAAAGTCACGACTAAGGCGACTAAACTCACCAACATGAGCAATGGAATAACCACTAGACTAAACAAGGGCACCAACAACAAATTGATCAGCGGTGCGACCAAACTCACTTGGCCCGTCGCTAAGGCAATCACCGGTAACACTAACACCGACAGTGCGGCCTGGGCCGCCAGCAACTGCAAACTTTTACGCCACCAGTGGGCTGTGCCTGCACGGTACCAAACCAGCCCCAAGGCGAGCACCGCGGTATAGGATAACCACAAACCCAAACTGGTCGCACTAGAAGGTTGAAAACTAAGGGTTATGGCAAAGGCCATAAACAGCCGCTGGCTAAAACTTAACTGCAGACCCCACAATTGCCCCCACATTAATCCCAGCAACATAATAACTGCGCGTTGTGCGGGCAAACCAAACCCACTCAACAAGGCAAACGTCAGCGCTGCCAGGACGCCTGCCCAAGCCTGAGTGCGAAGACCCGTGGCGCCCGAGGATACAAATGGCATCAACAACAGACGTACCAAGGCCATTGCCATTAGCGCCACTAAACCCACGTGCAGCCCAGAAATGACGAGCAGGTGAGTGGTTCCCGTAGCGGCCAACACCCGCCACTGGCTAGACGACAAGGCTTCAGATTGGCCCAATATCAAACCACCCCACAGGGCTGTAGCCGTGGGTGAAATGGGCAGTGTTTGTAGCGCCTGCCACAAATCAAAACGCAATTTTCGTAATTGCCACAAAGGCCATTGCCAACTAACACAAGGCTCACCGGTACTGATCCATTGCTTTACATAACCCGAGGCATACCGCCCCTCCACTTGACTCCAACGATGATAATCAAAGCTCGAAGGATTGGCATAATTTCTGGCCCCCTTTAAACGCACTAATAGGGACACTTGACGACCGATGAGTGCGCTGACCTTGGGTTTTGGAGCTAAGGTCAACCACTGAGGTTGTGCGGCAGCAGTGTGACGATAACTAGTGACTTTAATGCTTGCGGGTAAGGTATGGGTATCTAGCTCAATGCTGAGCCCGGTAGCATTGCTGCGTAAATCAGTCACACACCCGGTAACCGCTAGATCTTTACCGACCCACATGAAAGGAAACTGGCTATTAAGCCGTTGATACTGACCCATGGATGCCACTAAAAATAGCAATAATGCGCTAACCATCAACTTTTGATGGCTTTTGTAGGCCATAACACCAGCACCCAGCAACATCATCAAAGCCACGCCCACATTAAAACTAATGGCAGACCAGCCTAAACACCAAAACAATAACAAAAACAAACCATTGATATACATAATGACTCTTCCGTGAGATCACTAAACCTTGGCTTACCCCATGGATAAGCGCATAATTAAGGCGTAGACGTCGGAGTATTGAGTAACCCACCACACCTTCATCATTACTAAGGTTAGACCATGCCGCGTAAGTTTTTTAAACGCATTAGCCCAGATACGAAAAAACTCAGCCAATATCAATCGTTGAGTTGGTTAAACGGATTTCTTCACAATACACAACTGTGGGGTTTTAAGCGCACAAGTGTGGCTAAAGGCTGTGCCATTGGTTTATTTTGCTGCATGATCCCCATGCCCTTACAGATGTTACTTGCAGCAATGATTGCCCTAGCATGGGGAGCCAACATTCCACTGTCTGTCGCCTTGGTATGGGTGAGCAATCCTATTACCATGGCGCCTATGTTCTATGCCAACTACAAGTTTGGCAGTTGGCTACTACAAACACCGGTGTATCAACTCAATTTTGAATGGTCTGCGGGGTGGTTTTGGCAACAACTTCACCACCTCTGGAAACCCCTGTATGCGGGTTCCTTTGCCGGTGGTCTAATTTTGGCGTTGGTGGCTTTTTTTACTGTACAGTTACTGTGGACTTGGCAGGTTAGGCGCAATTGGTTAAGACGAAAGCGTTAATTAACTAACACGCCGTCTACCAACCGCAATTGATGATCCAGTTTATTGGCCAGTACTAAATCGTGAGTCACTGCAATAAACGCGGTGCCTAAGTCTTGTTGCAATTGCTGTAACAAAACCAAAATTTGAGCGGCGTTATGTTGGTCTAAATTACCGGTAGGTTCATCCATTAACAGACAAGCCGGTTGATTGATGAGTGCGCGGGCAATGGCTACCCGCTGACGTTCGCCACCAGACAGGGCACCTGGTCGATGATTGGCCCGCGCGGATAAACCGACCAAAGCCAAGGTTTCAGTAGCCCGCACACGCGCTATGGCTGGTTTGTTACCCGCCATAATGTGGGGCAACATCACATTTTCTAAGGCGCTAAATTCCGCCAACAAGTGGTGAAACTGAAATACAAAACCTAGGTGTTGGTTACGTAACTTGGCGCCCTGGTTGACATTGAGGTCTGACAAACACTGCCCTGCCACCCAAACTTGGCCAGCATCGGGTTGATCTAAACCTGCCAACAGTTGCAACAAGGTACTTTTACCCGAGCCAGAACTACCAATAATAGCCATGCTCTGCGCTGCATCTAACTCGCAGTTAAGACCTTTTAATACATCAATCTGACGCTCACCGTCTTGAAATGATTTGGTAAGGCCCTGCGCTTTCAGCACCCAATTATTCATGACGTAAGACCTCTGCAGGTTCAACACGAGAAGCACGCCATGCAGGATACAAGGTAGCCAACACACACAATACAAACGAGCTAAGGCTAATAATTAGCACATCGTCAAGCAACACGTGGGACGGAAAATAACTAATAAAATAAACGTCCGCGCTCAACACTTTAAAACCAAAGGCATGTTCGGCCCAATCGACAATGGCAGTAATATTGAGCGCCAACACTACACCTAACAAGGTGCCTATCAAGGTGCCCAACACACCAATTACGCTGCCCTGCACTATAAAGATGCCCATCACATCACGCTGGCTGGCACCTAGGGTACGTAATATGGCAATATCAGCCTGCTTTTCTACCACCAACATAACCAAGGTAGACACTATATTAAAGGCCGCCACGGCGATCACTAGCATCAGTAACAAACCCAACATACGGCGCTCAAGTTGAATCGCCTGAAACAAGCTGCCATGGGTACGGGTCCAATCGTTAGTCCAGTATTGACCGGGTAATTCGAAGGCGACTTGTTGGGCAATTTGAGGGGCTTTAAATAGATCGTCTAACTTGAGTCGCAGGCCCTCTGCACCACCACCCAAGCGTTTAAGGCGGCTGGCATCGCTAATGTGCATGATGGCTAAATTGGCATCCAATTCGGCACCCACTTTAAACATACCGACCAAGGTAAAGCGCTTTAGGCGCGGTACAATACCGGCAACGGTTAACGATGCCTCTGGCAAAAATAAGGTGACCTTGTCGCCAATACGGGCGCCCAACTGACGTGCTAACAGGTCGCCCATGAGAATGTTAAATTCACCGGCTTTGAGATCGTCCACCGAGCCTGCCACCATGTGATCAGGCAAGATGGATACTTGGGCTTCTGCCGCGGGCTCTATGCCATGCAACAACACGGGTTGCACTCGGCCGCGGTTATTAAACATACCTTGGCTATGCACAAAGGGGGCAGCACCTACTACGCCTTCAACTTGTATGGCGAGCGCTGCAGGCTCTTGCCAGTGCATGATCGGCTCGGCCGTTTGGACAGTGGCATGGGGCACCATGCCTAAAATACGTTGCCGCAACTCACGGTCAAAACCGTTCATCACCGACAGCACCAAAATAAGCACCGTGACACCTAACACTAACCCTAGCATCGAAATGAGGGAAATGAAGGAAATAAAGTGGTTTTGCCTTTGTGCGCGGGTATATCGTAAACCCACGGTCAAGGCAATCGACTGAAACATAGGCTTATTTATTAATCTGGCGAGCGCGGTTTAAGCCCAGCTGAGCGGCCACCCGATAGGCTTCTGCCATGGTAGGAAAGTTAAAGGTGTTGTTGACAAAATACTCAATGGTATTGGCTTCACCTTTTTGATTCATAATGGCTTGGCCGATATGAATGATTTCTGAAGCCCTGTCACCAAAACAGTGAATCCCCAAAATTTGGTAGGTTTCACGATGGAATAAAATCTTCAACATGCCCACCACCTCGCCACTAATTTGGGCCCGTGCTAGGTCTTTAAAGAAGGCCTGGCCGACTTCGTAAGGTACTTTTTCTGCGGTTAATTGCTCTTCAGTTTTACCTAGGGAGCTGATTTCTGGAATGGTAAAGATGCCCGTCGGCACATCGTCTACAAAACGAAAACCCGGCAAGCCTAATAAATCAGTGGCTGCCGAGCGGCCTTGGTCGTAGGCTGCAGACGCAAGACTAGGCCAACCCACCACGTCGCCAGCAGCATAAATACCTTCGATGCCCGTTTGGTAACGTTGATCGATGGTCAACTGGCCTCGGCCGTTGGCCTCTAAACCAATATTTTCGAGGCCCAAATCTTTAGTATTGCCAGAACGACCGTTGCAAAACAATAACATGTCCGCACGGATTCGCTTACCTGATTCCAGCTCCATAGACACAGAGGTGTCATCTGCCGAAACACTCTTATAGGTTTCGTTGTGACGGATACGCACGCCATTATTTCTAAGGTGGTAGCTTAGGGAGTCGGAGATTTCTACGTCGAGAAATTCTAGCAAGTTAGCGCGGTTATCAACCAAATCTACTTTAACGCCTAAACCAGCAAAAATAGAGGCGTACTCCGAACCAATCACACCGGCTCCATAAATAATCAAGGTGCGCGGGGTGTGCTCTAAGTTAAGTACCGTGTCGCTGGTGTATATACGCTCGTGGGTAAAGTCGACGTCAGCTGGCTCGTAGGGGCTGGAACCCGTAGCAATTACCGCCTGATCAAAAAACAGGTTTTCGATGGTTTCGTTGCCCAATACTTCAATATGATTACGATCGACAAAATGGGCACGGCCAAAAAACACATCAACCCGGTTACGGGCGTAAAACTGCGTGTGTAACATCACTTGTTTAGCGATGACTTCGCTGGCGGTTTTTAACACCTGAGGAAAAGAGAAGTTTTTTGGCTCACCAATCACTCGGAACATCGGGTTGGTATTAAACTCTACGATTTGTTTAACCGAATGACGTAACGCCTTAGACGGTATGGTGCCTTTATGAGCACAGGCACCACCCACCTGATCACGAATTTCAACCACCGCAACTTTGCGGCCTAATTTTGCTGCGTTGATCGCTGCGGCTTCGCCAGCAGGGCCGGTACCAATAACCACCAAATCGTAATTATAATCTGCCATCTTTGTCTCTCTACACTACTACTGTTTTTTATTTGATCGACGTACTTAGCCGTTGTTAACGCGTCGCATCATAGGATCTTTGTTCGGCCAGCTTATCTTCTTTCATCGCCTTTTGCTGTTCTGTTTCGCACACTTCTGGGTCGCCTTTACATACGTCACACGCTACATCCATACCTAATGCAGTCATACCGCCGCAGGAACCTGCAATTGGCTTACCACCCATCAACACACCCACCGCCATACCAATAACAATGATGAGCAAACCCACAAAGGTTAAGATCATGGTTTCCATTTAATTCTCCAAATAAGGTTCAAAGCCTGTGCTTGATTGCGCCACAAAGCCATCAGATTGTTTCATTATAAAGTATGCTGGCACCTGATGCAGCTCTGCCCAGGCCAAACCTTGTTTTCCACCCATAACCATCAGCGCGGTGGCGAGCGCATCGGCAGTCGCAGCGCTAGCATCAACCACAGTAACAGACGCCAACTTATGGGTCACAGGCCGCAAACTCGATGGATCTAGGGTATGTGAATAGCGTACCCCATGCTGCTCGTAATAATTACGGTAATTGCCGGACGTAGCCACGGCCATGTCCTTCACCTGCACCACTTGATACACCTGTCGAGCATCCGCAGCTGGCGTTTCAATGGCAATACGCCAAATACTGCCATCTGGCTTACGCCCGTGGGCACGTAATTCGCCACCCACTTCCACCAAATAGTCCATCACACCGTGAGCTTCTAACCAGCTAGCGATGGCATCAACGCCATAACCTTTGGCAATGGCAGACAGATCAATGGCACTGGCTGCGGTTTTAAGCAAGGCAGCCGGTTGCTGCTGCACTTGCAAGTGCTGATAACCAATCACTGGGCGTAGGGCTTCCAAAGCCAAGTCGCTAGGAATATGTTCCGGCACTGGGTCGGGGCCAAAACCCCAAAGATCAACCAAGGGGCCAACGGTAACGTCAAAGGCACCGCCCGTCTGGCGACTAATATCAATAGAGCGGCTCACTAGGGCTGCCATGGCTTTAGGCACCTGATGCCATTCGCCCACCGCTGCGCCATTAAAACCGCTAAGGTCAGACGAGTCCATAAAGGTCGACATGCTGGCTTCTATACGAGCCAGCTCAGCTTTGGCACCAGTGGCAATCGCCCCATGGTCAACATCGGTCTTTGCCACCCACTTAACCGTGTAGCTAGTACCCATAGCGAGGCCGGTAACGGCCTCTATTTCTGGCTCTTCAGACACAGAACAGCCCAGCAACAAGGTGAGCATCAAAGCGCACCCCATGGCTAGGCTGGTTGTTTGCAAAAATGTTGCCAAGAGCTTTGAGTTATCCGCCAAAATCATCGAGTAAGATGTTTTCGTCTTCTACACCAAGGTCTTTCAACATTTGCACAACGGCTGCGTTCATCATTGGAGGTCCACACATGTAGAACTCGCAATCTTCTGGCGCGTCATGGTCTTTAAGGTAGTTTTCAAACAATACGTTGTGAATAAAACCGGTAAGGCCGTCCCAGTTGTCCTCTGGCTGAGGGTCAGAAAGGGCTAGGTGCCAGTTGAAATTGTCGTTTTCTGCGGCTAGCGCATCGTACTCTTCGCCGTAGAAGGCTTCACGCATACTACGTGCACCGTACCAGAAAGAGATCTTTCGAGACGAGTTTAAGCGCTTAAGCTGGTCAAAGATGTGTGAACGCATAGGCGCCATGCCCGCACCACCACCAATGAAGACCATTTCTGCGTCGGTGTCTTTAGCAAAGAACTCGCCAAATGGGCCATACACTTTAATCTTATCGCCGGGCTTCATGTCAAACACGTAAGACGACATAATGCCTGGTGGGATACCGCTGCTGCCTGGAGGTGGCGAAGCAATACGAATATTAAACTTCACTACACCGCGTTCTTCAGGGTAGTTGGCCATAGAGTATGCACGCACTGTAGTTTCATCAACCACAGACTTGTGCTGCCAAACGTCAAACTTATCCCAATCGCCACGGTACTCTTCGTCAATGTCGAAGGTTTTGTAATCGATTGAATGGGGAGGACACTCTAGCTGTACATAACCACCTGCGCGGAAATCAACGTTCTCGCCTTCAGGCAATTTTAGCGTCAATTCTTTGATGAAGGTGGCAACGTTAGGGTTAGACTCAACGGTACATTCCCATTGCTTGACGCCAAATACATCTTCTTCAACTTCAATGTTCATGTCTTGCTTTACAGCAACCTGACATGACAAGCGCCAGCCGTCTTTGGCTTCACGCATGGTGAAGTGGCTTTCTTCAGTAGCCAACATAGAGCCGCCGCCGTCTTTAACGACACAACGACACTGGGCACAAGTACCACCACCACCACAAGCCGAGGCCAAAAATATGCCTTGCTCAGAAAGAGTCTGTAGTAACTTGCCGCCAGCTGGAACCGTAATGGCTTTTTCTGGGTCATCGTTGATAGAAATGGTGACTGCACCAGAACTCACTAATTGGGCGCGAGCAATCATGATGATCGCTACCAAAGAGAGAACCACTGCGGTAAACATTAATACACCGAGGGTAATTTCATTATTCATACATCAATACCTTGTGTAGTTCGCTTTACAGCTGGATGCCAGAGAAAGACATAAAACCAAGTGACATCAAACCCACTGTCACAAAGGTAATACCAAGACCACGTAGGCCTGCAGGTACGTCTGAGTATTTTAGTTTTTCACGAATGCCTGCAAGCGTAGCGATGGCTAATGCCCAACCTACGCCTGCGCCCATGCCGTAAACAACCGATTCACCAAAGTTGTAATCGCGTTCTACCATGAACAATGCCGCGCCCATGATGGCACAGTTCACTGTGATCAATGGCAAGAACACGCCCAAGGCGTTGTACAAAGCCGGCATGTACTTGTCTAGCAACATTTCCATAATCTGTACAATGGCAGCAATAACACCAATGTAAGAGATCAAACCTAGGAAGCTTAGGTTAACGTCTGGCATACCTGCCCATGCAAGGGCACCGTCGGCTAGCAAGTAGGTGTAGATCAAGTTGTTAACTGGAACAGTGATGGTTAATACGGCAATTACCGCTACACCAAGGCCAATGGCTGTTTTAACTTTCTTGGAAATAGCCAAGAAAGTACACATGCCCAAAAAGAATGCCAAGGCCATGTTCTCTACGAATACGGCTTTAACAAATAGGCTTAGATAATCTTCAATCATTGTTTCAGATCCTATTTAGTGTGCGAAGCAAGTTTGTACTCAACGGGCTCAACTTGGTCGATCTTCGAATTACGAAGTAACCAAATAAAGCCGCCAATTACAAAGAAGGCGCTTGGTGGTAGCAACATAAGGCCGTTGGAGTAGTACCAGCCGCCATTAGTCACTAAAGGTAGGACTTCATAACCAAACAAGCTACCAGAGCCAGTCAGTTCACGTACCGTAGCCACAAATAATAATACAACCGAGTAGCCTAAGCCGTTGCCAATGCCGTCGAAGAACGATGGAATTGGTGGATTTTGCATAGCAAATGCTTCTGCACGGCCCATAACGATACAGTTAGTAATAATCAAACCAACAAATACCGAAAGCTGCTTGCTGACTTCATAGGCATAGGCCTTAAGTACCTGATCCACCACAATTACCAACGAAGCAATGATGATCATCTGTACGATGATACGGATGCTGCTAGGCACTTGGTTACGGATCAAGGCGATAAAGAAGTTAGAAAACGCTGTGACCACGGTCAGTGCAATACACATCACGATGGTGACGCTTAAACTACTGGTTACCGCTAGCGCAGAACACACACCCAAGATTTGCAAGGCAATGGGGTTGTTAGCAAAAATCGGACTGATCAAAATCTCTCTTGTTTTAGACATGATTATGCCTCCCCTGCTTTAAGCTTGGTTAAGAAAGTTGAAAAACCATTCTCGCCCAACCAAAATTTAACTAGGTTGGTAACACCGTTACTGGTTAAGGTTGCGCCCGCTAAACCGTCAATCTTATGTAGATCGCCTGCCGGTGCATTACCTTTGATTAAACCAATGGCCGGTACATTAGAACCTTGTGCATAGACCTTTTTGCCAGGCCAAAGTGCCTTCCACTTAGGATTGTCCACTTCGCCACCTAGCCCAGGTGTTTCGGCATGTTCATAAAAGCCTAAACCCACCACCGTGTTTAAGTCGCCTTCTAGGGCAATAAAGCCGTAGAGAGTAGACCACAAACCATAACCGTGGATTGGTAAGATAATACGTTCAATACCCTGCTCGCCTTCAACTAGGTAGACAGTGCTGTATAAAGACTGCTTACGAATACTGGCAATGTCTTGGTCGCCAGTTAAAGCCCGTGCTTGAGCAGGGTCTTTAGCAGCCTTACGCATGTCATAAGTTGCAGCATCATGGTCACTACTAAACTGGCCAGTACGCATATCAACTAGCTTAGGCGTAATGGTAGCAAAGGCTGTTTCCAAGTCGCCATCAACCACTTCAATGCCAGCTGCGGCAAGAATGTTCATTTTCTTTTCGTTAATGGCATTGGCCACTTGCTTGTCGCGTAAACCTACGGCCGCAGCCGAAACGATGACAGAACAAACCACACAAAGAACCAAGGCCACCATCACTGTACGTGATACGGAATCTTTAGAATTAGACATTACGTGCAACCCTCCGCTTAATGTTTGCTTCGGTGACATAATAGTCAATCAAAGGCGCGAACAAGTTGGCAAACAAAATAGCCAACATCATACCTTCTGGGAAGGCTGGGTTAAGCACACGAATCAATACCACCATGAGGCCGATCAAGGCGCCAAAGTACCATTTGCCGGTATTGGTCATAGACGCAGACACAGGGTCTGTGGCCATAAAGATCATACCGAAGGCAAAACCACCCAATACTAGATGCCAGTAGAATGGCAAGGCAAATAATGGATTAGTGTCTGAACCAATGAAGTTAAGCAACAAACTCATGGCGATCATACCGACCATTACACCAGCAACAATGCGCCATGCAGCGATACGAGTCCAAAGTAATACCGCACCACCCGCAAAGATGGCTAAGGTTGAAACTTCACCTACGGAACCTTGAATGTTACCAATAAAGGCGTCTGCCCAAGTAATACCAGCGTCAGCTAAAGCAGCTACACCACCGGTGTTGGCTAGGCCTAGCGCTGTAGCACCAGAGAAACCGTCTACCGCAGTCCAAACTGCATCACCAGACATTTGCGCTGGGTAGGCAAAGAACAAGAAAGCTCGGCCAGTAAGGGCTGGGTTTAAGAAGTTCATGCCGGTACCGCCAAACACTTCTTTACCCACCACGATACCAAAGGTGATACCCATGGCCGCTTGCCATAAAGGCACGTCTGGTGGCAGTATTAAAGCGAACAACACAGAAGTCACAAAGAAACCTTCGTTAACTTCATGGCCACGCACGGCGGCAAACAACACTTCCCAAAAGCCACCGACAACAAAAACAACCAAATACACAGGCAGCCAGTAAGCCGCACCCAACATGAGGTTGTCCCAAATGCTTGCAGCATCAGCGCCTGCAACTAGACTAACCAAAGCACCACGCCAACCTTCAGCCTGGGCAACACCCATGGCGTCCATGGCAGAGTTAGCTTGGAAACCCAAGTTATACATACCAAAGAAAATAGCTGGGAAAGTACATAACCACACGGTGATCATCATACGCTTAAGGTCAATGCCGTCACGCACATGGGCGCCCGACTTAGTCACATAACCTGGGGTGTAGAAAATAGTATCTGCCGCTTCGTACAAGGCGTAGAAATTTTCGTACTTGCCACCTTTATGGAAGTGGGGCTCCATTGAATCTAAAATGCTACGTAAACTCATGCTTAGCACTCCTTCTCTATACGAGTTAATACGTCACGTAATATGGTGCCATACTCGTACTTGCCAGCGCAGGCGTAGGTCATTAATGCTAAGTCAGCTTCTTCAAGCTCTAAGCAACCCAATTCCTGAGCATTAACGATGTCGCCAACCACTAAACTACGCAGCAGTTGAGTAGGCAGGATATCTAACGGCATTAAATTTTCAAATGCACCTACAGGCACCATGGCACGTGGTGAGCCGTTGGTGGTTGTAGTTAAAGCCATTTTCTTTGCACGGTTCAAGGCTGAGCTATAAATGTTCAACAATGAATGTTTGTTGCTACCTGCAGCCGCCCAACCCATAAACTCACGTTTTTTGCCTTCTTCAAGCACGGTGATTTGGTTGTTATAACGGCCTAAAAACGCAACAGCGCCAGCGGCAGTGTTACCACCTAAGGCAGAACCAGAAATAACTCTGTTGTCAAACTCACCTTGTGCAGTTTCGCCAGCGATAAGCTGTACCGTTGAAGCGCCCAAACGGGTGCGCAACAAACGCGGCTTAGTGACCATTGGGCCAGCCAGCGCAATGACGCGCTCAGTGGGCAATTTGCCGGTAGCAAATAGTTTTGCAAAGGCGATGACGTCTTGATAACCAATAGCCCAAACTGTTTTCGTGGCGCTCACAGGGTCCAACATGTGGATATGTGTAGACGCTAGGCCTGCTGGGTGCACACCTTGAAAACGCTCAACTTGGGTACCAGCAACCTCTGGCACTTGTGTGTCAGCAGCAGCACAAACAAACACAACACCGTCTGTTAGCTTGGTGAGCAGCTGTAAGCCTTGCGCAAAAGCGTCTTGCTCTGCTGCAATGATGGGCGCAGGGTCGGCAGCTAATGGGTGTGTGTCGATAGCAGTAACAAAAATAGAGTTAGGCTTGCTGTCAATTGCAGGGATCTTGCTAAATGGGCGAGTGCGTAACGCAGTCCACAAACCCGAAGCTTGTAGATTTTGCGCCACTTGCTCAGCCGTTAGGCTAGCCAAGTCGGCAGCAGCACAGCTTGCAAATTCAACAGCATCATCACCGTCGATGTCGATAACAACCGATTGCAACACACGTTGTGCGCCACGATTAATTGCACTTACCACACCAGCGGCAGGCGCTGTAAAGTGAACACCAGGGGTTTTCTTGTCAGAAAACAACACTTGGCCGAGCTTTACTCGATCACCTACTCTGGCTGCCATAGTAGGCTTCATGCCCACATAGTCAGCACCGATCACAGCCACTTGGCTTACCGCTACAGCATCTTCGATGTTCTGCTGCGGTGCGCCTAACAATGGCAGATCCAGACCGCGTCTGATCTTGATCATAAGTCGTATCCAATTGAGAGTTATTGGTTGGCTTTAGTATTTACAGCGAAACCCAAAGTGACGCACAACTAAAACCCATAAAAAAAGCCGGCTTATTGTACGAAAATTTACAAATTTTTTCCACCATACTAAAGGCTTAATCTGCCTAAAACGAAAAAAGGCTGCCCAAAGGCAACCTTTTTTT
>DPHD01000001.1:24356-32797 GCA_003523085.1 Oceanospirillaceae bacterium | reverse complement strand
TCCTGTCATTCCGGCGCAGGCCGGAATCTTAGCCTTCTAAAGGAAAAGCTGGTAACGACGTCTTTGTTACGTGCTGAAGCATACGAATCACCTGACAAGAATAACCATATTCGTTGTCATACCAGATATAAATTACGCAGTTCTTCTTGCCCGTTGCAATAGTAGCAAGGCCATCCACTACACCAGCCGCACGAGAACCTACAAAGTCACTCGACACTGCTTCTGGCGAATCAGTATAGTCAATTTGCTTTTGCAAGTCGGAATGCAAAGCCATGTGACGCAAATAGTCATTCAGTTCTTCACGCTCAACTTCAGCATTAAGGTTAAGGTTAAGAATCGCCATAGATACATTAGGTGTAGGCACACGAATAGAGTTACCCGTAAGTTTACCCTCAAGCTCTGGCAAAGCCTTAGACACGGCCTTAGCCGCTCCTGTTTCCGTAAGTACCATATTTAAGCCAGCGGCACGGCCACGACGATCACCTTTATGATAGTTATCAATTAAGTTTTGGTCGTTAGTGTAGGCATGCACGGTTTCAACGTGACCATTTTCCACGCCGTACTTATCGTTCAAGGCTTTCAAAACTGGCGTAATGGCGTTAGTGGTACACGAGGCTGCAGACAAGATATTATCTGTGTCCTCAATATCTTTTTGGTTAACACCCATTACGATGTTTTTGATGCCTTTACCTGGGGCAGTCAACATCACCTTAGCAACGCCATTAGCACGCAGATGCAAAGACAAACCGTCTTCATCGCGCCACTTACCGGTGTTATCAATAACTACCGCATTACTAATACCGTAGCCTGTGTAATCAATTGAATCGGGAGAACTTGCGTAAATCACCTTAATAACATTACCGTTAGCAATTAGAGCATTTTGCTCTTCATCAACGGTAATTGTACCTTGGAAGGTGCCATGTACAGAGTCACGACGCAACAGACTAGCACGCTTAGCTAGATCATTGTCTCCGCCCTTGCGCACTACGATGGCACGTAAACGTAAGCTCTGACCGCCGCCAGTCTTGTCAATTAACAAACGGGCTAACAAGCGGCCAATACGACCAAAACCGTAAAGCACGACATCAGCCTGGGTCTTAGCACTGTCTTTATTAACCGCACCCACTAATGCTGCAGCCACATAGGCCTGTAAGGTTTGGCCAGCGCCGTGGTCACGGAAACCAATTGCCAACTTACCAATGTCTACATGTACGTTTGATAACTCAAGGCCCTGCAGCACTTCAACTACGGGGAAGGTTTCATGTACAGAAAGCTTGGTGTGCTCCAACATGCGCGCAGCACGATGGGATTTAAGGATACTAATCACAGAACGATTAACCACAGAGCGGCCGAATACGGACACTTCTACGTTGCTTTCACGGTACACCTTACCTATGAGAGGGATCATAGCTTCGGCTAACGCTTCTTTATCTTTCCAGTCTGAAAACACTTGTTCTTGGCTCACAGTGAGTCCCTTTGTTCACCGTATAAAAACGGCTTGGTTGCGGTTCAGGTGTTTAACCTTTTAGTTACCCATATCGGGTGCACATATTATCGTAGATATGATTCATTTTGGCAAACGACTGAGGCGTATATTGGGCATAATTGAAACGCATTGCATAGCGATGACTAAATGACATGATGGTTTGAGGATAAATCACCAAACTCTGGTGGCATCAGGCTAATTTGAAACCAATTAACCAAATTGTACATACTGTACACAGGCACACCCGTTGCGGCTGCTATGTCAGCCGCATAAGGCACCATATTAGTACATTCCAAAACCAAAGCACCTATACTAGAATCGGTTGCTAGCAACGCTTGAGCCGCATTTACATTGTCTTGGCGAGCAAGCTCTATGTTAAGCGTCTTCTCATTATTGAGGATACGACGGCTAAATTCCTTTCCCCCTTCAGTAGAGCCAATGGGTGTATCTAACGGTACATTTGCAGCATGTAAATATTTATCCTTCAGGGCTGATTTTGATATTGTGAGAATCGCAGCCCGCTTGTTGACGGGCAAGGTGGCATTAACGCTAGCCACCTGCATTAATGATGAAGTAAGCACCGGCACGCCCAGTGCGCTTGCCAGTTCTTGCTGATATATGGACAAAAAACCACAGCTGGTAATAATACCTGACACACCCCGTTGCACCAACCGCTGCCCTGCTTCGATAAAAGCATCAAGCATATCATCCCCTTGGCGCACTACCGCATGGGGTGTAGCATTGTCCACCACCTCAATATCCACAGTAAACCCCCAGGTTGCAGGGTTACCTACATCACCAACAATGCGTGGAAATTGTGAGTCGAGCATTAAAATACCTATCGTAGCTTGCATGGTAAATATCACTCCTTGACCTTGTAAGGCGCTAAATGGGACTTAAGCTGGGCTAAGAAAGCCTGGCCAACGGCAGATAGTGGTTTGCCTTTGGAGGTAATGATCGCCACGTCTAAGGTGATTTTAGGTGAAAAAGGTCGTGTAATAAACTTATCTGACGCGTCGTTTTCAACCGAGATCACATCAACCAAACCCACGCCCATACCCGCTTTCACAAAACTTAACTTATTGGCAAGCAGATGTGTATGCACCACTGGGTTCCACTTAGCACCAGTTTGCTCAAATGCCTCTTTTGTACGCCGTGTCACCATATGCTGCGGCCCCATGATGATAAAAGGTTCACCAGACAATAGCTGCGGGGTCAGCACCTTGTTGTAAGCCAGCGGGTGATCGCTGGGCATTACACAGAGGGTTTCAAATTGATACACCGAGGTGTCAAACAGGCCTCTAGACACGGGCATTTCACTTACCCCAATCTCAAACAAACCTACGTCGATCCACTCTTGTATTTTTTGAGAATAATTCGATTGATATGACACTGATAAGTTCGGTTTTTGGCGAGAGAATTGCGCGATCTGAGATTGCATAAAGCCAAACGAAAAAGCGTGGATAGACGCTAGCTGTAATTTACTGGTTTGTTTATTTTGCAAGTCAACAATAGATTGCTCTACATGGGCCAATCCTCGCACCAAGGTGTCAACTTCGTGATACAACACCATACCTTCATTGGTTGGTACCAAACGACCTTTACAACGATTAAACAATTTCAGTTGAGAAGTGTGTTCGAGCTGGCTTAGAAGATTAGATACCCCGGGTTGAGAAATATTCAACTGTTCAGCTGCCGCTGAAACAGTGCCTGACTCAACGATTCGATGGAACGCTTGTAGCTGGCGGAAACGCAAATTCATAACTTCATCACTTTAAGTTATAGACATTAAAATAAATAGTATTGGAAATGATATCACGCCTTGACGATACTAAGTGCATACATTGAGGAAAAACACATTGACTACAAAAACCAAACAGGTCGCTGTCATTGGCAATGGCATCATTGGTATTTCAACTGCAATTTGGCTACAGCGAGCAGGCTATAAAGTCACCTTAATCGACAAATCGAACCAAGAGCTGTGCGCTAGCTATGGCAATGGCGGCGTATTGGCCTCATGTTCTTTGGTGCCGATAAATAGCCCAGGTCTACTGACTAAAGCACCTCGCATGTTATTTAGCGCCACCCAACCTTTGTTTTTAAAGTGGGGTTATTTGCCCAAAATGCTACCTTGGTTATGGCAATATTTAAGTCGCGCAAATACCCAAGACTGCGCTCTAACGGCTGCGGCTATACAGCCCTTAGTTGCCGATAGCGTTGAACAACACCGCGCCTTAGCCCAAGGCACTGGCGCGGAAAAGTTCATCATACCCAGTGACTACCTTTATGTTTATGATAACCGCGAGCATTTTGAAAGCGATGCTTTTGGCTGGTCTCTTAGGGCCAAGCATGGCATAGAATGGAGTGAACTCGAAGGTGAGCAATTTACTAATTATGACGACAGCTTTGCTGGTAGTTTAGATTTTGCAGCAAAAATGGAACATCACGCCCGTATCAATGATCCAGGGGCTTATTTACAAACCTTAAAGCAACATGTGCTGGCCCAGGGTGGCGTGAGGATAAAAGGCAAATATGAACACGTAGTGTGCCAGGGCAACTCAGTCGAAGCTGTGCTGGTTGACGGCCAAGAAATCCCCTGTGACATCGTGGTTTTGGCTACCGGCGCTTGGTCTAAATCTCTGGCCGCAGACCTAGGCGTAGATGTGCCCTTGGAAAGCGAACGCGGTTATCACTTAGACTTGTGGCAACCTAATTTCATGCCTAAATCCCCAGTCATGGTAGCTGGCAGCAAGTTTGTTATCACCCCAATGCAAGGTCGCATTCGGCTGGCCGGCATCGTCGAATTTGGAGGCTTAGAAGCCAAGCCCTCTGCCAAAGCCTTTAATTTATTGCGCAACAGCGTTAAACGTGCAATACCTGAATTAACCTGGTCCCATGAAAGCCAATGGATGGGCCACCGACCTGCACCTGCAGATTCAATTCCTATTATTGGCGAAATCTCCCACCAACCTGGCGTCTTTTTAGGTTTTGGCCATCATCATGTTGGTTTAACCAGCGGCCCAAAAACCGGCTGGCTGTTAGCACAAATGATAGCCGGAGAAAGACTAGCCGAAAACGTTAACCTATACTCACCAAACCGCTTCGTTAAAGAAGCTCACTAACAACAAAAAAGCAAAGGAAATTAACTATGACTACAATCAAAAAGTTTTTGGCAACAACCACAGCGTTAGCAGCCATTGCTACGCCAGCGCTGGCTGCCGAGCAATGGGACATGCCCATGGCTTATGCTTCAAGTAACTTTCATTCTGAGTTGGGCTTAGTATTTGCCGACAAAGTAAGGGACTATACCGGCGGTGAGGTGGACATTACAGTTCACGCTGGAGGCTCATTATTTAAAGGTGGCGAAATCAAGCGCGCCGTACAAACGGGACAAGCACCGATTGGCGAACGCTTTATGTCGGCCCATGCCAATGAACTGCCTATTTTGGGCTGGGATAACCTACCCTTCATCGCCACTAATTACGCCGATGCAGACAAGCTATGGGCCGCGGCAAAACCTTTCGTTAACAGCGCACTAGCCAAACAAAACTTAGTGGCACTATACACCTGCCCATGGCCAGGACAGGGCTTCTACTTCAAAAAAGAAGTAAAATCTAGCGCCGACACTCAGGGCATCAAGTTCCGTTCTTACAATACCGCAACCGCAACCTTTGCCGAAGCCCTAGGCATGACACCGGTACAAATTGAAGCCGCCGAACTAAGCCAAGCCTTAGCCACAGGAGTAGCTGAATCCTTTATTTCATCCGGCTCTACTGGTTATGACCGTAAAGTGTGGGAGCACCTATCCCACTATTACAAAGTTAACGCTTGGTTACCACGCAACTATGTCATGGTTAACAAGACGGTATGGAATGGCCTAGATGCAAGCACCCAGGCACAAGTTCAGCAAGCCGCCGATGAAACTGGCGCTGCATGTTCTGCCAAATCTCAACAATTGGCCACCTGGTACTTTGAGCAACTTGCAGCCAACGGCATGAGTGTAGAAGATGCTGGCCCTGAATTTTTGTCAGAGCTAAAAGCCATTGGTGCTGGCATGACGTCAGATTGGGTTGCTAAGGTCGGTAGTGACGGTCAAGCTATCCTTGACGCTTATAACGCACAATAATTCCAAGCTAGTTAATAATACGCGGCGGGGAAACCCGCCGCTCCTTTTTGGGAGAATGCAATGTACGATTGGCCAGATGTATTCGGCGTACCTTTGTGGGGTTGGTTATTTGTTCTACCCTCGATCATATGCTTAGCCGCATTATTTAGGCCCCAAGTAGCACAAAGCTGGCTTGCACCAGTATGGCGCCGGCTGGACAAAATCTATCAATTATCAGGCGCTATTTCAGCCTGTTTTATGGTATTAATTTTACTTTTAATTGTTGCTCAAATGATCGCCCGCTGGAGCAACATCACCTTTGCAGGATCGACTGAATTTGCTGGCTACGCCATGGCCTGCACATCGTTTTTTGCCTTGGCTTATGCCCTAACTACTGGCGCACACATTCGCGTATCCGTACTATTAAACTGGAATGACTGGTTAAAATATAGGCTTGACGTACTGGCCATGTACATCGCTGCCCTCATCGCCACCTATTTTGCACGGTACGCCATCAAGACCAATCTAATGTCAGCCATGCTCAATGACACCACCCAAGGCCAGGATCAAATCCCCCAGTGGCTACTAAATAGTGTTTCTATGCTGGGTTCCTGGCCATCAAGCTGGAAAGAAATCTGGAGTCAAAGCGGTGATATCTGGGTGTACACTCCAATGTGGCTCCCACAAATTGCCATGTCTATAGGATCTACTCTATTAGCCATTGCCCTGTGGGACCATTTAATTAGGTTGTTAGTCGTTAAAGAATCGCAAATAAAGTTGGAGTCGATACAATGAACGAACTCTACGCTGTAGGTATATTTTTATTGGTATTGTTCACTTTGCTAGGCGGTTCCGTATGGATAGGCTTAGCCCTGATGGGAGTTGCTTGGGTGGGTATGGAGCTGTTCACCGTACGCCCTGCAGGTGATGCCATGATTACCACCATTTGGACAGGAGCCTCCAGTTGGACTCTAACCGCCTTACCTTTATTTATATGGATGGGCGAAATTTTATATCGCACTCGCCTGTCGCAAGACATGTTTAAAGGGCTAGCCCCTTGGCTGCGCTGGTTACCTGGTGGCCTGCTACACACCAACATCGTAGGTTGTACCATTTTTGCTGCGGTGTCTGGCTCTTCGGCCGCCACGCTAACCACGGTAGGAAAAATGTCAATTCCTGAGCTGCGGGCTAGAAACTATCCTGAACACATGATCATTGGCACCTTAGCCGGCGCCGCCACTTTAGGCCTGATGATTCCACCGTCATTAACCTTGATCGTATATGGCGTGACCATTAATGAATCCATTACCAAATTATTTATGGCTGGGATTTTTCCAGGCTTAGTGCTGGCCGGTTTGTTTATGAGCTATATTATACTCTGGCACTTTTTTAGCAAAGGTCCTCGCCCGGATCCAGAACCCCCCATGAGCCTCATTGACATGCTCATTACCAGCCGTTTTTTAGTGCCTGTGATGCTGTTAGTAACTGTGGTTATTGGGTCTATGTACATGGGTTACGCTACTGCGACTGAAGCTGCAGCCGTAGGTGTACTAGGTTCTTTGGCCTTAGCCGCGGCACAAAAGTCCCTCACCTGGAATGCCTTTGTTTCGAGTCTACTTGGGGCTACCCGCACTTCAGCCATGATTGCTTTAATTCTTATGGGAGCAGCCTTCTTATCCTTGTCGATGGGTTTCACTGGCATTCCCCTAGCGTTGGCTGAGTTTATCGATGAATTGAATTTATCTCCGCTGGTATTGATTATGGCGTTAACGGTTTTTTATGTCATTTTAGGTATGTTCCTTGATGGTATATCTTCGGTAGTACTCACTATGGCCATTGTGGAGCCAATGATTCGACAAGCCGGTATCGACGTATTGTGGTTTGGTATTTTCATTGTTGTGGTGGTAGAGATGGCCCAAGTTACCCCTCCTATTGGTTTTAACCTGTTTGTCTTGCAAGGCATGACCAAACACGAAATATCTTACATCTCGAAGACCGCTTTACCGATGGTTGGATTGATGATGTTAATGATAGTTATTCTTGTGGCATGGCCTGAATTAGCAACTTGGTTACCGGAAAATGTACGCGCTCGATAGCTTACTGCGGAGAGGTACCTGATGGATCATAACTTTGGGTGGTAACTATGGACCATAACTATGCAACAGCTAAACCTCTGTCCGCTGACGACATACCTGTGATCGACTTTGCTCCGCTTTTATTGCGGGGGGACATCGAAGCAGTTGCTAAGCCACTGATAGCCGCGGCTCTAAACACCGGGTTTTTCTATATTAAAAACCATGCTATTGATCCGCAAATCATGCAACGTGCTTTTGAGGCTTCTAAGCGATTTTTTAACTTAAGCCAAGCAGAAAAATCCCAAGTGGCCGTCAACACCAAACAAAGGGGTTGGCTGGGGCCCAAAATGGCGACCTTAGAGGGCGCAAAAACTCACGATTTGAAGGAAATATTTTTTACCGGCCCAGAAGTTTGGTCATCTGACATGTGGGCTAAACGGTCTCAAATTCCACTAATTACCCACAATTTGTGGCCACAGGCCATGCCAGAATTAAAGCCGAGCCTAGTGGCATACTACGATGCCGTATGCACACTGGGCCAAGCCGTACTTAAAGTGATTGCCGTGGGTTTAGGCGAGTCGCCAGGCTTTTTCACTCAGCGCTATACCAGCCCTTTAGGCCGCAGCCAATTGGTTTATTACCCACGTTCTAGCCAACAGGACGAAGCAGAGCAACGCTTCGGTGCTGCCGCACATACAGATTTTGGAGTTATTACCTTACTGTTTCAAGACAATAACGGTGGTTTACAGGTGTTAAACAAAGACCAAGCATGGGT
>DPHD01000001.1:20819-24119 GCA_003523085.1 Oceanospirillaceae bacterium | reverse complement strand
TAGCCTCAAACTCTCACCGTGTTATTAACCGTTCGGCCAATGAGCGTTTCTCAATGCCTATATTTTTCGACCCTGACGCTGATGCTACTATCGACAGCCGAGACTTTAAGAAATTTGCACAAGACCAACCTAAGTACGGGCCTATCAAGGTTGCTGACTATATTCACAGCAAAAACCGAAAAGCCTTTGCCCAATATGGTGATCCACCAAAAAAATAGCCCCACCATATTTATTTGTAATCTAATATTGTGGCTTAGGGTGCAAGTTAAAACAGATGACACTACAATAGCGGAGTACTTTTTCGCCATTACGGCCAGCCTCCCGGGACTCATTGCGTGTTATTACCCAGCTCTTCGTTACCTTCTAAAATCGGCCAAAAATCCACCTGGGGCCAAACCCATGGCGCANNGAAAACACTTGTTCTTGGCTCACAGTGAGTCCCTTTGTTCACCGTATAAAAACGGCTTGGTTGCGGTTCAGGTGTTTAACCTTTTACTTATCCGTATTATCGTAGATATAGCCACTATACGCAAACTTAGTTTGGCTTATATCCTGCATCAACCAAACCAATAATACCCATTAGAGAAGTCACATAAAACTACAGCAAACAGTGCAACCGACTCAATAAAGCACTAGAATAACCGGGTTTAATTCATCTGCCTTTTTAGCCACACAGGAACCTTGCGTGTTAGTCAAAAACGCCTCTATACCCTCCAACATTGGTCACAAGTCTACCTGGGGCCAAACCCATGGCGCAGCCTCTGCCCTGGCCATCGCCAACACGGCTCAACAACACCCAGGCCCCGTATTAGCCCTAGTTAAAGACACTGACGCTGCGCTCAAGTTGCGGCTTGAGCTCGATTTTTTCTTAGCAGACACCGGCCTTGACTGCCTCACCTTGCCCGATTGGGAAATTTTGCCCTACGACAGCTTTTCGGCTCACCCTGACATCGTTTCAGAACGTATTAGCACCCTCAATCAAATCACCCACCTGCAACAAGGTGTAGTAATTGTACCCGTAGCCACCCTACTACACCGCTTACCGCCCATGAACTACCTGGCCGGTAACAGTTTCACCCTCACCACGGGACAAGAATTACCCCAGTCTCAATTTAGGCAACGCTTAGATCAAGCTGGATACCTACTCACAGAAACTGTATCTCAAGCCGGTGAATACGCCTTGCGTGGCGGTTTGATTGACCTCTACCCCATGGGTAGCCATGCCCCATTACGCATCGAGTTGTTTGACGATGAAATTGAGAGCCTGCGTTATTTTGATGCCGACACCCAGCGCACCACAGCCTTGATTACCGAATTCAATTTATTGCCAGCGCGCGAATTTCCCCTAACCGACGCCGCCATAAGCCATTTTAGGCAAAGTTTTACCAGCCAATTTGATTTAGACCCCAAAGCCTGTCCTGTGTATCAAGACGTAAGCCAAGGTTTTGCACCTGCCGGTATTGAATATTACATCCCGCTGTTTTTTAACAGCATGTCCACCTTGCTGGATTATTTACCGGCCACGGCCTTGGTGATTAAACAAGGTGATATCGAGGCCCAAGCCCACCATTTTTGGCGCGATATCGAGGCTCGTTTTGAAGACTATGGCCACGACATTGAACGACCGCTACTTGAACCTAAGCAGCTGTTCTTGTACACCGATGAAATGTTTTACGGCCTCAAACAGTTCCCTAATATCGACCTACAAAGCGGCGCCCTTGCTGAGCCAGAAACCAACAAAGGCCAGTATAATTTAGGTGGCGCGCAAAACCCTCAGGTAGCGATTAATAGCCAACTTGCAAAACCCCTGATCGCCTTACAAACGGTGTTCGAGGGAGCACAGCAAAAGGTGTTGATATGCGCCGAATCTGCCGGCCGCAAAGAAGCCTTAACAGAACTCTTTAAAGGGTTACCTCAAGCGCCTAAAGATGTAGAAAACTGGCCCGATTTTATTACCCAAGACCATGAATTCGCCATTTGTGTCGCCCCCTTAGAGCAGGGCATGAATCTGCCTGAACACAAATTATTGGTGATCTGTGAAGCCCAGCTATTCGGCCAAAAAGTGCTACAACGCCGGCGCCGTGATAAAGCCACAGAAAACCCCAACACCGCCATTCACGACCTTGCAGAACTCAGCATTGGTAATGCCGTAGTGCACCAAGACCATGGCGTCGGCCGTTATAATGGTTTACAGAGTTTGAGCATCGACGGCCAAGATGCAGAGTTTTTGGTATTGCTCTATGCCAATGAAGCCACACTCTATGTGCCCGTATCTGGCATCGAGCTGTTGTCGCGTTACTCGGGCGGCGAAAATGCACCCTTACATAAGTTAGGTGGCGAACAATGGACCAAAGCCAAACGTAAAGCCGCGGAAAAAATCAAAGACACGGCTGCCGAATTGCTACACATTTACGCCTTACGCGAAGCCCGTGATGGCTATGCCTTCCCCAAGCCCGACGACAGCTATCAAGCCTTTTGTGACGCCTTCCCATTTGAAGAAACACCAGACCAAGAACAAGCCATTAAAATGGTACTGCGCGATATGATGGCCGACCAACCTATGGACCGGCTGGTGTGTGGCGACGTAGGCTTTGGTAAAACCGAAGTGGCCATGCGTGCCGCCTTTATGGCTGTCAATGGTGGTAAACAAGTGGCTTTATTAGTACCCACCACCCTACTCGCCCAACAACACTACGAAACTTTGCGCGACCGGTTTGCTAACTGGCCGGTTAACGTTGCGGTTATGAGCCGTTTTCAAACCACCGCTGAACAAAACAAGACCATGACTCAAGCGGAAGATGGCAAACTGGATATTTTGGTGGGCACCCACAAAATATTGCAGGGCAAACTCAAGTTTAATCGCTTAGGTTTATTGATTATTGACGAAGAACACCGCTTTGGTGTGCAACAAAAAGAGTCGTTTAAAAAACTGCGCTCCGAGGTTGATATACTCACCTTGACGGCAACCCCAATCCCCCGCACCTTAAATATGTCCATGGCAGGCATGCGGGATCTGTCGATTATTGCCACCCCTCCCGCTAAGCGTATTTCGATTAAAACCTTTGTGCGCCAAGACGATAAAAAAATGGTTAAAGAAGCCATTCTACGAGAGCTTCTGCGTGGTGGTCAGGTGTACTTTTTGCACAACGAAGTTAAAACCATAGAAAACAGTGCCGATAAACTACGCGAACTTGTGCCCGAAGCACGAGTGAGCGTGGCCCATGGACAAATGCGCGAACGTCAGCTAGAACAAGTCATGGGCGACTTTTACCACAAACGCTCTAATGTGTTGGTGTGCTC
>DPHD01000001.1:16953-20587 GCA_003523085.1 Oceanospirillaceae bacterium | reverse complement strand
TTCGGTTTAGCGCAATTACACCAACTCAGGGGCCGCGTGGGCCGCTCCCACCATCAAGCCTATGCTTATTTAATGACACCGCACCCCAAGCTGTTGAGTAAAGATGCCAACAAACGTTTAGAAGCCATTGAAGCCACTGCCGACTTGGGCGCTGGTTTCACTCTAGCTAGTCATGATTTAGAGATTCGTGGCGCCGGTGAGTTATTGGGCGAAGAGCAAAGTGGCCAGATGCAGGGCATAGGTTTTAGCCTATATATGGACATGCTTAATGAAACCGTTGAAGCCATGAAACGCGGCGAAACCCCTAACCTAGATCAACCACTGTCACGTGGCACCGAGGTCAACTTACACCTACCTGCCTTGATTCCAGACACCTATTTGCCCGATGTACACAATCGCTTAGTGATGTATCAGCGCATCGCCAATGCCGAGCATAATGCCGCGCTAAAAGAGCTACAAGTCGAAATGATCGACCGGTTTGGTTTGTTACCGGAGCAAATAAAAAACCTTTTCCGTCAAAATCGTCTAAAATTAAAGGCTCAGGCCATTGGTGTAACCCGTATAGAAGCATCGGCCGGTAGTGGCCGTATAGAGTTTGGCAGCAATACTCAAGTTGATACCATGACCTTAGTGAAGCTGGTTCAAACCCAACCCAAGCACTTCCGCTTTGAAGGGGGTTCTAGCTTACGCTTTACCCTGTCCATGGAAAACACTGAGACCCGATTCCAACGGATGGAAGATTTGATAAAACAATTGAGTAAATAATGCTTAAACAACACGCCGCACGGGCCCTAGCCCCAGCCTTAATAGCACTCATCATGTGCAGCAACAGCAGCTTCGTTTTGGCGGCTGACGACAAAACTTGGTATCAAATCGAGGTCATTATAGCGCAGCGTACAGAGACCAGCGCTCACCTCGAAAACTTCGATGTGCAACCGGCATTAGCCCAATGGCCCGCGGGTCGTCGCTTATCAGATTTTGATTACCAAAACGGCAACCGCAACCTATTGGAAAACACCGAATTTATAGACTTGCCCGCCGACCAAAAAATACTCAACGCAGAAGCTAGAAAACTCTCAAACAAGGGTGAACTTCAGGTGTTAAGTCACCACAGCTGGCGCCAAATACTTGATGCTAACAAACGCATTAACTGGATTGATATTAAAGGCGGTTACGCGTGGGGTGGACACCAGCAATTGGAAGGCAGCTTAGGTTTTAGTAAAGGCCGATATTTGCATATCCATAGCAACATCCACCTCAACCAATTCCCTACCGTGAGTACGAGTAGCGACCTTACCAAGCACAGCTTACTCAGTGCCGGTCAGAGTTTAATACCGGTGATTAAAACCCGTTTCAGCTTGATTCAACGGCGCAAAATGCGCAGCAACGAATTACATTACCTAGACCACCCAAAGTTGATCCTACTGGTAAAAATAATTCCGTTTACACCGGCAGAACCCATTGTTGAAGCCGACCTCGAGCCCACCACCGTGCTGGTAGACCTTACGAAGCCAGCACCCGCCGAGTAAATGCCAGAGGCACCCACTGAGCCAAGAGCTGATCTATTTGCTGACTTTGGTTGTGGTCTTGTGCCCGGGGGTAGACTGGCTCATGACGGTCGTCATGCCAATGGTCCCAATTTTGAGTGTGCTCAATAAACTCACTGGCAAACGTCGCGTTAATTTCTTGACAACCCAAGACAATAACATCCAAGTAGGACTGCACAATGGGCGCATCATTTAAGTGATTGCCTTGGTGGGCATACAGATAAACCCACACCACACTGCTAGGGTCTAACTTATGGCCATCGTCTAAATATTCAATTTGGTGTTGCTCAAGTTGCGCTCGAACATAGTGGGTTTCACGTTCGTCAAATTTTTCCAATTCAGACTCTGGCACCTGAAACAACACACCGTTACAAGTGGCTTGCGGTTTAGGCCAGGCGGCTACGGCGCGCATACCAGTGCCTTGCCAACCCACCCAAGTACGCTCTAAGCCATTCACCCTAACAGCCATGGAGTCACCGGCGATGCCTGTGATACGCCTGCTGGTGCTACTTATTAAGCTGCCATAACCAAAAATATAATGTTGGCTGCTCATGTCTTACCTTCCACCTGAGGCGGCGTACTGGTTTGCATATGTATGGTTTGGGTAGGAAAGGCAAAGTCTGCGCCATGTTGCGCGACGATAGCCCCGATCAAGGCTAACAACTCCTGTTTAATTTCGTGAAACTCAGTCCATTTGGTTGTCTTTGTGAAGCTGTAAACAAAAAAATCAACGCTGTGAGCGTTAAAGGTATTCACATTCACCATCAGGGTCTGCTGGGTATCAATGGCAGCATGCGCTAACAGCATTGTCTTCACATCTTGGGTGATGGCCGCCACCTTGTCTTGATCTTCATAACGTAAACCAAAGGTTTCGTAAAAACGCCGATTTTGCATCCGCGACGGGTTTTCCACCGAAATATTGGTAAAGGTGGCATTAGGCACATACAGCGGTCGCATATCAAAGGTACGAATTCGGGTAATACGCCAGCCTATATATTCCACCGTGCCCTCTATTTCTTTGTCTGGCGAACGAATCCAATCGCCCACCGAAAACTGGCGGTCCATGTAAATCATGAGGCCACCAAAAAAATTTGAAAGTAGATCTTTTGCAGCAAAACCAATAGCAATGCCACCCACACCACCAAACGCAAGCACGCCTGAAATAGAAAAACCAAAATGCTGCATCAGCGCCAAAATAGCGGTAATTAACACCGCAGCTTTAACCAACTTACCCATGGCTTCCACTGTGGTTTTATCCCACGCATCACGGTGTTTGCCAGGGCGCGCCAGCATGGCCACCACCACATTAATTAAACGCACCAAAGACCAGGCCATTAAAACAATTAACAAGGTGTCTCTTAAACTACCGACAAAGGTCAAGGTGTCCGTGTCGAAAGCATGGCTCACGGTGGTCACTACCCACGCTAAACCTACCACCCATACGCCCCAAGCGAGTGGTTTTCTGGCGGCATCCAGTAGCGCATCGTCCCATTCGTTCTCAGTTTTTGCCAATTGCACCGCTAGCCGAGCAAACAACTGACGCACAACAAAATTGAACAACAACACACCTAACACAAGCAAAAAGATCTTGCTCAAAAGTAATGATTGAAAGGTGTTGATACCTACACTTGTAAGCATTGAATCTAAGGTGTTCACAATGGTTGATCTCCGGTCATAGGCGCTTGTGCAGCACTGGCCAAAACTAACACCAGGTCCGACATAATTTGGTCAATACGACGACTCTCTTGGTATTCTCGTTCACAGATGGCTACTAATGCCTCACTACTCGATAGGGCAAATACTAAGGTACCTAACAGGTAATGAAAACGCCAAAAAAACTGTTCGTTGGTCATCGCTGGCATGAACTGGCGTAACAATTTCATAAAATACAAAAATGAGGCGCCATATTGTTGGGTCAGGTGTTTACGAAGGTGGCCTTGCGATTGGCTATAGGCCATATTGATTAAACGTGCAAACACCGCCAGGCTGTGATGGTTTTTTTGCGCTACATGCTGGCAAGAGTGTGCCAAAATTTTAAACAACGCTTGCAGTTCTTGTTGCTTACTGGGTTCCTGCACGGATTGCTT
>DPHD01000001.1:8719-16728 GCA_003523085.1 Oceanospirillaceae bacterium | reverse complement strand
GTTACCGCTTGGATCAAGCCTTTTTTAGAGCCAAAGTGATAATTAACCGCTGCCAAGTTAACTTTGGCTTTAGTGGTTATGGTACGCAGGGAGGTTTCGACAAAACCGTGGGCAGCAAATTCGACTTCGGCAGCATCTAAAATACGATCAATGGTAGAATTGGTCATTAGTCACTAATATTGTTTTAAACATACGTTTAAAACTAACACGACTATTTATCCCTCGCAAGCACACATTAGTTAAATATCACCTAGTTCCAACGGCTTAGATCAGTTAACATGACCACCCATTCAATATATTAAGATCATTTAATATGCCATTTTCATCCTTTACTCGCAACGTATGGCTACTGTGTTTAGCTCAGGTATTCGCTTTTACTGGCGCCAATGTCACCATATTTTTGGGGGGCATTGTCGGCTCTCTTTTGGCGCCTTCCTTAGCGCTTGCAACCTTACCTGTAGCAGCAATGATTGTAGGCACCGCCTCTGGAACCATACCTGCTGCCATGTTAATGAGTAAGATGGGACGTCGTTTTGGTTTTGTGGGGGCCGCCGTTTTAGCGGCAACATCGGCGCTCTTGGGTGCGCTAGCTATCTGGAACGAGCTGTTTTGGATCTACTGCTTAGCCTGTTTGAGCTTAGGTGTGAGTATGGCCTTTGTGCAGCAATACCGCTTTGCCGCTGCCGAAAGCGTACCTAGCGAGGTGGCACCCAATGCCATTTCTGCTATTTTGTTAGCCGGCATTGCGGGCGCTTTTTTGGGACCCAATGTAGCCAACTACGCCAAAGACTGGTTTCCAGAGCATGCCTTTGTCGGGTCTTACATTGCGCTTTCGTTAATGGTAATTATGCCCGCTTTGATATTGTCGAAGCTACGCGTGCCAGAGAAAAGTCTAGACATCAACGAGCCCAAAGGTAGGTCGGTTAAAGAGCTGGCTATACAACCCGACTTTATCTTAGCAGTAATGGCAGCGGCCACCTCATACGCACTTATGAGCTTCCTAATGACTGCGACACCGGTAAGCATGCACGTTATGGACGGCCACAGTATTCATGACACTGGCGTGGTGATTCAATGGCACATTGTGGGTATGTTTTTACCTTCGTTATTTGTGGGTAAATTAATCCGTTACTATGGCCACCGTACCATTATGACATTTGGCATCGCCGCCATGATTGTATGCATTATTGTGGGGCAAATCAGCCAAACCTTTGCGGGCTATTGGTTGAGCTTGGTGATGCTCGGAGTGGGTTGGAATTTCTTATTTGTAAGCGGCACGGCGCTGCTAATCACCAGCTATAAAGAAGCCGAAAAGTACCGTGCGCAAGCCTTTAACGACTTCCTAGTATTTGGTTTTCAGGCTATCGCAGCGCTATCTGCGGGTTGGGTGCTAAGCGCCACCAGCTGGAAAACCATCAACCTGATGAGCTTACCGTTTTTGGCGTTACTGCTGATGGTCATTGGCTGGAGCCACATGAAAAATAAAGCGCTATAGCCTTATAGTGAGCCCTGTGAGTTCCCACCCTACGCCTGGGAGCTCAACACAGACCTAGCCCATGCCACATCATTGACAAACACCGCATCAACCCCCAACTGCTCAAGTCGCTTAAGATCGTGCACTTCTTTGACCGTATAAACACGAATTTGAAGCCCTTTGGCGTGCACATCATTAACCAAAGCTTGATCCGTCGTCTCGGTGTGACTATGCACCGCTTGCGCATTCATATCGACCGCAAACTGAGCCAAAGTTACGGGACACGAAGCAATTAACGGTGCGATGTGGAGCGCTGGCCAGCGGTATTTAAGGGGCACTAATAATCGATGATTAAACGCCGACACACAAAATTGGCCTACTGCAAAATTAAAGTGATGCACCGCGTAACCTATCTCAGATTCTACATGAGCCACCACATCATCTGATTTAAGTTCAATATTCACCTCACAGCGGCCAGCAACAAACGCCAACACCTGCCTCAATGTGGGTGGTGGATTACCGTCACCTGCATCTAACTGTTGCCACTGTTGGTGATCTAGCTGTTTCACAAGGCCGGTACCGTTAGTGGTGCGATCTACACTAGCATCGTGCATCACCACCACTTGGCCCGACATTAAGCGTACGTCCAGTTCAATGCCATCTGCAGCCGAAGCCAAGGCCAATTCAAACGCGGCCATGGAGTTTTCGGGGGCTAAATCACTGCTACCGCGGTGGGCAAATAACTGCATGGGGCCAATAACCTATGACATTTAAAAGGGAGGTTATTGTGCCCTTTTACATTGATACTGCCAAGCTACTTTTGCTGAGGTTCGATCATGCTAAGTTGAACCATTTTAACGCTTCCCCAGACCATGGCCACAGTAATTAATACCACACCAAACACACTGGGCCATAACACAGATAAACTATAGGAATCTAATCCAAACATGCCGATACTCCTGTAAATACATTCACTTTGAGTAGTAGCATAAATGAATTAATGCCTAGCCTTATTGATCTAGCGCAAGGATTACGAGGCAAGTCCCACGCCTTTGCCACGCACAACACCAAAACCTGTCTAAACGATCAACTAATTGATACAATCCAGACAATTTAATCGTTTTAGACTCCTTTGAGGCCCTCTACTTTATGACGTCATCTACCGTAATTTGGCTAAAAAACCCCCTCGCTATATTGGCTGATAGTGCGGCCGGAGGGGTGGTCGTTCAAGATCAAAAAATTATTGAGTTGGTGGCCCATGGCCAACAACCGCATGGTGCCTATGATGAGGTCATGGACTGCAGCGAGTTAGTGATATTACCTGGATTAATCAACGGCCATCACCATTTTTATCAAACCCTTACTCGGGCTCTCCCCCAGGCCCTCAACAAACCGCTATTTGGCTGGCTCACCAGCCTCTACCCCGTGTGGGCAGGCCTAGAGCCAGACATGCTCTATCAAGCTACACGTTTGGCCTTGGCGGAGCTATTGTTGTCTGGCTGCACCACGGCTGCCGATCATCACTACCTCTTCCCTAACGCGCTCACCGACGCCATGGATATTCAAGCTGAGGCCGCCGCCAGCATGGGCCTACGTATGACCATGACCCGCGGTTCCATGAGCTTAGGGGTAGAAGATGGCGGCTTACCCCCGCAAAGTACAGTGCAGCACGAAGACACTATTTTGGCCGACAGCGAACGAGTCATTAAACGTTACCACGATGCCAGCGAAGGCAGTATGATGCAGGTGGCTTTGGCGCCCTGCTCGCCGTTTTCTGTAACGCCAGAACTCATGCGCAATTCCGCCACTCTAGCGGCACAACACAAGGTGATGTTACATACGCATTTAGCAGAAACCATGGACGAAGAGAACTTTTGTTTACAACGTTTTGGGTTACGCACAGTCGATTACCTTGACAGCGTAGGTTGGCTAGGTCCACAAACATGGTTAGCTCACGGCATCCATTTTAATACCGATGAAATCCAGCGTTTAGGTGCGGCGGGCACGGGCATTTGCCACTGCCCCACGTCTAACATGATGCTGGCCTCTGGCATGGCACCGGTACAAGAGTTAGAAGCCGCAGGCTGCCCTGTAGGCTTAGGGGTTGATGGGTCGGCCTCTAATGATGGCTCCAACATGATCCAAGAAGTACGCCAAGCCCTGTATTTACAGCGTTTAAAGTACGGTGCGCAAGTCAGTCATTTTGATACCTATCGCTGGGCCACCCAAGGCAGCGCCAAGATGTTAGGCCGGTCTGATATCGGCTCATTAGAAGTCGGAAAACAAGCCGACATTGCTCTATTCAAACTTGATGAAATGCGTTTTAGTGGTAGCCACGACCCATTGGCAGCCCTATTACTGTGTGGTGCCCACAAGGCTGAGCATGTGATGGTCGGCGGTCAATGGCGGGTAAAACACGGCGCTATAGAAGGCTTAGATGTAGGGCCTTTGTTGCAACAACATGGCGCCGCAGCTAGAGCCTTGGCGGCAAAAATCTAATCGAGGTTGGCTTATGAGTAACTTATTAATACGGCCTGCAATAGAGGCCGACTTAGCCAGCATCAATGACATTTACAACCATTATGTGCAGCACACTCACATTACCTTTGACATCGAACCTTGGTCAGCCCAAAAACGCTTGGCCTGGTTTAGTCAATTTAATGGTAAAAGCTATCAACTGTGGGTTGCAGAAGTGGATGGGCAGGTGCGGGCCTTTGTTTACACGGGGCAATTTCGTGCCAAAGCGGCCTACGACAAGTCTGCAGAAGTGACCATATATGCTCACCACCAGCTACAAACCAAAGGCATAGGCACGGCCTTGTACGACCAGCTACTGCTTAACCTAGCCGAGACTGGACTACACCGCTTGTATGCTGTCATTGCCCTGCCAAATGACGTGTCTATTGGATTACATAAAAAACTAGGTTTTGAACAAGTAGGTCTACTTAACGAGGTGGGCACAAAGTTGGGTAAAAAAATAAGTGTGGCAATGCTAGAAAAACGGTTATAAGCCGCTACTCTTGATCAGGCCCTTTACCTTGCCCAAACAAAAACAAAAACATGCCAATAAACATGGTGCTAAACAGGCCAATGGTGAGGTAAATGTCCCAACCAAAACCACAAGAAGCACTGCCCATCACGCCATCGACCAGCTGTAGATAAGTGTCTCCGCAATAGGCTTTAGCCGACAAGTCAGATACCAGCATCGTGGCTCTTTCAACCAGCATTAATCCACCACTGATGATAAGTAGGCTGAGGGCAATATTTTTGATCATTTAAACAATACCTTAGATATCATGGGTTAATAATTTCTGTAACGAACCACTAACGGACGATTTGTCTGCTAGACTTAAGTGACCTATTTTACTGATAATCAGCCTGACATCTATGGTGAATAATTTCATCCGAACAATCGACGGGCTAGATAATCCAGCTTCATCTAAGTCATTAATTGCACAGTCTAATGCCCAACTTGAATTTTTTGCACTGGTCACCATGGCCAGCACAGAATGGCCAACCTTACTGTTGAAGCTGTGGTGACTGGACAACACCAAAGCGGGTCGGCGCTTGCTGGATGTACTGTCAGTGAAAGGGAAAGGTACCACTACCAGATCGTAGGCTTCATAAGTCACGATAAGCTTCTTCATCCGCTGCAGAAGACCACTCCACAAGTGTTTCTTGAACACTGCGAGCAAAGGCCAAGTCTAACGGTTGTGCTTTACGAATACGGACCCCGTCTTCGCTGACATCGAACGCAACAGCGTCCCCAGCCTTCAGGTTCAACATTTGCCTCACCGGCTCCGGCACCGTTGCTTGGTATTTTTTTGTGAGTTTACTGGTTGCTGTTTGCATCAAACATCCACCTTTTATTCGCCATAATGGTAATACTAGCATTACCCATTACCTATTTACTACAAATCATTTTGTCACCTTTTATGGCACACACAAAAAAGCCAGCCCCTTGAAAACAAAGAGCTGGCTTTTTATTAACGCCTTGTTGGAACCCGTATTAACCCTTAATGATGTTGTGCTCTGGGCCGAATGGGAACTTAGTGATGTTCTCCGCGCCTTCTTCACCCACCACAAGAATGTCGTGCTCGCGGTATCCGCCGGCACCAGCCATGCCTTCTGGCAACATGATCATGGGCTCGATTGAAACCACCATGCCTGGCTCAAGTACTGTGTCTACGTCTTCGCGGAACTCAAGACCGGCTTCGCGGCCGTAGTAGTGGCTCAAAGTACCGAACGAGTGGCCGTAACCAAAGGTGCGGTGTTGCAATACATCGTGCTCGGCAAAGATTTCGTTCAACTCATGGGCAACATCACTGCACTTGATGCCTGGTTTAACAAGCTCAAGACCACGGCGATGTACCTTACAGTTGATTTCCCACAACTCTAAATGGCGATCGCTAGCGTGTTCAGAGAACAAGGTGCGCTCAAGAGCCGTGTAGTAACCTGCAATCATAGGGAAGCAGTTAAGACTTAAGATGTCGCCTGCTTCAATTTTGCGGCTAGTGACAGGGTTGTGAGCACCGTCGGTGTTTAAGCCAGACTGGAACCAAACCCAAGTATCCATTAACTCGCCGTCTGGGAAAGTCTTAGCAATTTCGCGGATCATGGCTTGAGTACCAGCCATGGCCACTTCGTACTCAGGCACACCTACGGCAATCGCATCACGAATGGCTGCGCCACCAATGTCACCAATACGTGAGCCGTGCTTAATGACTGCAATTTCTTCGGCAGACTTGATCATGCGCATTTGCATGGTTGGCACGCCAATGTCTGTAAATTCAGAACCAGGCAAAGTTTGCTTCATGATTTCCATGGTCGCTAGCGGCATGTGATCGTATTCAACGGCTACACGGCTGCCAGGCTTAATGAGGTTTTTAACCGCAACAAAGAAGTTACCTTTTTGCCAATCGGTGTAAACCACGTTATCGCCCAACTGGTTACGACGGAATGGTTGACCACCGTCGATGTTAGCCGTGACTGTGGTGAAGTTATCTTGCGTGACTACCAAACCGTAGTCGCGGCCAAAGCGGCAATATACAAAGTCTGAGAAGTAGTTAATGTTGTGGTAAGACGTCATCACCACGGCATCCACATTGGCTGAGGCCATATGTGCACGTAATTTGGCAAGACGGTTGCTTAGCTCTTGCTTAGAAAAAGTGGCAACCACTTTTTGGCCATTTGGAATTTCGATGGTACGCGGCATGTTGGTTGGGCTAAAGTCTTGCATGGCATTCACCTATTGGTTACACAGTTAGTGATTAATATACGGACCAGCTAGAGCATGGCCTAGGCGGTACAGGAAACGAGTGCATTCTAATTTTTACATAGACATTAGTAAAATCAATAATTCAAATAAGATCATTAATTTTATTTATACACAAATCGGTACCAGAAGACATCAAATTCCCATAGCCTTATTGAGCAAAAAATCGGTTCTTGCATTATGGCCTTAGATTAGCCATAGTGTTCATTATTCCGAACACACCAAAACAGAGACAGCTGCCCCATGGCCAAAAACAAACTCATCGGTGATCCTGTAATCGTATCTATGTACGCCAACCAGTTTAGCTTTTTGGCGCGCCCACTGACACGCGACATGAGCCAAGATTTTGACGCTGCCATAGTGGGTTTACCGTTTGACCTTGCGACTACGGGCCGTGCGGGCACACGTTCTGGTCCAACGGCGGTACGCCAAGCCAGTAGCAACGTGGGTTGGGAAGGCAGGCGCTGGCCGTGGTCTTTTGACGCCTTTAAATACCTTAAGGTGGCTGATTACGGCGATTTAGATTTTATCCCCGGCAACCCCGATGACTTGAACCGTGAAATTGAACAGCATGCCCAGGCCATTATCTCTTCTGGCACGCGAATGCTGAGTATTGGTGGTGACCATTATGTGGCCTTGCCCTTGATTCGCGCCCACGCTAAGCACTACGGTAAAATGGCGTTAATCCATTTTGATGCCCATACGGACACCTACCCTAACGACACCGAAATTGACCATGGCAGTATGTTTTACCACGCGCCTAAACAAGGTTTAATTGATACTGAGCATTCTATACAGGTGGGCATTCGTACTGAGTATCGACCAGAAGACCATGAATTCGCAGTACTTGATGCCGCCACTGTCAACGATTTGAGTGCCGATGAAATTGTGGCCTCTATCATCAAACGGGTAGGCGATTTACCGGTCTATCTTACCTTTGATATCGACTGCCTAGACCCAGCCTACGCGCCCGGCACTGGTACCCCGGTAGTTGGCGGGTTAACCACCGACAAAGCGTTAAAAATCATTCGTGGTTTAAAAGACGTTAATATCGTAGGTTTTGATCTGGTGGAAGTGAACCCTGCCTATGATCATGCAGACATCACGGCTCTCGCCGGCGCTACCATTCTGCTTGAATTCTTATATATTTTGGCGCACCAGAAAAGAAAATCCCTTCAGCTGAGCTAAGCGCCACTCTACCAGCGTTATCTTACCGTCATACCGGCGTAGGCTTCTCGTCATACCGGCGTAGGATTTCCG
>DPHD01000001.1:0-8484 GCA_003523085.1 Oceanospirillaceae bacterium | reverse complement strand
ATTTTCGTCATACCGGCGTAGGCCGGTATCTAGATTCTGACCTTCGTCAGAATGACCGCTATTTTCGTCATACCGGCGCAGGCCGGTATCTAGATTCTGACCTTCGTCAGAATGACCGCTGTGTTCGTCAGAATGACCGTTATTTAAGCCAAGGGTTGTTGCTTTTGGGCGCCACTGTAGGCGCTTCTGGCTCAGCGATGGCGGGCGCTGGATTGGCTTCTAGTTCGGCCGCTGCAGCAATATCTAACGCCATCTGGGCTTCTACACGCAGCTTTTCTTCTCGTTCTGCTTCAAGTTGATCTTGTTCTGCAAGAGTAATGGCATCCATGTCATAGACAAACGAACCCACGTATTGCACATAGTCGTCCTCATGAATTTTGGTGATTTTATTGCGGTATTCAAAATCAAATAACAAGATAATCCAGCTCACTTCTGAATGCCCCATCTTGTTTATTTTGTGAATAACGCCATCACCATAACCACTGGAATAGGAACACTCTTCAATAATACGTTTCACCAATGCCGTGCCACTTGCCACACCATTGGTCTCCATGTTTTCATGGTCGTATTGATTAATGTTGAAGTTCCGTGCCCAAGCATCTTGGCCTTGCTCATCTTCTGCAAAATAACTATCGGGTATGGTGTCGTAACTGAGTGTAGAACACCAAACCGACACTTTGCCATGCTTTTCAAAGCTCGGTAGGGCGTTTTTGTCGGTTGAAGTGGTTGATGATGTCATGGGAAAACCTAAATATGGGTACGGGTTTGTATGGCGGAAAAGTACCACAAACGCCCTAATCCTACAACGATCATCGCTTTTATAAAGGACTTTCAGTGCAACAATACCTCGACCTATTCCAACAACTTACATTGCAACACTGCCAACAAAACCGTGCCGTAAGTGAACCTATGTCGGCTTCACAATTGCAACAAATTGTCGATGTCAGCCTAGGCGCCGACGGTGCAGAGCTAGAAGACTTAAAACAGGCCGCGGGACAGTATTTAAGGTTTCAGCCGGACAGTGCGCAGGTCGACTTTTTTAAACTGCTTTATTCTGGCCGCAACAACCCCGCCTTGCTTGGTGACTGGGTAGCCAGTTTAGGCAACGCCAACATGCATACCTTTCAAGTGAGCCCGGTGGCCACCTTAATGGAGCTGGAACTCATCGATCAATGGAACCGCTTGGTGGGTTTTACTTCAAGCAGCCAAACCGGAGACGGTGTCATGGTATCCGGCGGTAGCCAAGCCAACCTCATCGCTATGATGATGGCACGCCACCGCGCTGTGCCAGACATAAAAGCCAAAGGTTTAACGGACCAAACCTTAGTGGCCTTTGTATCTGACCAGGCCCATTATTCGGCCCAAAAAGCCGCCAATCTGCTCGGTATCGGCACCAACAACCTTATTGCGATAGCCTCAGACGACCAGGGTAGGTTATGCCCCCAAGCCCTCGCCATGGCCATTGAAGCCAGCCTTAAGCAAGGCCATCTGCCATTTTTTATTGGCCTCACCGCAGGCACAACGGTGTTGGGCGCGTTTGACCCGGTCGCTGAGTGCCGGGTCATCGCCGACCAACATAATATTTGGTTACATATAGACGGCGCTTGGGGCGCTCCTGTGTTATTTTCTGAACAGCATCGCCACTTACTCCAAGGCAGTGAGCTAGCCGATTCTTTTACCTGGGATGCCCACAAACTCATGAACGTACCCATAACCGCGGCGGTTGTTTTAACGCGCCATCAAGGCATGTTAGAACAAGCCTGCGGCGGTGGTGGCGGTGACTATTTATTCCACAGTGATGAAAACGCGGCTTACAATCTAGGCCAAAAATCCATTCAATGTGGCCGCAGAGCGGATGCATTAAAAGTGTGGTTAAGCTGGAAAGCCATTGGCAGCAACGGCTTTGCAGACAAGGTAAACCGCTTACAGGCATTAAAGCAACACTGTGTAGACGCCATTAACACCTCTGAGCACTTGCACATGATTGGCCCAGCAGTATACCTCAACGTGTTATTTCAATACCGCCCAGCCACGGCCATGACTGAAGCACAGCTGAGGCAATTGAACATTGGTTTGTGTAAACGCATGCAAGCCCATGGGTGCGCCTACGTTGATTACGCCAACTACCAAGGCAAAACTGGCATTCGACTCATACTGGCCAATGATGACACGCAATCCAACGACATACAGCGTTTACTAGATCATTGTTTACGATTTGGTAATGAGCTAGCTGAGGTTTACTGAAACAGCTAACTGGGGGTTTTCCATATATGACTGTTGTCTGTACTCGGTTTGGGTGTGGCTGCAACTGAGGGCTCAGCAGGTCCTCGAGAGGACGTATTAAACTGTGGTTTAAGGGGTTTGCCACGGACAATGGCATACACATAAAGCGACTCTACTTTATCTCTAGCCCATTGGGTTTTACGCAAAAACTTGAGGCTAGACTTGACCGTAGGGTTAGATCGAAAGCAGTTGATATTGACCTGTTCTGCAAGCGTTTCCCAGCCGAATGTGTCCACCAGGTCGGTTACCACTTGCTCAAGTTTTACACCGTGTAGCGGATTTCGGGGTTGGTCGTTACTCATAATTTTTGTGCCTGTCTATATTTTGTTAGCGCCAATACTAAACTACCCAAGATCACGTAGACCATACACAGCGCCAGGGCATTAATAATGGTTTGGCCATAACCAATTTCGGCCACATTGATAAAATAATAGGGGTAAGTGTCGCCCAGCACACCCCGAATTAACACATACACAAAATACCCCAGCGGGTATATGGCCCAGCGAACGGGATCCAGTTTATGTAACGGCTGTATAGGCGGAAACACAATCCAAAACAATACCAAACTAGCCGGCGTAATATAGTGCAATAGGTAATCCGCAACCAACTGTAAGCCTTCGGGGTGCCAAACATGGCGTAATAACACGTGATAGGCCAAGCCAACAAATAGTATCGCCGTTACCGCACACCCCGTCACCACAGGTGTTGAAAACCATCGGCCCAATTTTGATTGCTTAAAAAAGGGTGGTGAGGTAGCCACCAAGGCTACAAATATATTGGTCAGTATGGTGAAGTAAGCAAAATACCTGACAAAACCATTAATAATACCCCTGCCGTCTATCACCGCATTAGACAAAGAAATATACAACTGTAATAAGACCCCGCACCAGGCAATAACAGCTACTAAAACCAAGGCTTTTTGAGCCGTTTTTTGGTTAATCATAATTTGCTTCACATCACTCGTAAGGCACCATGTTATCACCAACATTAGACCCGCCACCACTGGTATTACTCGTGCCTACAGCCATAGGCTTGCCGAAGTCAGCTATCAAGTGGCGTATAAACCTGTCAACAGGGCTCAACTTCGGTTCATAAACTGTGCCTGCGCGACGCTAACTATCGTAATTTTGTCATTGCAGCAATTTTTCGGCAGTACCGGCTTTTCCTGTCTATAGTTAATCCGTATAATTGCGCCAATATAAAGCCGGCCCCTGTGTCGGTTTTATTGCAACTAACCATAATTAAAATAACGATACGTGTTGGTCTATTCGCTTACCCGCTTAATGGCCCAACCTAGACGCTCTGCAGACAACGGGATCACACATGATCAAAGTCGAATCAGTGAGTAAACGTTTTGGTGGCGTACATGCCGTCAATAACGCCTCCATCGAAATCGCCAAAGGCTCCATCACCGGGCTCATCGGCCCTAACGGGGCTGGTAAAACCACTCTTTTTAACATGATTGCTGGAAACTTAACGCCAACCTCGGGGCACATTTACCTCGACGGCGAAGATGTCACCGGTGTACCGCCCTATGAATTATTTCATAAAGGTTTATTACGCACATTCCAAATCGCCCACGAATTCGGCACCTTAACGGTGTTAGAAAACCTCATGATGGTGCCGTCACAGCAAGCCGGCGAAAACCTTATGGACGCTTGGTTCCGCCCCTCTGTGGTGCGAGAACAAGAAACCAAAGTGCGTGAAAAGGCCATGGAAGTGATCGACTTCCTAAACTTGGGCCATGTCGCTCAAGAATTGGCCGGCAATCTTTCGGGAGGCCAAAAGAAGCTACTTGAATTGGGCCGCACCATGATGGTGGATGCCAAAGTCGTGCTACTAGACGAAGTAGGCGCTGGCGTTAACCGCTCCCTACTGCGGGAAATTGGCGAAGCCATCGTGCGTTTAAACCAAGAAAAAGGTTACACCTTTTGTATGATCGAACATGATATGGACTTTATTGGCCGCTTATGTGATCCCGTCATTGTTATGGCAGAAGGCTCAGTATTAGCCCAAGGTACAGCGGCAGAAGTGATTGCTAATGAAGCAGTCATCGAAGCATACTTAGGCACAGGCCTCAAAAACAAACCGGAGGCTAAGGCATGAGTTATCTAGTTGCAGATCAATTGCGTGGTGGCTACGGCGGCGCCGACATCCTTAACGGCTGTTCTTTGTCGGTAGACAAAGGTGAAGTAGCGGTCATTGTTGGCCCCAATGGTGCTGGCAAGTCCACGGCCATGAAAGCCTTGTTAGGCATGCTCGACCTACGTGAAGGTAGCGTAACCTTAGGCGGCAAAGACATCACCCACATGTCCCCACAAGACCGCGTTGGCGAAGGCATTGCTTTTGTACCACAGACACACAACGTGTTTGGTGGCATGACGGTGGAAGAAAACCTCGAAATGGGGGCGTTTTTACGCACCGACGATTTTACTGAAACCATGGAACAAATCTACGACTTGTTCCCTATTCTCAAACAGAAGCGCCTACAAAACGCTGGCGAATTGTCTGGCGGCCAACGTCAACAAGTGGCCGTAGGCCGCGCCATGATGACACAACCCAGCGTATTGATGTTAGATGAACCTACTGCAGGTGTGTCTCCCATCGTCATGGACGAACTGTTCGACCGTATTCTAGAGGTGAAGCAACAAGGCATTGCCGTGTTGATGGTTGAACAAAACGCCGCCCAAGCCCTTAACATTGCCGACAAAGGTTATGTGTTAGTGACCGGCACCAATAAACATACCGGCAGTGGTGACGAACTACTGGCCGATCCAGTGGTGCGCCGCACCTTCTTGGGGGGTTAAGTTATGCCAGAATTTGTAGATATTTTAAACGCCATAGTACTGTTTTCTAACTTTGTACTGGTGCCAGCTATTTCTTACGGCGCTCAACTCGCACTCGGTGCCCTTGGCATTACCTTGGTGTACGGCATCTTACGCTTTTCTAACTTTGCCCATGGCGATTTAATGGCTTTTGGTACCATGTCAGTGATTCTAATAACCTGGGGATTTCAATCCATGGGCATAAGCTTCGGCCCATTACCTACGGCATTGCTTGCCCTGCCCTTTGGTATTTTATGTGCCATAGGCCTAAGCTTAATGTTTGATAAAACTGTGTATAAGTTTTACCGTGTTAAAAAGAGCGCACCGGTTATTTTTGTTATCGTCTCCACCGGCGTCATGTTCATGACTAACGCCATTGTGCGTTTTATCATTGGACCTACGGACCAGCGTTTTATGGACGGCACGAAGTTTATCTTCCGCCCCCGTGAGTTTAAAGAGTTTACAGGGTTGGCCGAAGGCTTGGCGCTAAAATCCACTCAAGTACTTACCTTAACCGTGGCCATTATTGCCGTTGCCGCTTTGTTCTACTTTTTGCAAAAGACCCGTACGGGTAAAGCCATGCGCGCGTTTTCTGACAACGAAGACTTAGCTCTATTGTCTGGCATCAACCCAGACCGAGTGGTACTAATCACCTGGATCATCGTCGCAGCACTTGCCACGACAGCGGGCACATTGTATGGCTTGGATAAGAGCTTCAAACCATTCACCTACTTTATGCTGCTGCTACCTATGTTTGCGGCTGCCATCGTGGGTGGTATCGGTAGCCCTATAGGGGCTGTAGTGGGTGGCTTTGTGATCGCTTTCTCCGAAGTCATTGTCACCTACGCTTACAAAAAGTTCTTCATCTACCTAATGCCCGAGTCGTTAGAGCCTTCTAGTTTGATGCAGTTCTTATCCACCGATTATAAGTTTGCCGTATCCTTTATCATCCTTGTGGTGGTGCTGTTAATACGTCCAACGGGTATCTTTAAGGGGCAATCAATCTAATGAATGCACTATTGAGTCAACAAAATCGCGCGCCCTTAGCTTTTGCTGTTATGGCGTTATTATTGGTGGCAGTGGGTATGGGCCAGTCTTGGCCGTATGCTTTGGCCATTTTAAACCTCTGCCTTATTTCTGCCGTCATGTCCTTGGGTGTAAACATCCAGTGGGGTTATGCTGGCCTGCTTAACTTAGGCGTTATGGGTTTCACTGCCCTTGGTGGCCTAGCCGCCGTATTAGTGTCTGAAGCCCCCGTTCTAGAAGCTTGGTCTGTGGGCGGGCAAGGCATGGCCGTTAGTTTTATTTTGGTGGTCATCACCATTATTTTGTCCATCTTAGTCTATCGTAACATGGCTCCTAGCTGGCAGCGCCGCCTAGCCCTCGCCGTGTTATATATTGGCGCCTTCTTCACTATCAACCATTTTTATGAGCCTGCAGTAAAGGCCATTGAAAGTGTAAACCCTGCCACCTCGGGCTTTCTTGGTGGCATGGGCATGCCGATTATCTTTTCGTGGATTTTAGGTGGTGTGATGGCCGCAGGCGTAGCCTGGGTAGTGGGCAAAATCACCTTAGGCTTACGCTCTGACTATTTGGCCATTGCCACCTTGGGTATTTCCGAAATTATCATTGCGGTATTGAAGAACGAAGACTGGTTAGCTCGCGGCGTTAAAAACGTGGCCGGTTTAGACCGACGCCCGATACCATTTGAACTCGACCTACAAACCACACCTTGGTTTACCGACATGGTGCAGTCGCTATTTAGTGGCCGTTTAGCTGCCCTTGCCGATAGCGAACGTGCAGATGCACTACACCAACTGGTGATTCAAAGTTCTAGCATCTTTGTTAAGTTATGCTACACCGGCCTATTTACCGTGGTACTGGTGGCCATATTGTTGCTCAGCATGAAAGCTTTGAACTCCCCATGGGGCCGCATGATGCGTGCTATTCGTGACAACGAAGAAGCCGCCAACGCCATGGGTAAAAACGTAGTACGCCAACACCTTCAAGTGTTTATCTTGGGTAGTGCCGTAGTCGGTATCGCCGGCGCCATGTTGGTGACCATCGACGGTCAATTTACCCCCACGGCCTACCAGCCATTACGCTTTACCTTTTTGGTTTGGTTAATGGTAATTATCGGAGGTAGCGGCAACAATTTGGGCGCTGTATTTGGTGGTTTCTTTATCTGGTTTATGTGGATCGAAGCCGAGCCCTTGTCAATTGCCTTTATGGACTTAGTGACCATGGGTATGGATCAAGCCAGCGAGCTGCGCAACCACCTGGTTAAAAGTGCGCCCCACTTACGCCTGTTCATCATGGGTCTCACCTTGCTCCTGACTATGCGTTTTATGCCTAAAGGCATCATTCCAGAGGAAACCCGCTTACACTCTGTGTAAGCGTTGGTTAGTCGTCCTGACGAAAGTCAGGACCTCTTCCAGATACCGGCATTCGCCGGTATGACGTTGGGGGAGTACTCCGGTATTATGCCCTCTGCCGTCGTCCTGACGCCCTCTGCCGTCGTCCTGACGCCCTCTGCCGTCATCCTGACGTAGGTCAGGACCTCAGCCAGATACCGGCCTTCGCCGGTATGACGTTGGGGGAGTACGCCGGTATGACGCTGGGCCTAACTGCCCCAACAGCCCGGCAAAGTCTGTCGCTAACGGTGCATCAATCACTAGCGCACTGCCATCTTCACGCATTAAGGTCATCTGGGTACACGCTAACCATAAGCGTCCCACGCCAAAATAACCCTCACAGGCTCGATTTAACAGACCCTTGCCATGGCGCGAGTCACCGACGATCGGGTGGCCTATGTGTTTTAAATGCCGCCTTATTTGATGTTTACGGCCGCTCACAGGCTGACACTGCATTAACGACAAGCGTGTGGTCTCATAGCGATCTACCCTAAGGGGTATTTCAAACTTCTGTATAGACTGTACATGGGTTAAAGCCTCTTTGGCCTCGCCATCGCCTTTAATACCCGCGTAGTCATCGGCCTCGTCTTTTAGCGCATGGTCAATAGACAACTGTTTAGGGCCGTAACCCCGCACTAAGGCTAAGTAGGTTTTTTGGATCCGGTGTTGTTGAAACTGCTGGCCATAAAAACTTGCAGCCTCACTCGATAGTGCAAACACCAAAACCCCAGAAGTCGGTTTATCTAAACGATGTAATGGGTACACATGCTGACCAAGCTGATTACGCAACTCCTGTACTGCAAAACGGGTTTCACGTTTGTCGATGGGGCTGCGGTGTACCAGCAAACCCGTGGGTTTGTTAATGGCCACAAGATCTGCGTCTTGATGGATAATGCTTAATGGTGGATGGATTGCGGGAGTTTCCATAGATATCGGTCAAGTTTTAAGCCATAAAAAACCCC
>DPHD01000009.1:11985-13008 GCA_003523085.1 Oceanospirillaceae bacterium | reverse complement strand
GGTCATCACCGTCAGATTAGCTCGATGTTGGATAGGCTTCACAAAGGCGGTATAACTACTCACCCGCTCACCACGATTCTGTTTAACGTTATAGATTCCCAAACCGAGTTGCGATGGCCCGTTAAAGTCTGTTTTTTCTGCTAATCCGGCACTGGCGCCAGCCGCTACAAAAACCTTACCCACAGGGTTTGGGTCCTGCTGTTTTGATACCTGCAGTTCACCATCAAAACCATGGTATTGCTCACTTTGGGTAGCTTGGTTAGCCTCCATTTGTTTAAATATCGGCAACACCTCGTCATAGGACCAACCGGCGCACCCTAACGCCGCCCAGCCGTCATAATCTTTGCGATTGCCGCGAATGTAGACCATGCTATTAATGGCACTAGAACCGCCTAACGCCTTGCCACGGTTAACTTGTATGAGACGATTATTGAGGTATTTTTGCGGTACGCTTGCAAAGCTATAATCGTATTTTTTGTTGCCGTAGAGACCAAAAACACCCGCAGGAATACGCACTAACGGGCTCTTGCCTGTACCTCCGGCCTCGATCAAACACACACTCACTGACGGGTTGGCGCTAAGTCGATTGGCCACCACACAGCCGGCCGAACCTGCACCCACAATGATATAATCGTAACTTGTGTTAGTTGCCGTCAATGCATGGTCCTCGGTCATTTAGTTTTAACACTACGCCAGTATTTCAACCCGATCATTGAGGCTAATCATGCCGCCCTTGATGACGGTCAAGTTAATACCAAAGCCCACGCCTGCGCCGTCCAAGCGGCGATATTTAGCCAAAGTGCGTAGCGGTTCTTGCTGTGGGTGCTGTTGCAAGGTGACAGGGTCGATGGTAGTTAACACGCAGCGTTCACACGGGGATGCCACTGCCAATTCACACGCCCCTATACGGATTTTTTGCCACCCATCTTCAATGTCTGCAAGCGTGTTGTTAACCACTAAATTGGTCCGAAAACGGTCCATGCCAATAGGGCTTTCCAAACGCTGATTCAAAGCCGCTAACGA
>DPHD01000009.1:0-11742 GCA_003523085.1 Oceanospirillaceae bacterium | reverse complement strand
CCTAAACTTGCGTTATACACTAGCCGACAGGGTAATTCCAAGTATGTACTTAAGGCTGCATCCAAGGCCGAATTTTGGGGCCACGCAGCGAGGGGTTCATCGCCCCAGTGCTGAACCAATAACTCATACTGAGATTGAGGTTGAGGTTGTAACGGCAGCAAAAAATCACCATAGGGCATTTCAACCACTAAATGGCCTGCGTCTATTCGGCTCCTAATGTGTAATAGTTTTGGATGCTTACGCGAAGTCAACATGGCATCATCTTCACCCACCAACATCCAGTGACGATCGTAGGCAACACCGGTATTGTTCAAATAGCTGGATTTCAAGGCAATGGGATGCGTCGACTTGATGGGGTAAGTATTGATGTGAGAAAGGTACACAATGAGCTCCAGAAATAAGTTAACCTACGTAACAGGCTTAGTTGCCCTGCCGCTTACTGATTACTTCGGCCATCAAACACAGCATTTCCCACATCATGGTCACGCCCACTAGCGCCGTGTTACCACTGGGGTCAAAAGGTGGCGCAACTTCAACCACATCGGCACCCACAAGGTTTAATCCACGTAGATCCCGTAACATGGCTTGTGCATCATGGGTGCTAATACCACCAATTTCTGGGGTGCCTGTACCGGGCGCGTATACGGGGTCTAGGGCATCCACATCAAAACTAACATAAGTTTTGCCATCACCCACAATACGCCTTGCTTCTTGCATCACCTTTGTGGGCCCGAGGTCCATGTATTCCTCAATTTCGATGACCCGAATACCTTGCTCTAATCCCCAGTCTTTATCTTGCGCCGTATAAAGGGCGCCACGGATGCCAATTTGTACCGTGCGCTTAGGGTCTAAAGCACCTTCTTCTATGGCACGCCTAAAGGGCGTGCCATGGGTGTATTCAAAGTCGCCAAAATAGCGATCCATGGTGTCTGTGTGAGCATCAAAATGAATCATACCCAGAGGCGCTGCGTGAACCTTGGCCAACGCCCGTAATATAGGCAAGGATAACAAATGATCACCACCGGCTGTGAGCGGCATAATGCCTTGTTGACACACTTGGTCATAAAACCCTTGAATGCGGTCGATGGAGTCCATCAGGTCGACGGGGTTAACCGGTGTGTCACCCAAGTCTGCACAATTAGCCAACTCATAAGGCGCAATACCGTGCACATGATGTACGTTGCGTGTCATGGTGGATAGATCGCGCATTTGCCGTGGCCCATGGCGTGCACCCGCTCTATTGGTAGTGCCGCCATCCCACGGAACACCAATGATGCCAATATCGATGTCACGGGCCTCAGGCAAGGCCACATAAGGTAACCTCATAAACGTAGCAATACCTGCAAACCGTGGTAGAACGTGCCCAGAAATAGGTTTGTTATTCATAATTTGCGCCCTTGCTATTTTATCCATGGTGACTACTTCAGTCTAATAGAGCGTCATGGAGGTTGCAATACGGCGAGATTTTAAGACCAAACGTGAGACTATAATGGCTTGGCATCGTTATTAAACATTATGCCACCTGTTTCTTAAGGGCACGCATTGAAAAAATATGATCAGTGGCAGTACTATTATCGCTGTGAGTAGCCATTGCAGGGCCAGGAGTGAGCTAATGGTGACTACCAAAGGCCCTTTCTAGACTGACTATTCACAGCCATTATGTTTGCGCCACATATCCGCATCGTGACCTTCTGGCATATGATCACAAACATCTGGGCTGTCATAGCCACGCAATTGGTTGTATGTCGATATTTGCTCTTCTGTTAGTATTTCCGGGGTGAGCAGATGAGTGGCTAGATGGATATATCTGAGCGTCATTCTAACGTGAGCTATCTTGGCCAAATAGTCTCGCAGAATCGCATCAGTAATAGACCGATCTTGAAAATGAAACTCAAGGCCTTTTTCTAGTTCGATCAGTTTTACTCCTTGCCCAATGGCATCAGCTTGCATCGCGCTGTAAATCTGAGTGATTTTTTCGATTTGATCCGTTGTTAATGGCACCTTGTCCTTTAGTTCGAGCAAGTGGGCTGGTCCAGGCACTCCATTCAGTTCGGCTGCTTTTGCCAACCCCCATCCGCCGCCTCGCTGAAGTTCTTCAATATCGCTGGCGGTCAGGCTTTTGATGTTCTGCTTTTCCTGACCCGCGTACTTTGACACAGAAGGAATGCTACCCGATTCTGCAAGTAGGGTTATAGGTAAAATCAGACAGGAGATTAACATTAATTTCTTTAGCATGGGCATGGCTCCAAGGATTGAAAGTGCCGCTAAGTTTGCCATGGGACAATAAATACACATATGATTGCTATCATGTCGACCGATATAATTAATTCAATACAAGCCCTGCGCGGCAGCCATATAGCGTTAGAATAAGACATTGAAATTTAAGACGCCATCGCACATGATTGAAAAGAGTGTTGCGATGATTGCTTGAATCTCCAGTGGCCTATTTTGGTTAATGGTGGTTACCGCGGGTATCATTAGCGTAGGCTATATCTATGTGCTGATTCGCGACCGTCATATCAGCTGGCGCAAGTTCCTATGGGCCCAAGAATCCATGCCTTTTGGCGCTGTTGCTGCGCTATGGTTTGTTCTGGCAGTTACCGATTCCAGTATTGGTGACATGGGTGGTTCGATAGATTTGATTGTCTTCATTAGTGTTGCGGTTGCCGGTGCCATAGGCATTGCGGTACTTGTATATACGCTGAAATCGTTCTTGTCGCTTCGCCATGTTCATAAACTGAATATTGTTGGCCACAAGTGTCAGCAGATTTAATCCTCTAATCCGCGGTTTTGGGGCAAAGCTACGGACTTGACTTACCATTAAGAAATTTTAAGGGCTTAACACATAGCGATAAAGTCTCTTGTCTTCACTACTTGGGTTGTACAGGCAATCAAACCCAGACGCGCTGGCATTAATGATAATGCAGGTATAATTTTCCAGCGTATAATTTTGCATATTGTCAGAACAGCTATCTCGGCCTAACGAAGTTTTCTCATTGTATATTAACCGCCGGCCTTGTTGTTGCCATATGTACTGAGATTGGTGCAGTGAGCATTGGCCCATGTCGTCAAGCACATCGTATTGGCCTGTGCCATCGGCAGACATCTTTTCGCTGCCCACTGGCTCCCATATACAACCTTCGCCGAGCAGCTGCAATCGATAATGACCATCCTGAATGCCTGGCGCCAACGTTCTGGCCGAATGATCCACTTGTACGCCAAAATCCAAGCGGATACCATTGTCCTCAACAGTCACTCGCATTGTACTGGCATCGACTGAGTCGTGCATACTTGAAATATTGGCATACAGTTCGGCACACTCGCTAGCTTCAGTGAGGCTCATTTGTGCGATAAAATCTACCGTATTTACGGCAATTTGATTGAGCTTTTGATAATTGGATGACGCAGAAAACACCCCTCGCTTACTGGGCTCTTCATAAGTTAATTGTTGCGCAGCGTCTGCACTCTTTGGCCCATTATATAGGACAATGTTTTGACCTTTTACTGCCAACTTTGGGCTCAGACCCACTGGTAAATTCGGCAAGCCAAGGGCCACGCTGGTTCCATCTATCGGTACTTCGAGACCATGTAATTCTGGTATAAATGATACCAAATTCGATAGCATCTCGGGGTGTTCTGTGGTTACCGAAATCAAAGCATCAACCACCAATTCGCCACTTGTTATACTCGTTAAATCAATGTCGTAAAGGACAGCGCCCACACCATTGATTCCTTGCCCAGCTGCCGCCGCTATCATCAATGGCGAGATGTCTGCTGCGATCAAGTCTGATTGCATAGCGATTAGTTGTTCACAATTAAAATACGTAGAGAGTGCTTGTCGCCGTAATTGGCTAACCACCGGCATGAGGGCATTGATATCAATACCAAGGGCCAAAGATAACAACGAATCTTGGGCAAGCAGTGAATAGTTGGGTAAGTATCCGTTGAGTTTCTGCAGGGCTTCAGAAACAGTCGGGTTATTTATTTGTAATAACATGTGACCATCGGCCACAGTATCTCGTTGCAGGGATATGCGATCATAGCCAAATACCAATTTAGGCGTATTATGTGCCAACTCTAACCAGTCACGTCTGCATGCCACCGATACTGGTGGAAGCGCCTGTTTGCCAGCCACAGCCATGAGGTCCTCACCCGCTTTACTACTACGAGGGTCGGTCACTAACCTGGTCATTTCTAACAAATTAGCAAACCCAGCAGTGTATGGTAAAAAACCCTCCTGTTCGCGTATGTTCACCATGCTCTGACTATCGGCTAGGGAATAGGCCTCGGGCAGCAGACCTAACGCATCTAAACGCCTCGCTTGAGACAATATTGCTGGTATAAGTGCAATGGTAGCCACATTATCTTTAATCACCAGGGTTAACCACAAATCAAAACCCAAGTCTGACTTGGTTTGTAGTACCCAGTAATCTACGGAATAACGCCCCCACAGCTGGTTTTTATGCACTAGACCACTTTGTTCGCCTGCTTTGGATAATGCCTCAAAAAATGCTGCTTGGTTATTTAATGCCAGCTGTAAGACTGGAATCAAGCCATCTAAATAGACAGCACTGGCTAAATTCTCATGCAGTCCATAATAACTACTCAGACCTTCATGGCCAGTCGCTTGAGCGGCCAGCCATTGTTCTAGTAAGGTAACTATAAAGGCAATTTCGGCCGTGTATTTATTGGGGTCTAGACTTTCAAGTTCAGCCACAGCGAGTTCAAGTTGCAGGCTAGAAGCAGAGAAGTTGCGTGTGGCTGCTAAAGTATTTTTGTCAGCCCATCCATCGACGTAAAAGAGAGTATCAGCCGGCGCGCTATGCTGAAAACTGAACAATACATCGTCATTTGAAACAGTGATGGAATTTGCCATAGCTAATGAGGCAGTGCTCAACATGACACATAAGGTAAATATCCGTATGAAAATCACCATGGAAAAATCATCCTGTAATCTTAAAAGAGCGTAAAACTATACTGTTGCAATATTTAGAGTAAAAATGAGGCTGAAGCTAAGCCTCAATAAAGGCAACTCTAGCAGCAGAAAACAGCAGCATAGTGCCTGCACTTCTATTAATCCACTTTACGATGTTTGGTTTTTTCATAAACGCTGTACTCTTACTACCAAGATAACCATAAAGCGAATAGCAACATATATCCAATATGAAGACAATGGTGCCCAATACGAGCAACTGAGGAATCAACGCACTTTGCAAGTCTAGAAACTGCGGTAGAAGAGCAGCAAAGTACATAAGAGCTTTGGGATTAGCCAATTCTAAGCCAAAACCAGCCATCAAAGACTTCCACGGGCTTTTCGCACGATTTTTCGGTTGTAATTTAAGCACTCCTCCCTTGCTAAGCAACGCCGATCCACTCAAATAGACAAGGTACGCAACACCAGCCCACTTGATTACCGTAAAAAGGCCTGTTGAAGCTACAATAAGCGCCGCAATGCCGGTTGCAGACAACACAAAAAACACGACATTGCCTAAAGCAATACCTAATGTCATCCACAGAGAATGCAAAAAACCATTGCCTGCTGCTAGCCCGGTAACCGAAATTGCTGCGGGTCCAGGTGAGAGGATCACAACAAAGGTGGTGATTAGGAAAATAGGAAAGACAGCTAAATCGATCATTGACTTACTCGTTTTGTATTCATTATTGCGCTAGTTAAAGCTTGTCGTGCTAGGGTGAAATTGGCCAATTAACAAGCGACGTTATGGTCGTCTCTGTGAGCTTAGCCAACAACAGCCACCTCGACAGATGTGGTGGTCTTTGTTGGGGATATGGTATCTCTTGCCTTTCATATATACCTCAGTTTCCGTTAGTTTATACCATGCAAAGGTGTCGATAAATTTGGTGCCGGTTCACTTTATACTAGGCGGATAATTAAACCAAACATGGCTTAGGATATAGAATGTGCGCCAGATGCTGGTGCCAGACTTGTGACAACGAATCATCCGTAACTAGGCTGCGCAACGCGCCATCAATAGCCGATTTTAATTCAACTTGATGTTTCTGCATTGCCGCACCCCACAAGTTGGCAGTATTAACCGTGAACGCTAACCGAAAGCGTGCATCCTCCAGCAACGTTCCAAATGCTGGCTCGTCATCCACCACTGCATCAACTTCGCCCCGCTCTAACGCGTTAATCATATCGGCAAAAACATCATCTGACTGGCCCGTAAATGCGATGGGCCGACACCCCAGCCAGGTTTTAGCTAATGCCATGTTAGTACTATCCTCGATAGCCGCTACTTTTACCCCCAACAGATCTAACGGACTGGAGATATTTGAATCGCTACGTACTAATACGGACTCGTCAAAAGCTGCATAGGGTCTAGAAAAGAGCAACCTTTCTTCCCTAGCGTCAGTGAGGGCGCAGCCGCACCATATGGCATCAGCACGATGAGCTAACAATGCTGGCTCAAATTCAGACCAACGCTCAAATTGCCAGTTCAGTTCCAACCCCAACCGCTGGGCTAACCTTTTGGCCACCTCGGGCTCATAACCGAATCGATGGCCCTTATCATCAGTACTAAACAAAGGCATGGCATCTAGACTGGCGCAAATGAGTGTTAGGCAGCCTTCTTTGACGGTTTTCATCACCCAGCCTCCAAAGGTTTTAAGTAGTCATCGAGGGCACGGGTTCTGCTGCCATCCTCGTGCCACAGAATAGGAAAATAATTCTCATCTAACTGGTTATCGGCCAAGTGCTTATAACGACTGTAGGTAGGGCCGATGCCCTGCTCAAGCTTTGCAGGGTTATATTCTGCATCATGGCGCATCAAGTGGAGCACCAGGGCTCGCCGTGGTGACGCGCTGTGGTTATCTCCAGAGCCATGCCAGGTCCAACCATGATGCACAGAGCCGCCACCTGCTTTAACTTCTACGTACTCAATTTGAGGTTTAACACCGTGCTTGAGTGCAGCCTTTTGCATGGGCTGGCGGTAGTTATCTGGCCCATGAAACTCACCATCAGGCGATCCTTGTGGCCACTGGTGCGAACCGGTCACAAACTCTAATGTTCCTCCAGGTTGAGACGTGTCATCAAGGGCAATCCAACAGGATAGTAAATCACTCGGACTAAACCATGACAAATAGGCGCTGTCTTGATGGTAACCAAGGGACCGCGCTGCTGGTGGTTTCCAAATCATATTGTCGATCATAATGCGGATGCCTGGCCAACCTGCCAACCGTGCCACATTGCGACCCAAGGACTCACTTAGCACCACCTGTGCAATGCCCCTATTAGCCTTCCAGCCATTACACACTTGACGGGTCAGGCTTGGATCTCCAGTGGCCTGCTGCCAGTTCACCTCGTCAGGCGTGATGCCCGTTTCAAAGGTACCGCTAAATACGTCATCAAATGCTTGATGCAATTGGGCCAAGTGCTTAATAGGCAGTATTTCGTCAATGACAAGGTAGCCTTGTCGCCGATACTTTAACTTATCATGGCCCGTTGGGTTGAATAACATAACGATTTAAATTCCTGTTTTAATTATATAATTAGTATATATAATATAATTCTTGCGTTTCAAACGAATTATTATTGGAATAATATGGAAAAGTGCGAATTTGACCGAATAGATTTCAAGTTATTGGATCTGCTACAGAAGGATGCTCGATTGTCCAATAAACAACTTGCATCAGCCGTCAACTTGGCCCAATCAAGTTGCCACGAACGACTCAAACGACTGTGGACAAGCGGCGTGATTAAGACCGCTAAAGCCCACCTAGACAGTGAAAAATTTGGCTTTACGATTAGTGCCTTTTTTATGATTGGTATTTCCAAGCACGAGCAACAAACCATTGATTTGTTATTGGATGAGATGCATATGATCCCTGAAGTTCAGGCCTCATTTTTAACCACTGGGAGATACGATCTAATGGTGCAGGTCATCGCCCTTGATATGAAACATTTGCGAGACTTAGCCTACCAACATTTCACCCACCGAGCGGTGATAGCACGCTTTGAAACCTCCATCATCTATCAAGGTCGAGAAAATTTTAGTGTACCGCTAGACACTTAATTAAGGTTATTGCAATCTGACACCAGTGATAATTTTCATTTAGCCCGCACTTGACTACTATAGTAGTTCCGTCAGTATAGTGTGACGCGTAGTATTTTCGTAAAATCGCACCCAACCTCGGCCTGTTATCATGTTTTGTACTTTAAAATCAAACAACTCTCTCATTCTTAGCTTACTATTAATCTGTCTAAGCGGTAGTGCATGGGCAATGACCACCGAAGAAGGGTTGCAGCGCTATAACCATGCTAAAGACTTATATAACGAAGGTGAGTACACACAATCCATAAGCCAGGCTGAATTACTGATAGAAGCATCCAAAGATAACCCTAGGCTATCTCGTGCAGTATATGAACACTCCCTGTCGCTAATTAGCCGATCTAAGAATCAAATTAAACGCAACATTGCCAAAGCACGTACCGCCGAACGACGGTCTGCTATTTATGATGCTAAGGGGCGTAATCAACAACAAACTCTTAAAGAAATGGTCGTGGACACCAACCAGCTCCACGATCAGTGGTATGTGCGAAATTTATGCTTAAAACCAAAACCCTCTTGGCCCTACTACGTTTGTGACACAGGTGAAGACTGCGAAGCAAAAAAACTAAAGTGGATTGAGCAATTAGAAACCAATTTAGACATTTTAAACCTGACTTATACTCAGTGTAGTGACCTAAAAGAACTTAAAGGTGACATTTTATCTGACATAGCAGAAACTGCTAAGCGCAAGCTTAGAAGCCAATGTGAGCATTTGATGCACCTGGTTGAAAAACAAGGCCGTGAAATCAGGGCAGAGAAACTTAAAAGCAACGTTAAGAAGGCTGGTGTCAATCTTTCCTCATGCCCAAGCGTAAAGCGCTATATCGTTAGCACCCTAAAGAGAGCAAAGTACGACCGCGAGCTGGCCAAACGAAGAAAAGAAGATAACCAAAAAATAGCAGAGCAAGAACGCGCCATAGCAAAAGCTAAGCTAGATGAGCAAATAGCGTCTTTATACACTTCTGGCCTACTAATTAAGCTAACCAATAGTGAATACCAGGGTGAATTAGATGAACGCCAAGATGCATTTGAAGACCTTAACTGGGATATTGAAAAATGGCACACTTCAAATGTGGAGTTTTTAGAGAATGACCAGCGTAAACTAGCTGATTTAAAAAACTGGCAATTGATCTATCTAAACTACTTAACAGTTAGATACTGTGACAAAAACCAAGGTGCTTATCAGCTTATTGACGACATTTCAGAACTGCGTAATAAAATGCAAGTGATTGCGCTCACTATGCCCATATTCATCAGCTCTGACCAGTTGTGGACTACTGCAGTAAACAGCCCTACTTACCAATATATAGAGCAGTCTAGCGGCATACTGAGTGATTACGACTTTGCACTAAAGATGGGCGATATTTGCACCCAACAGCAAACCGGCTTGCGCATGATTCATAAGGAAATAGTGCGAAACTTTACCTTACTAGATCACGAACAGTCTGCCCAAGCCGAAATCACTAAAGACTTTTAACCACATTGCAGCAGTTTCCAGCTCAAGCTTGCCAGAGTTACTAGAATAATGAAGTTTAGACTGGTTCTTCACCGGCCTAAACCTCACAAGGAACATCTGGCTTTTTTGTTCATCAAAATCGAACATTTCCTCCAGCTCCAAGGCATGCTTCCAAGGATTGAAAGTGCCGCTAAGTTTGCCATGGGACAATAAATACACATATGATTGCTATCATGTCGACCGATATAGTTAATTCAATACAAGCCCTGCGCGGCAGCCATATAGCATTAGAACAAGACACTCGACTCTTTTGTCAGGGCGATTTTGTGCAAGCTGTTTATATTGTAGAGGATGGGCTTATTGAGCTAATGCGCCCCCATGCAGACGGCAGGAACCTTATACTGCAACGGGCCAGCCGCCATAGCGTGTTAGCCGAAGCATCTATCTACACAGATACCTATCACTGTGATGCTATCGTTTGCCAAACAAGCCAAGTTTATCGCGTGGCTAAAGAAGACTTCTTAGCGCATTTTAATAGTCATCCGCAATTCGCCCACCAATGGGCTGCCTATTTAGCGAAGTCTGTACAGTCGGCGCGTTTTCGTAGTGAGATGTTAACACTGAAAACCATATCTGAACGCCTAGACGCATGGCTATCTTGGCCAACGAACACACTGCCAAAAAAAGGCCATTGGCGCAGCCTGGCAGCCGAACTAGGAGTCAGCCAAGAAGCCTTGTATCGTGAGCTAGCCAAAAGGCGATTTCGTAGCGATACCTCCGGTCATTAATAGCGACAAAATTATATGCAGGTTGCTATGGCTTTTATTGGGAAATCAACATACGCAATCGTGTATTAATAATTAGTAATATACAATATAATTGGCAATCTATTATTTCACCATAGGCTGTATTATGGAAACTGAGTTAGCTACCACCCTAGTCTTATCCCGCATTCAATTTGCCGCCAATATTAGTTTTCATATTTTGTTTCCTACCATTACCATGGCGTTGGGTTGGTTACTCTTTTATTTCAAATTTCGCTTTGAAATCAGCCAGCATCCGGTGTGGATGCGTATTTATCGGTTTTGGGTAAAAATATTTGCGTTAACCTTTGCTATTGGGGTAGTCACCGGCATTACTATGTCGTTTCAGTTTGGCACCAACTGGCCAGGTTTCATGGAAAAAGTAGGCAACATAGCCGGGCCTTTACTAGGCTACGAGGTCATGTCTGCATTTTTCCTAGAGGCAACCTTTTTAGGCGTTATGTTGTTTGGCATACACCGAGTACCCAGTAAATTGCACACCCTTGCCACCTTAGTGGTGGCCATAGGCACTAGCTTGTCAGCATTTTGGATTATTGCCCTCAATTCGTGGATGCACACACCTACTGGTTTCGTCATGGAGAATGGTGTTGCCATGCCCACTGACTGGATGGCCATCATCTTCAATCCATCCATGCCTTACCGGTTGACCCACATGATGTTAGCGTCCTTCTTGACTGCCAGCTTTCTCATCGCTGGTATTTCTGCATACCGGATACTTAAAGGCGATCAAAAAGCGGCACCGAAACTTGCACTTAAACAGTCTTTAGGTCTTGCCGCTATCGTCATCGTGATACAAATCACCGTTGGTGATTTGCACGGCCTAAACACACTCAAACACCAACCCGCTAAAATTGCCGCCATGGAAGCCGTCTGGCACACTGAAAAGGCCGCTCCCTTAGTGCTGTTTGCTTGGCCCAATGAAGACACCCAACACAACGATTTTGAAGTTTCTATACCCTACGGAGCCAGCTTGCTGTTAACTCATGAGTTAGAAGGCGAGATCCAAGGTTTGTCCAGTTTTGGCGACAATCGACCACCGGTAAAACCCGTGTTCTTTGGATTTCGTATCATGGTAGGTGTTGGCATATTGATGCTATTGGTTAGTTGGCTGGGCGTATGGTTTTATTGGCGCCGTAAAAGTTGGCCTAAGTGGATGCTACAGAGTTTTGTAGCGATGTCGTTTTCTGGTTGGGTAGCTACTATTGCAGGCTGGTACGTCACAGAAGTAGGTCGTCAACCTTGGTTAGTACAGGGCGTACTCAAGACCGCGGATGCGGTGACCAGCCTGCCCAGCCATAACGTCGCCATTTCTTTGGCGATGTATTTATTGGTATACCTCATTTTAATGGCTGCCTATTTACATACCGTGTTTTATCTAGCTCGCAAAGCCATA
>DPHD01000002.1:2423-34400 GCA_003523085.1 Oceanospirillaceae bacterium | reverse complement strand
GGCGTAGACCAGGCGGTAAGGATGGGTTGTTTATAAAACCATGATAAGCCTAGGGTCGAAAGCCCCATGCCAATGCCTAAGGCCCAAAACCAGCTGCTGATTTGTGCGTCGGTGGCGCCCACACTGTGGGCTGCCTGAAAAATGATGGCTGCAGAACTGGTATAGCCGACTAAGGGTGCAATAAAACCTGCACTGATGTGGGCCGGGTTAAATAGCCTTTGTAGGGCCACTCAATTAGGCCAGGGCGAGTTGGTAGTGCCGCTTTTCGAACTCGATAGTATCGCCACTCACCATTTTACGGCTCTTACGGGTTTCCACTTCGCCGTTGACCTTAACTAAACCTTCGCCGATGCGAGTTTTGGCTTCACCACCACTGCCAACAATGGACTCGAATTTTAGGATTTTAAACAGTTCTACGGGTTCGAAGTTAATGGTAATAATATGCATAATTTTAAGTCTTAATTAAATGGTTTGATACCAAACAGCACCTTGTAAATCGGCAGTGTGGCTTTGTATTTTGTTTTGTCTAACAAGGTAATTTATGTGGGCTTGGGTTTCGCCTACGGCTAAGGTTAATACATCGTCGTTTATTTCTCGACGAAATAATTGACTGAATAAATCCACGTTGCGCTGTGGTTGAGCGCAGGCGTCAATCAGCTTAACGAGGGATTTTTTATGGCCATCAATGAGCCGCTGTAAACGTTGATGGGCACCAAAAAACACTTGCCCGTGGGATGGAAGCACCATCACGTCTGCAGGTAATTTCTGTTGCAACATGGCACAGGATTCTAGCCATTCGTTAAGCGGGTCGGAGTCTGGTTCTGTAGGCCACACACTAATGTTTGACGAAATGGTAGGCAACAACTGATCACCGGCAATAAATAGGTTGAGGCTAGGGCAGTACAAACATACATGTTCTGGCGCATGGCCACGACCCACTATAATTTGCCACTCGGCACCAGCCATGGTGACGGTATCCTTGTCCTGTAAACGTAAGTAGTGATCGGGCATGGCATAAATGCCTTTGCCATAACCACCAAATTTGCTTTTATAGGTTTCCAGCTGTTGCTCGCTGACACCGGCGCGGCAGTAAAAGTCGATAGCGGCTTGAGGTGCTTGTTTGCCCGTATCGCTCATCAACACCCTACAGGTCATATAATCGGTGCGAGACATTTGTAAGGTGAGATTCCAGCGTTCGCATAACCAACCCGCAAGACCCACATGATCTGGGTGCAAGTGAGTAACAATAAGTTGCGTGACAGGTTTGCCTTTTAAATGCTGGTCAAAGACTTGCTGCCAAAGCTGTTTGCAGGCGTTGGTGTTGATGCCGGTATCAACAATGGTCCAGCCGAGTTGGTCTTCTAATAGCCACAAGTTTATGTGGTTTAACGAAAACGGTAGAGGCATACGCAGCCAATATACTCCATCGGCCACAGCCAATGGTTCACCCATTGCTGGGGCTTCGCTTATAGGGAATTGCAGGGCATTACCGGTCATTTTGTCATCCATGGTCTAACTGCGCTAACGCAGCATTGAGAAGGCCATTTTATATGGCCTAAGGCAGTGTGCAAAGGGCTTTAAGTAAAACTTTTACCTTGCGCTAGGTAGTCATAGGCTATTTTTGGTGCCTTGAAGCGTGGACCGTAGGCTTGGGCCAGTTCATCACAGCGGTTTATGAACTTGCTTAGGCCGTAGGTATTAACAAATTGGGCATAACCTCCGGTCCACAAGGGGGCACCTATGCCTAGAATGGAAGCCACGTTAGCATCGGCCACGTTGGTGAGTACATTTTCTTCTAAACAACGCAGGGTTTCTATGATTGGTCTAAATAACATACGGTCTTTGATGTCTTGGTGTGGCAGGCTTAGGTTGGGATTTAACCACTGTTGTAAACCACTCCAAATGGTTTTCTCGCCGTCTTTATAGGTGTAAAAACCTTGATCATTGATACGGCCTTGGCGGTTGTGTTGGTCAACCATCTGGCGCAGCATTGCCATGCCGTCTGGTGTGCTATGGAGGGCAGGGTCTTTAAGCCCCATGTTAACTTGCGTATCATTTATTAATAAAGGTAAACCCAGCTTTAATTGGTCCAGCAAAGTTAACATGCCCACTGGAAAACCTAGGGCTTTGCCTAAGTTGTCCACCAGTACGGGGTCATTACCTTCTGCCACTAATTGCAAAGCTTCGTCCATTTTTGTGCCAATGGTTCTGGAGGTGTAAAACCCCAAAGCATCATTGACCACGATTGGTAACTTGTTGATTTGTTTTGCAAAATCAAAGGCTTTAGCTAAGCTGATTTGGTCGGTTTCGGCGCCGCATATAATCTCTAAAAGGGGCATTTTATCTACCGGAGAGAAAAAGTGTAAACCGATAAAGCTGGATTTGTCAGTGGCCTCCTGGGCCAATAGACTCACGGGTAAGGTCGAGGTGTTGGTGCCCCAAAAGCCGCCTTCTGCGAGTAATGGCTCGTGTTGTTGTAAGACTTGGCCTTTAAGCGCCTGATCTTCGAATACCGCCTCAATAATAAGGTCACAACCGTCTAGGTCTGCAGCTTTATCTGTAGGTTTGATAGCGTCCAAAATGTGTTGCATTGCACTGGCGTCCAGACGGCCTTGGTCTACTTTTTTCTGCAGTAATTTTTGACTGTAGGTTTTGCCTCGCTCGGCAGCACAGAGTTGCTCGTCTTTAAGGTCGACTTGAATGCCAACCAAAGCCGCAGAGTAAGCAATACCCTGACCCATCATGCCAGCCCCAATAATGCCTAAGCGCTTTATGTGATTGTGAGGCACGTGTTTAGGCCGCTGGTAGCCATTTTTAACCTGATTCATATTGAAAAACATGGCAGTGATAATGTTTTTGGCTTCGTCGCTAACCACCAACTCAACAAATTTTCGGCTTTCTGTCGTTTGAGCGGTATCAAAATCTAACCGAGCCGCTTCCACCATGACATCTAGAATGACCACGGGGGCAGGTAACAGACCACGGGTCTTTTGCTGAATCTGAGCCGCTGCCACGGCAATTTTAGCAGCCATTTTGGGGTTGCTGGCGTTGCCACCCGGGATTTTATGACCTTTTGTATCCCAGGGTTGTAACGGCGCTTGTGCATCGCCCAGGTGATCTAATAACCATTGCTTAGCCGTGTCGAGTAGTTCGTCTTGCTGCGTCACACAGGCATGGATTAGTCCTGACTTTAGGGCTTTGTCTGGCGTCAGTTGTTGGCCTTTGGTGAGCAATGGAAGGGTGGCTTCTAAACCAAGCAGGTGGGTCATACGTACGGTGCCACCGCCGCCCGGCAGCAGTCCCAATGAGGCTTCGGGCAAACCCAGTTTGACACTTTTGTGTTGCCAAGCAATACGATAATTACAGGCTAAACAAATTTCAAATCCACCCCCCAGCGCACTGCCATTAATGGCTGCGACCACGGGCACGGGCAGCTTTTCTAGGCGCCTAAAGTCGGCTTTCATGGCTTCTACTTGCTGCAATAGATCCGGCGCCTGATGTGGCTCTACAGACCTGAGCCAGTTGAGGTCACCACCGGCAAAAAAAGTGTTTTTAGCCGAGGCGATAATGACGCCTGTAAGGCCGGCTTGCTGTTGCAAGCGATCCACGGCCTCGGCTAACAGTGGCATAAACGATTGGTTCATGCAGTTTACTGGGCCTTCCATGTCCATGGTAATAGTAACGATGCCATGGGAGTCTTGTTGGTAATCAAAAGTTTGTGTGCTCATGGGATTAATCTCTCTCTACAATGGTGGCTATACCCATGCCGCCACCGACACAAAGGGCAATGAGGCCACGCTTGGCGTCTCGACGTTCAAGTTCGTCTAGCATCATGGATACTAGGCAGCCGCCTGTGGCTCCAAGGGGGTGACCCATGGCAATGGCGCCGCCGTTAACGTTGGTGATCGAGTCATTGATGCCCAAATCTTGCATAAAACGTAAGGCCACACTGGCAAAAGCTTCGTTGATTTCCCATAGATCTATGTCGGTGACATTAAGACCTGCCTTGGTTAAACACTTTTTGGCGGCAGGTCCTGGGCCCGTGAGCATGATCACTGGATCGTTGGCGACTACGGCTGTTGCGGTAATACGTGCGCGAGGGGCGATGCCCAGTTGCTGGCCAATGGTTTGGTTGCCAATCAACACGGCGCTGGCACCATCTACCACACCAGAAGAATTGCCCGCCGTGTGGCGGTGACTGATTTTTTCCAACTGTGGGTATTTGCGCAACGCCATGTCATCAAAGCCGTAATCACCAAGGGGGCCAAAAGCCGGTTTGAGACCGCCAAGGTCTGCCAGTGTTGTGGTAGGTTTAATAAAGTCGTCGCGCTCTAATATGGTGTTGTCGGTGGCGTCTTTAACGGCCATTACCGAACCATCAAACCAGCCAGAATCCCGTGCGTGGGCGGCCCGTTGTTGGCTTTGTAAGGCAAACTGGTCAAGTTGATCGCGGCTGTATCCCTCTAAGCTGGCAATTAAGTCGGCACCGATACCTTGGGGTACAGAGAGGTTGTTGGCAATGTATTCTGGGTCGGCGAGGAATGGGCCTCCATTACTGCCCATGGGGACGCGGCTCATGCTTTCCACACCGCCTGCAACAATCAGCTGTTCCATACCACTGGCCACCTTGGCGGCAGCGGTATTGACTGCTTCCAGCCCCGATGCGCAAAAGCGATCGAGTTGAAAACCTGGTACGGATTGGCTCCAGCCAGCGTGAATCACTGCACTCTTGGCAATGTTAGAACCCTGTTCGCCTACGGGGGTGACGCAACCCATTAATACGTCGTCGACTTGTGCCGTGTCTAAGTCGTGGCGTTGTTGTAGGTCACCCAGTAAGCCCGCCAACAAATTGATGGGTTTAACGCCGTATAAGCTGCCAACACCGGCTTTACCGCGGGAGCGAGGGGTGCGTATTGCATCGTATATGTAGGCCAGAGGCATAGTCATTTCCTAGTTTATTCAAACTGTTGTGAACTCAATGTGTAGTCTTGCATGGGGGTTTGTCAAGTTGCTACGGTGGTCTGCCTAACGAGTTACAAGATGACTCATGGGTCTTCATATATAATAGCGTCACCTGACCACCCTATACTGTAATTATGACTATAGAAACTCACCCTTTTGCTGTACTCACGCCGAGCTTTATTATGGACGCCGTAGAGAGCCAAGGTTATCTGTGTGATGGCCGTATTTTGGCGCTTAACAGCTACGAAAATAGGGTCTATCAAGTGGGATTAGAAGATCAGCCCACGCCTGTGATCGCTAAATTTTACCGGCCAAACCGGTGGAGCGAAGCGCAAATACTAGAAGAACATGAGTTTAGTATTGCCCTTGAGGAATACGAACTGCCCGTCGTGCCGCCCATGGTCAACCAACAAGGCAGTAGCCTGTCGACTTACGATTCGTTTAAGTTCGCCTTGTTCGAACGCAAGGGTGGCCATGGCCCCGAATTAGATGACTTAGACAACTTGTACACCATGGGGCGCCTATTAGGCCGTATTCACGCCGTGGGGGCCATTAAAGACTACCAGCATCGCCCAGCAATCGATGCAGTGACCTTTGGTCATGATAGTGTGGCATTGATCAGCCAGCACTTTATTCCGCCTGAGTTAAAAACAGCTTATGACAGCTTAACGGCTGATCTGTTGCAACGTATTGATGCAGCCTTTGCAGCAACGCAGGGCGTTAACTACATTCGAGTACATGGTGATTGCCATGGCGGCAACCTATTGTGGCGTGATGATGCGCCTCATTTTGTAGACTTTGACGACTCACGTATGGCCCCTGCGGTGCAAGATATTTGGATGTTATTGTCTGGTGAGCGAGATCGGCAACGGGTGCAGCTGTCTGAAATCGTGGAAGGCTATAACGAATTTTATGACTTTAAGCCCCAAGAATTAGCCTTAATGGAACCCTTAAGAACCCTACGTATGATGTATTACGCGGCATGGTTAGCGCGTCGTTGGGAAGATCCGGCGTTCCCCCATAGCTTTCCTTGGTTTAACACGGTGCGTTATTGGGGTGAACACATACTGGAATTGCGAGAACAGCTTTTTGCTCTGAATGAACCTACTTTAGAACTGATTTAATAAGGAGTTAAGCCAATGGCTTTGTTTACTGATACGGCAGCATGGGTCACCACCGAACATAGGCTTTATGCCGATGGTGTACAGCGCTTTATGGAACAGTCCATGGCACCCAATATTGAAAAATGGTGTGAGCAAGGTGTGGTCGATAGAGACTTTTGGCACCAAGCGGGTGAGGCGGGCATTATGGGTGCGTCGGTACCCGAGGCCTATGGTGGTGCTGGCGCCGACCTTTCCTTTGAAGCCATCACCATCTATACCCAAGCCTATTTGGCCGACATTAATTGGGGCTACGGTATTCAATCCATTGTCATGCATTATCTGGTGACTTACGGTACTGAAGATCAAAAACGTCGCTGGTTGCCTAAATTAGTGTCTGGAGAGTTGGTGTCTGCCATTGCCATGACCGAGCCCGGCTGTGGTTCCGACCTTAAGGCCGTCGCCTCTACCGCTAAACGCGATGGTGATAGTTATGTCATTAATGGCTCTAAAACCTTTATTACCAATGGCCAAACCGCCGAGCTGATTTGTGTGGTAGTAAAAACCGATTTAGCGGCGGGCTCAAAAGGTACCTCGCTCATTTTTGTAGAAACCGATCAGGCCCAAGGTTTCCAGCGTGGCCGCAACCTAAAAAAATTAGGTATGAAAGGTAACGATACCTCGGAATTGTTTTTTGAAGACGTGCGGGTGCCGGCAGATAATTTGTTAGGTGGGATTGAGGGGCAAGGGTTTTACCAGCTGATGAATCAGTTGGTGTGGGAGCGATCCATGATTGGCATTACGGCGTTAGGTGCCATGGACTGTGGTTTACAACAAACTATTGAATATGTACGTCAACGCAAGGCCTTTGGTCAGCCAATAATGGCGTTCCAAAATACGCGTTTTAAATTGGCTGAAATGAAAACCAAAGTGGAAGTCACGCGCAGTTTCATCAACGATTGTATTGCCAAACTCATTGACGGCTCCATTGACCCAGCAACGGCGTCAATGGCCAAGTACTGGGGCTCACAAGTACAGAACGAAGTGCTGGATGAATGTGTGCAGTTACACGGCGGTTACGGCTACATGATGGAATATCCCATTACTCGATTGTTTGCCGATGCTCGGGTACAAAAAATATATGGCGGCACCAATGAGATCATGAAAGAACTCATCGCTCGCTCCCTAGACGTATAAACAGACATATGATCAATCAAAAGCCGTTAGTGGGCGTTAAAGTTGTTGAGTTTGAAGGCATTGGACCCTGTCCTTTGGCGGGCATGATGTTGGCCGATATGGGTGCTGAAGTGACGCTAATCGGGCGTAAAGTGAGCAATAAAAATGCCGCCAAAATTGCGCCACAAGAAACAGCCCAAGCCTTTTATCATCGTGGAAAAAAATCCATTCTAATCGATCTGAAGCAATCCCAGGGTGTTGCTTTGGCCCTCAAGTTGGTCGCTCAAGCCGATGTCTTAATTGAAGGTTTTCGCCCTGGGGTGATGGAACGTTTAGGTTTAGGGCCCGATGTGTGTTTAGATTTGCAGCCAAAATTAGTCTATGGCCGCTTAACGGGCTGGGGTCAAACTGGGCCACTGGCGCAAACAGCTGGGCACGATCCTAACTACATAGCCCTGTCGGGAGCCATGTATTACGGCGCACGTCCCAACCATAAACCGACGGCACCGTTAACCCTGGCTGGAGACGTTGCTGGCGGCACCATGATGCTGTTGTGGGGTGTGATGTGCGCCTTGTGGCAGGCTCAAACGAGCGGCCAAGGGCAGGTGGTCGATGCGGCGATTACCGACGGTTCGGCTTATGCATCTAGTTTATTGTGGATGATGCACAACTCCGGGCAGTTGCCGCAACAAACAGGGGAAAGTTGGGCCGATGGCGCAGCGCCGTGGAATGACACCTATGAGTGTGCCGACGGTTTGTATGTCAATATCTGTGCCTTAGAACCTAAGTTTTATCACTTGTTGCTAGAGCACTTGGAACTGATGCATGAGCCAAGTCTGAGGGATCAGTGGGATAAGGCCCTGTGGCCCCAGGCACAGCAACTGTTGGCACGAGTGTTTGCCAGCCAAAGCCGCAAGCATTGGTGTGACTTACTGGAAGGCACTGACGTTTGTTTTGCCCCAGTCTTAAATTTCAATGAAGCTAGGGACCATCCTCACAACCTTGCCCGAAACACCTTCATGCAGCTAGATGGCATTACCCAGCCCGCACCTGCACCAAAAATGGCACATGTGCAAACGACGCCAGAATCAGTTCCAGAAGCAGCACAAGATACGTTGCCACTGCTTGATCAGCTAGGCCTCACAGCTGCCCAAGTCCAGCAGCTGCAACAAGACGGCGTGGTTTAGCGGGCTAAATCAATCCAGTCGGCTATAACGGCTGCACCAGCCATGATATAGGGGTCTTTTTGGGTGTCGTCGTAATCAAACTCATGATCTTCGACGTTGGTCACAGGCTCAAGACCTTGGTGCTGGCGCAGGCGGTTGATTTGCTCTAAATACCAATCTTGCTCGGAGCGCCATTGCTGGGTTCTTTGTTGTAAGTTGAGACTGATTTGTTTTGATCGAGTATTTTCGTGCTCAGCCACAGCCTGCGTGTAAATCCAATCTGGACTCGTGCTTTGGCGCGAGTCTTGTTGCTGTTGCAGGTGGGGAATGATCTGCTCAAAGGCAAAATAACGACGGTGATCCACGGCTTTTACCTGATCCCACTTAAGGGCATGGGGTAGGCTACTTTCGCCAATTTTTTTGTGATTTTGCAGATGTGGCAGGGTGATGTCGGCTACCACACCTTGATGTTGAGTGCTGGCGCCAGACACTCGGTAGAACTTGGCTTGAGTAAATTTGATCTGGCCACTGCTTAAACTACCAAAGGTCTGCACCGTGCCTTTACCGTAAGTTTGGCTGCCAACAATTAAGGCGCGCTGATAGTCTTGCATGGCGGCTGCAAAAATTTCTGATGCAGAGGCGCTGTAGCGATTAACCAGCACGACCAGAGGACCGTTGTAGGCCAGTAGTGGATTACGGTCCATTTGTTTTTCGATGACACCGTCGGCGTAGCGTACTTGAACCGTGGTGCCGGTTTCAATGAATAGGCCGGTTAACTGATTCGCCTCTCTCAAAGACCCGCCGCCATTGTTACGCAGGTCGATAACAATACCGCTCACTTGGTCTTGTTTTAGTTCTTGTATCAAATTATATACATCACGGGTGGTGCTGCGATAATTTGGGTCACCCCGTTGGGCTGCAGCAAAGTCCATGTAGAAGGTGGGCAGGGTTATGACACCCATGGTAACCGGGCCCTGATCTGTAGTTACGCTTACGAGGGACTTTTTGGCCGCTTGATCATCTAGATTAACCTTGTTGCGGCGAATTTGAATGGTCCTTTTAGCTTGTTGTAGGTCGCCACCGGGAATGATGCGCAGGTTCACTAAGCTGCCTTTAGGGCCGCGAATTTGATCGACCACGTCATCTAAACGCCAGCCCAGGATTTCTTGTATGGCTGCGCCGTCTTGCCCTACACCCACGATGTAATCTGAGGCTTGTAAGTCGCCCGCTTTGTCGGCCGGCCCACCGGCGACTAAGCGCACCACTTTGGTGTAGTCGTTATCTCGCTGCAACACCGCGCCAATGCCTTCGAGGGATAGGCTCATGTCGATATTGAAATCTTCCACATTACGTGGTGATAGGTAAGTAGTGTGTGGGTCGGTGACCATGGTGATGCTGTTGCTTAATGCTTGATAGGCATCCCGAAGCTCAACTTGTAATACCCGCTTACGCATATTGAGGTAGCGTTTTTCTAGCCGTTCTTTAATCTGCGCCTGGGTTTCATTAGCTAATTGGCCATTGATAAACTCGTTTTTAAGCTGCTTGCGCCACAGGTTTTTGATCGCTTGATGATCAGATTGGCGGGCCGTATCTTGTGGTGCCATGGCGATGTGTTCGTTTAACTCAAAGTTGAACATGGCTGATGGTTGCGATAACCATGCGAGATTAAAGTCAATAAACTCTAGGCGCCGCCGCTGGAATAAATTGTACATGTCGGCCATAGGGCGTAAGTCGCCTTGGGGCAGTAAATCATCTAGTTCATGGTTAAGGTATTGGTATGGCGCCAGATCCTCTAGGCTTAAGTAGCTTTTTAGGGGATCTAATAAGGTTAAATAGTTAGTCAATACATCATTAGCAAAACCATCGTCGATCACTCGGGGTTGGTAATGCTGCTGCTCAAGCAAGTGCATGATTTCTTGTGTTAACTGACCCTGTTGCGCGGTAAAACTAATCTTGACCGGGGTGTTGTTGGCGGCTACTAAAGATGCCGAAAAAATGCTGTAAGTAAAAACTAGGGCAGTGAATAATGTAGGTGTGGGTATCATAGACAGGTAAATATAAATGACGCTGTGACAGCGGTTAAGGTTAATACAATCTATATTAGCGTGATTTTGCCAAAATGTTCAAACTCGCTGGGCCCTAATTAGATCATTTAGTCTGTGCTTTACATAATCATTACGTCTACCCACGCAGAATGTGGCACACTATGCTCCTTTGACTTAAGGAATATTCGCCACTATGACGGCTCAATGGACGCAACAAGCCTACCTTGCTGGCTTGATGGATTTTATCAAGGCATCGCCCACACCATTTCATGCAGTATCTAGTATGGCCGATCAGCTAGCCGCCGCAGGGTATTGCCGTTTAGAAGTGGCGGACACTTGGGCCTTAGAGGCTGGAGGTCGCTATTTCATTAGCCGTAATGACTCTACTATCATTGCTTTTGTGTTACCGCAACAGCAAGGTCCGCAGCGTTTTCACATGGTGGGGGCCCATACCGATAGCCCCTGCTTAAAAGTTAAACCCAACCCCGAGGTGAAGCGTAAAGGCTATCAGCAGTTGGGGGTGGAGGTGTATGGCGGTGCTCTGTTGCACCCTTGGTTTGATCGAGACTTATCCCTAGCGGGGCGAGTGGTGTGTCGCAATAACGACGGCCTGCTAGTGAGCCACTTGATCGACTTTAAGCGACCAGTCGCATGTATCCCCAGTTTAGCCATACATTTGGATCGAGAGGCCAACAAAGGCCACAGTGTCAACGCTCAAACCGACCTGCCGGTGTTGTTGGGGCAGGCCCTGGGCGATGACTTTGATTTGCGGCACTTGCTGCTCGAACAACTTTCAACTGACGGCCACCAAGTGGCACAAGTGGTGGACTACGAGTTAAGTTTCTATGATGCTCAAGCGCCTGCTTTAGTGGGTATTAAACAAGAGTTTTTGGCCGCTGCACGGTTAGATAATTTATTAAGTTGTTATATGGGCCTAAGTGCCATGCTTGCCGCTGACACCGCGCAAGGCATGTTGTTAGTGTGCAACGATCATGAAGAAGTGGGTAGCCAGTCGGCAGAAGGCGCACAAGGCAGCTTTTTAATGTCGGTATTACAGCGTATTTATCCTGCGGCAGAACAATTACACCAAGTGTTAGATGCCTCTACGTTTATTTCGGCCGATAATGCTCACGGTGTACACCCCAATTTTGTCAATAAACATGATGAACAGCATGGGCCAAAATTAAATGCAGGGCCGGTGATTAAGGTTAATGCAAATCAACGTTATGCCACTAACGCAGTCACTAGCGCCATGGTCAAAGAGCTGGCGGCGCAAGCTGGTTTGCCAATTCAGACCTTCGTGGTGCGTAGCGACATGGGTTGCGGCAGCACTATAGGGCCCATTACCGCCGCCCAATTGGGTGTGCGAACCTTAGATTTAGGCGCACCCACCTTTGCCATGCATTCGATTCGGGAGTTAGCAGGCAGTGCCGATGCGCTAATTACCCACCAATTGCTGCACGCGTTTTTTGAGACCCAAATGGTGGTCTAGGTGAGGTTGCTTTAGGTTACTGGTGCCGTACCAAAAATGCTTGGCTATTACCTGCCTCTGCGGCTACTGCCAAGTCGTTGAGTTGGTCATCTGCAAGGCTACCAAACCAGCTGATAACAGCATGGCAGGTACCGCTTTTTAACGCTTGTTTGGCGAGGCTCATGGTGTCATGTTGGGCATCTGGGTGTAGCAAAATAATTTTATTAAGGTCAAACCCCGCGGCTTGCAGTTGTGCCTTGGGCAATAGCTTGGGTGGTGCCACCCAGGCTAACCAGCGTTGGTCGTGGCTTAATTGAGCTAACAACGGCAACAACATTTGTATGTTGTTCCAGGCCTCACCACGCATAATTATTTCGGTAATAGGACTAAGGTCTGGGGCAGGCGCCGTGGCCTCCTCATGGAGCCACAAATCTAGCTGATGTTCTGCCAGTATGCCATTAACTGGGTCGCTGTTTGGGTGCTGTTGTTGCTGCCACATAATGATGACTCCATAGGGTGTAAAAATAAGCTGTTAATTACCGCGGCGTATAATGCCTACGCTCAAGCCTTCAATACTTAAATGCTGTTGCGTGAGGTCTACTTCGATGGGTGAGAAGTCTGGGTTTTCGGCAATCAGTTGTACTTGGTTGCCGTTACGTTGGAAGCGTTTCACCGTCACTTCGTCATTCAATCGAGCCACCACCACTTGACCGTTACGGGCTTGGTCGGTTTTATGCACCGCCAGTAAATCACCATCGTAGATGCCAATGTCTTTCATCGACATGCCGCTCACCTGTAACAGATAATCGGCTTTCGGATAAAATAGGTTTTCTGGAATCGCGCAATAGTCACTAATGTGCTCTTCGGCTAGCAAAGGGCTACCGGCGGCAACCATGCCTATGATGGGCAAACCCAGGTCTTCTTCATGCATGTCGGGCACCCGTATACCACGTGATGCACCGGGCATGATTTCAATCGCACCTTTGCGTGCGAGCGCTTTAATATGCTCTTCTGCCGCGTTGGGAGATTTGAACCCAAGTTCACGAGCAATCTCGGCACGGGTAGGGGGAAACCCCGTGTCGGTGATGTGACTTCTAATGCACTCTAGAACTTGATCTTGGCGTGGCGTTAATTTAATCATGCAAAGGCCTCTTGGCTGTTTGTCTGCAACTGGTTGTTTGTACAGTTACTGTATATAATACCAGTAATCGAGCTGCTGGCAAGTTTTATTTTTAGTTAGCCCATTGAGTCTGCTATATGTGGCTCAAATGGTGTACCCTTATGTGCCTTCGCCGGCCCCTATATAGTGCCTATTACAAGCAATTAAGAGTTAAGAGCCCAACCCAGTGTCTAAAACTGCCGACGTTAAACACGATATCCAACAATTGTACCGCCAGCTGCTGAAACAGCTGGGTTTAAACGCCCGTTGGGGTCAAAAACAAATGATCGCCACCGTGGCTAATCATTTTTTGCAGATCAAGATGGATGCCGAAGGTCACCGTAAGGATGACAACCCTGCCTGTATTGTTGAAGCTGGCACCGGTACCGGTAAAACCTTGGCCTATATGGTGGCGTGTTTGCCGATTGCTCAAGCGCTTGAAAAAAAGCTAGTGATTGCCACCGCGACCATTGCTCTGCAAGAACAAATTGTAGAAAAGGATCTGCCCGCCATTAAAAAGCACGGCGGCTATGATTTTGATTTTCAGTTGGCTAAAGGTCGCAGACGCTATGTTTGTGTGTCTAGGCTTGATCAAGCCCTGTCACAGAATGCTTCTTTGGATCCCACTCAGGCCTTGTTCGAAGACGAGTTAGCGTTGAAGTTGGATGGTCAACAACAGGCCCTGTATAAAGACATGGTGATGCAGCTAGGGTCCAGCAAATGGGACGGCGACCGCGATGCTTGGTCTGATCCATTAGCAGAAGATCATTGGCGGCCTATTACTACTGATCATAGAGGTTGTACTAATCGCCGCTGTAGTCATTTTAACGAATGCCCCTTCTTTAAAGCTCGTGCCGGATTGGAGCAGGCTGACTGTATCGTCACTAACCATGACTTAGTGTTGGCCGATTTAGCCTTAGGCGGCGGCGCTATTTTGCCAGCCCCCGAAGACACCATCTACATTTTTGATGAAGGCCATCATTTGGCCGATAAAACCCTTAAACAGTTTACTCACCAGCAAGGCATTCGACAGCTCAATCGTTGGTATGGTCAAACTCGGTCCGGGTTAAAAAAGTTTGTTAAAGAGTGGCAAGGTGGTGGTCGCGGTGCTTCCCTGAGCGAACAAGTGCAAGAACACGTGCAGTCCCTCGAGCAACAGTTGATTAGTTTGGAACAGTTTTTAGATCAACCCGCGTTTAGCCCCCAAGATGGTTACCAACAGCAAGAAAGTTATCGTTTTCCGCAGGGTGTTGTGCCTACAGAACTGGTACAAATAAGCCATGACTTGGGTTTAACAAGTGCTCGATTGGCCCGTGATTTGGGTGCTTTGCATGAACTCATGGATGACGTCGTTAAAGGTGAACAAAACGGTTTAGCCAAAGATCAGGCCGAAACCTACCTTGCGGCATTTGGTTTGTTACAACAAAATGCAGAGCAGCAACTGGCCTTATGGCAGGCCTACGCTAAGGTTGATGCAGTTGGCGAAGTGCCGATGGCCCGCTGGCTGCAGCATTGGCAAACGCCAGAACGGATGGATTTAGAGATTTCTGCGAGCCCCATTTTGGCGGCTAATTTGCTCCAAGAAAACCTCTGGAAACGTTGTTATGGGGCTTTATTAACCTCGGCTACGTTAACCGCCCTAGGCCGCTTTGATCAACTGCTAACCCATGCGGGATTAAACCCCATAAGTGCCATGTTGGCGGTGGCTAGCCCGTTTGATTTTTCACAGTCACAAGTTTGTGTGCCTAAAGAAGCGGTGGAGCCCGGGCCTGAAGCCGTATTTGTAGAAAACTTGATTATAGGGCTCGAGGCTCAACTTAACCCCGATGAAGCTAGCCTCGTGTTATTTACCTCACGCAAGGTCATGCAATTGGTATTTGAGGGCATGCAAGACCACTGGCAAGATGTGATTTTGCAACAGGGAGAGTCGTCTAAACAACGGTTGCTCAATCAGCACAAACAACGCATCGACGATGGTGAGGGTAGTGTGTTGTTTGGCTTGGCCAGTTTTGCTGAAGGTATTGACTTGCCCGGTGATTATCTAACCCATGTGGTGATTACTCGATTGCCGTTTACGGTGCCTGATCGACCGGTACCCGCAGCATTGGCAGAATGGATTGAAAAATCAGGCGGCAATAGTTTTATGCAACTGTCGGTGCCAGAAGCCAGCGTACGCTTGGTGCAGGCCACGGGGCGTTTATTGCGCAAAGAAGATGACAAAGGCCGCATTACCATATTGGACAAACGCATTGTTAGTAAACGTTACGGACAGCAGCTGATACAGTCCCTGCCACCCTATGAACAAAAGTTTGCTCCTAGGTAAACAGCACCGCGCTTTGTGTCTGGCGCTTAAACTCTCTATACTGCCTCGTTTGTAGTTAATCAAAGTAGGGCAGCATGGCCCTAGAATGGAATAACACCTTGAACTCAAGTCAACAACAAAACTGGTCATTGGACGATTTCCAAGTGCCAGAAGCAGAAGATAAAACCCGTTTTCATGATCTTGATCTACCCGATCAAGTGATGCAAGCCGTTGCTGCTTTAGGTTATCAATACTGCAGCCCGATTCAGGCATTAACATTACCAGAGTCTCTAGACGGGAAAGACATCACTGGCAAGGCGCAAACAGGCTCCGGTAAAACGGCTGCATTTTTACTGAGCATGATCACTGATTTTCTTGATTTTCCGATCCAAGGCCCCCGTCGGTTTGGCACGCCCCGAGCGCTAATCATTGCCCCGACCCGTGAGTTGGTCATGCAAATTGCCAGTGATGCCGAAGACTTAACCCGCTTTTGTGATGTCAATGTGCAACAGCTTGTGGGCGGCATGGATTTCGAAGCGCAACAAAAACAGTTAAAGCAAAAACCAACCGACATCATGGTGGCTACACCAGGCCGATTGTTAGATTTTTGTCGCCGCGGCCATGTGAACTTACGCGAAGTGGAAGTGGTGGTGTTGGACGAAGCCGATCGTATGTTGAGTATGGGCTTTATACCTGATGTACGCGCCATCATTCGTCAGACGCCTAACAAAGAAGACCGCCAAACCTTGTTGTTCAGCGCCACCTTTAGTGACCAGATCTTGCGCTTAGCCGAGCAGTGGACCTTTGAGCCCGTACATGTGGAAATTGAGTCTGACGAGTTAGCCAACGAAAGTGTTGAACAAAAATTCTTCTCTGTAGCCCGATCCGACAAGTACAAAGTTTTGCTCAATAGCTTGAAGACCATGGATGTAGAGCGCGCCATCGTGTTTGCTAATCGCCGTCACATCACCCGTGATTTGGCCGAAAAGTTACAAAAAGACGGTATTCGTAGTGCCCTATTGTCGGGCGAGGTGGCGCAAGCTAAACGGGTCAAAACCTTAGAACGCTTCCGCAGTGGTGATACTCCTATATTGGTGGCCACAGACGTGGCGGGCCGCGGAATTCACGTCGACGGTGTGAGTCACGTGTTTAACTACGACCTACCCGAAGAATTGGAAGATTATGTCCATCGTATAGGCCGTACTGGCCGTGCAGGTGCTACCGGCACCTCCATTAGTTTTGCCTCTGAAGATGATGCGTTTTTAATGCCTGAATTAGAAGAGCTCTTAGGTAAACGCTTACATTGTGAGCCAACTCCAAGCGAACTGTTAGTTTAAAGGTGGATTAATGAGTTCTCAACATCGAGTAGCGGTGATTGGTGGCGGTAGTTTTGGTACTGTACTCGCCGATATCGTAGCCCACAATGGTTACCCTGTACGTTTGTGGATGCGTGATGAAGCCCTAGCGCAGGAAATTCGCGACACGCGCATTAACTCCCGCTACGTGCCGGGCCTTAGCTTGCACGCAGACTTAGAAATCGTCACCGATTTGGCCGCCTGTATTAGTGCCGCTGATACGGTCATCTTTTCCGTGCCAAGTAAGGCATTTCGGGGCATATTGGACTTAGTTAAAGACTTTATCACCCCAGACCAAAACTTAGTGACCACCGCAAAGGGCATCGAACCCGAACGTTTTTTGCTCATGAGCCAAGTGTTGGAAGTGTATTTCCCTAACAACCCCGTTGGGGTGATTAGTGGCCCTAACTTAGCCAAAGAAGTGGCTGCCAAGCAGCTGACCGGTACGGTTATTGCCAGTGATAACGAGGGCTTGCGCGAAACCATACAAGACGTCCTGCAGTGTAGCTTCTTCCGAGTCTACGCCAGTAACGACCGCTATGGCACGGAGTTGGGCGGCGCGCTAAAAAACATTTACGCCATTGCCGCAGGCTTGAGTGCTGCCATGGGCATGGGCGAAAATACCCGCAGCATGTTATTGACCCGCAGTTTGGCAGAAATGAGTCGCTTGGCGGTACACATGGGCGCCAACCCAATGACCTTTTTGGGGCTGGCAGGCGTAGGCGATCTTATTGTCACTTGTATGTCGCCCTTGAGCAGAAATTACCGAGTAGGCTATGCTTTAGGCCAGGGTAAGAGCTTGGATGACGCCGTTTCCGAATTGGGTGAAGTGGCCGAAGGGGTGAATACCCTAGCCTTGGTTAAAGCCAAGTCGGATCAACTTGAAGTGCATATGCCTCTAGTTGATGGCCTTTATGCATTGGTTTATGAAGGTGCAGATGTGTCTAGCGTGGCGCAGTCTTTGATGGCTAGAGATCAAAATTCGGACGTTGAATTTGTATTAAAACGAAGCTGATCAGAGCGCCGTTGTTAGTCTCAGCACTTGAAACATAGGTGCCTAGCCCCTATGTTGTTATTACCACCACATACAATGGAGTTGAATGCATGCAAGCGTTAAAGAACAACCTCACCTCAGAAGCCTTTTGGCTACGTTTGGTATTTATGTTGTTAAGCCTTTTATTAGTGGAGATTGCGGCATCTGTTTTAGTTTTGTTAGTTGTAGGTCAGTTTTTATACCGTTTGTTTACTGAAGCAAGCCACGCCAAAATACTGCAGTTTAGCAACAGTTTAGGCCGATTTATTCTACACAGTTACCGCTTTTTGTCGTATCAAACAGACACCAAACCGTTTCCTTTTAGCGATTGGCCCGAGGCTGAAGACTTACCCAAGGAAGACGATTAATGAAACTCTTGTTGGTGCGTCATGGTGAGGCGAGTTTTAATGCTTCAACCGACGCCCAACGACCACTTACACAGCAAGGCATTCGTGCAGTTGGGCAACAAGTCGCCAACCCTGCGATCCCCTGGGCGGACTTCTCCGCCCTATGGGCCAGCCCTTACCTACGGGCGCAGCAAACGGCCCAGCTGATTCAAACTCACTTACAAGAGCGGGAGTTGGCCCTGGAGCTACAGACCCATAGGGCCATTACGCCCCATGGGCAACTAACCCAAGTACAAGAATTTTTGTTAGCACAGCCGCAAGCAGGTATTATTTTGGTGACACATCAACCGCTAGTAAGTGGCTTGATTGGACATTTTTGCCATGCTGATGCTTATCTTGGTGAGCCCATGATGCCTGCCTCAATGGCTTTATTAGAAGGCGAGTTAGCCGCCGCTGCATGTATGACATTGACTCAATTGGAGCACCCATGAAACTGGATTTCAAAACCCTCGTAACGTTATTAATACCCTTGACCTTGGCGGCTTATAGCGCCAACGGTTACGCCGATGCGGCGCTCAGTGTGGCCCCGGGCAGCCGTTTAGTGGAGCGAGCTACGCTTGGAGCGCCTTACTATGTGTTGCCGGTAAGTAGCATACGCAAGGTAAATGGCATCATTGCCGCTGAGCATAATTTGTATTTAACCGGCGAACTGTCGGCCTATACTTGGGAAATAGTGCCCGGCATGGGGCCTGAGCGTGCGCACTTAAGTAGCCTGTCGCAGCTACAGCAAGCCGGTGCAGATATATTGTTTGATTGTCATGGTCGCGCCTGTGGTTCTAGTAATCAATGGGCTAATCAAGTCTTTCACGAGTCCGGTTTATATGGCTTAGACGAGCAACAAAGCTACACTGCGCTAAAACAAACGGTACCAGGCGGGGTGGACTATTATGCACTTTACACCACCCAAAAGGGTAATCGCAAAGTCTATCTGCATTTAGAACATTTGCAGGGTATGACACAGCACATAGGACAATAATGATGCCGACAGTGGCCTTGGTTTTAGGTAGTGGTGGAGCCAGAGGAAACGCCCACATCGGCGTTATACAGGTACTACAAGAGCAAGGCTTTGATATTATCAGCATCGCTGGCTGTTCTATGGGTTCGGTGGTGGGTGGCATGTATGCCGCCGGTCAATTGCCAGCATTTACTAGCTGGGTCACGGGTTTGTCTCGCTTTGATGTGTTTCGATTAGTGGATATGTCGCTGTTATCCATGGGCGCCATTAGGGGCGAAAAAGCCTATGCAGTGCTAGAAAATTTGGTGGGAGATCAGCTGATTGAAAACTTACCTATTGCCTATACCGCGGTAGCAACCGATTTGGTGAAACAGCAAGAAGTATGGTTTCAAAGTGGCCCCATGATGGATGCCATTCGCGCCAGTGTAGCGGTACCGGGCATGATTATGCCGGTCACCGAAGATGACCGTTTTTTAGTCGACGGAGGTTTGCTCAATCCCGTACCCATTATGCCTACAGTGGCCGATCAAGCTGACCTTATTATTGCCGTTAACCTTAATACCGATGTTGAGCATCGGCCGGTGCTACGGCGGCCGAACTTGAATAGTGATGGCCACCACGACGAGTGGGCAGCGCCCAATGCTAAGATTAGCAAAAGCCAACGTAGCCACCTGCAATGGAATAAAATGGAAATGCTCAACCAGTGTTTCGAGACCATGCAGTCGACCATGGCGAAATACAAAATGGCAGGTTACGAACCCGACGTTGAGATAAAGATAGACCGCAACGAATGTAGCTTTTTTGAGCTATATCGCGCTAAAGAAATGATCGAAGTGGGGCGCAATGCCGCCTTATCTGCCCTGCAAGCAGGGCATAAAATCTAATTAGCGCTCGATCCAATCTAGGACTTAATAAGGGTTAAGAACTCGGCGCGGGTACGTGCGTCTTCTCGCAGCTTGCCCAGCAGCACCGAGGTCTTCATGTTGGCATTTTGTTTTTGCACGCCACGCATCATCATGCACATGTGTTGCGCTTCAATGATAACCCCAACCCCTTTAGCGTTAGTGACTTCCATAATGGTGTCGGCAATTTGTTTGGTCATGTTTTCTTGAATTTGTAGACGACGGGCGTACATATCTACAATGCGTGCCACCTTAGACAACCCCAATACTTTACCCGATGGTAAGTAGGCTACATGGCACTTGCCTATAAACGGTAATAAGTGATGCTCACATAAAGAATACAATTCGATATCTTTAACGATGACCATCTCTTCGTTATCGGAAGGGAATAGGGCGCCATTGATGACTTCATCAATGTTTTTTTCGTAACCGTTATTGAGGAACTTAAAGGCCTTGGCAGCCCGCTTAGGGGTGTCCTTAAGGCCTGGGCGGTTTAAGTCTTCGCCGATGCCGGCGATGATATCTGCGTATGCTTTTTCCATGGGAATTCTCGGTAAAATGGCGGCTTCAAATTTAACGCGCACCATACTCGATGCGCAGGCAGAGGTAAAGAGCTAGTGTCGCTTTTGGGTTGTAACTGGGTTTATATTAACTCATTTCTACCGAGTTTTTCGGCTGTTCTTGAGTAATACATAAACTGCACCGGTACCACCGTCTTTGGGCAATGCCGAAGTAAATGCCAATACCTCACCCACTTGCTGTAACCAATGGCTAACGTGGGACTTGAGTAAGGCCTGCCCGGCACCACGAATATCACCACTGTCATCTGTGTAGCCTGCACCTGCTTTGCCGTGAATGATCAATAGGCAGCGGTCGCCCTCGGCTTGTGCCTGTTTGATCGCTCGCCAAACCACTTCACGGGCTTGCTCTACCCGATAACCATGCAAATCGGCAAATAGGCTAGGCCGCATATGACCCTGCTGTAGGCGGCGTAAACTGGCGGCATCCAAGCCACTACGGTGATAACTCAACACTTGTTCAGACTCGACCATAATAAAACCATCTTCTCCCAACGCTGCCGCAGTAGGGGTGACTTGGGTGGCCGAAGCGCGCCTGATGGCTAGGCTTTGGGCGTCCTTTGATGAGCTTTTAGGGCTGGTTTGGCGGCCCATCTTACGTAACGGCTCCACCTGGCCCATAGCCAGCCTAAAATCATGTTCTTCGTCTTGCTGGTTCATAATCTTTTATTACGATTGGACTAGGGGTTTATACCAAGATAAACGGTGCAACAATGGTATCGATACTGTGCTTAGCTTACAATGGCGCGTCCAATAATATGTGTGTAATTGTTTATGAGTACCACTTTGTTGCAGTCCATAGAGGCTGCCGAACATGCCTTAACTGAAGCCCAGGTACATTTTGGTCACGGTACTGACAATGCGTGGGACGAGGCTGTGTTTTTGGTATTAGGCGCGAGTGGGCTGGCGTTAGAAACAAACCAGGAACAATTGCAGACGGTATTGACCAATACGCAGTTGTCAGCGGTAAGTCAGTGGTTGTCACAACGTATTAATCAGCGCGTGCCCTTGCCCTATTTGTTGGGTGAAACTTGGTTTGCAGGCATTCCTTTTGCCGTTAGTGAGGCGGTCATCATTCCGCGTTCACCCATGGCTGAACTCATTGCAGAACATTTTTCACCGTCTTTGAAACAGGCGCCGCAAAAGGCCCTAGACCTGTGCTGTGGGAGTGGCTGTATTGGCATTGCCATGGCCTTACACATGGAAATCCCCCAGGTTGATATGGTGGATATTGAGCCCGCTGCCTTGACTCTAAGCCAGCGTAATATTGACATCCATGGGCTAGGCGAAAGCGTATCTGTGTATGATTCCAATTTATTTGCAGGCCTTGAACCGGCTCAATACGACTTAATTGTGAGTAATCCACCTTACGTGGATGCTAAAGACTACCACGACATGCCGGCTGAATTTGCCCACGAGCCAAAATTGGCGTTAGTGTCGGGAGATGATGGTCTCGATTTAACCGCGTTAATGTTGTCTCAAGCGGCAGATTGGTTAACTGACCAAGGTTTGATCGTCATAGAAGTGGGTAACAGTGAAGTGGCCTTACAGGCAGCGTTGCCTGAGGTGCCATTTCTGTGGCTTGAGTTGAGTCAGGGCGGCAACGGCATTTTCTGCCTGACAGCGGCGCAATGCAAGCAATACCAAGGGCGATTTAGCGCCTGGCAAGCGTCTCGCTAGATTGCAGCGGGTGCCCGTAAACAGCTATAATTTGATCAGAAATTTAATTTGAGTAAAACCACCCATGTCTGGCAATACCTTTGGTAAGTTGTTTACCGTTACCACCTTTGGCGAAAGCCATGGTCCTGCATTAGGCGCAACTATTGATGGCTGCCCAGCAGGTATTGAGTTGTGCGAAGCTGATTTACAAGTTGATCTGGACCGTCGTAAACCGGGTACCTCTCGCCATACCACACAGCGCCGCGAAGCCGACCAAGTGCGTATTCTTTCTGGCGTGTTTGAAGGGGTCACCACCGGTACACCCATCGGATTGTTAATCGAAAATACCGATCAGCGGTCAAAAGACTACGGCAACATTAAGCATCAATTCCGGCCTGCCCATGCAGACTATACCTACATGCACAAATATGGCGTACGCGATTACCGCGGCGGTGGCCGCTCGTCGGCTCGAGAAACGGCCATGCGAGTGGCGGCAGGCGCCGTAGCCAAGAAGTTTTTGGCCACCCAAGGTATTCAAGTGAATGGTTATTTGTCGCAATTGGGACCCATTAAACTCACCTGTCCAGAGCCATCGATAGTTAATGACAACCCGTTCTTTTGTGGCCAGGTTGAAAAACTTGAAGAGCTTGAGCAGTTTATGGATGCCTTGCGTAAGTCTGGAGATTCCATTGGGGCGCAAGTGACGGTCATTGCCACGGGTGTTGCCGCAGGCCTTGGCGAACCTATTTTTGATCGTCTTGATGCCGAATTGGCCCATGGCTTAATGAGCATTAATGCCGTTAAAGGGGTGGAGATTGGCGATGGCTTCGAGGCCGTTAGTCAACGGGGCACAGAACATCGTGATGAAATGACACCGGAGGGCTTTTTATCTAACCATGCCGGTGGCATTTTAGGCGGCATTAGTAGTGGCCAAGACATCATCACCCGCATTGCGCTTAAGCCGACCTCCAGTTTGCACCTGCCAGGTCAGTCCATTGACGTGCATGGCAATGCCGTTGAAGTGGTCACCAAGGGCCGACATGACCCGTGTGTGGGTATCCGCGCAACACCGATTGCAGAAGCGATGGTGGCGTTAACCCTGATGGACCATTTTTTACGTCAGCGTGGTCAAAATGGCACCCCCAGTTATGACCTTCCCACAATTAAGTAGGTTGGTAGAGATGACATACCTGCCTTTGTTGATACAACGTGCTGCTATAGCTACACTATTAAGTGTGGTGAGCTGTGTGGCCATGGCCGACAGTATTCGATTGGCGACCACCACCAGTACCTATAATTCGGGTTTGCTCGATCATTTGTTGCAAAGCTATAGTCAAACCCACGACTTGGAAGTACAAGTGATTTCTGTCGGTACAGGCAAAGCCCTAAGAATGGCACAAAACGGTGATGTTGATCTAGTCATGACTCACGCGCCAGCAGCCGAAGCTGCGTTTATGGACCAAGGTTTTGGTATAGAAGCCCGCAGCGTGATGTATAACGACTTCATATTGGTAGGGCCTGAGTCTGACCCAGCTAGGGTGCATGGCACCCATACGGTAACGGAAGGGTTGCAGCGTATCGCTGAGTTTAATAGTAAATTCATCTCCCGTGGTGACGATTCTGGCACCCACAAAAAAGAGCTGCAACTATGGCAGCACCTAGGGGCAAGCCCGGCTTTTAGTGGTTATTTAGAGTCAGGCCGAGGCATGGGGCACAGTTTGCAAATGGCGTCGGAACTGGGCGCCTACACTATGACCGATCGTGGCACATGGTTAGCATTAAAACAAAAACTAAACCTGCAACTGGTGTTAGAAAGTGACCCTCGGCTACTCAATCCATATCAGGTCATGTTGGTTAATCCTGCTCGCCACAGCCATGTAAAAGTTAGTGAGGCACGAACCTTTGCGCAGTGGTTAGTCAGCCCAGAAGGTCAGACCGCCATTGGCAGTTTTCGCATTAACGGCGAGACCTTGTTTGTGCCTGCCGCTGAGTAATCTAACCTATGAATGAATTATGGCACACCTTTAGCGCCGCCATTGCCCAGCTTGCAAGTGGTGACCCTATGTTATGGGGCATCGTTGGGGTGTCGTTTAGTGTCTCGGCCAGCGCTTTGTTTATTGCCTTGCTGCCGGCCTTAAGTGTGGGTTTTGTACTGGCCTATTTTCGTTTTCCTGGTCGTTGGACCGTCATTAGTTTACTTAATAGCTTACTGGCGGTGCCCACTGTGGTGGTGGGTTTAGTTTTGTATATGATGTTATCTCGGTCTGGGCCTTTGGGCGACCTTAACCTCTTGTTTACTCGCCCAGCCATGATCATCGGGCAGATATTATTGTGTTTTCCATTACTTGTCGCCATGAGTCTGAGTGCTTTTCAGGCAGCGGATCACCGCGTACTAGAAACGGCAAAAACACTGGGAGCCAACCCTTGGCAAGCGTTTATGACCTTATTGTTTGAAGTGCGCTTTGCCTTATTAGCGGCGGTAGTCACGGCGTTTGGGCGCATTATCGCCGAAGTAGGCAGCGCCATGATGGTGGGTGGTAATATCCTTCATCACACCCGCAATATCACCACCGCCATTGCCTTAGAAACAGGTAAGGGCGAGTTTGTACAGGGTGTGGCTTTGGGTATTGTATTGCTTACTTTAGCGTTGGTGCTTAATGTGAGTTTAGGCTGGATGCAAAGCCACAGTCGCGTCTTGAGGCATGGCACCTAATGCGTTTAGAACTCACCAATGTGCGCCAAAGTTTTGGCGAACAAGACTTGTTTGTGGTCGATCAGTTGCAGCTAATCAGTGGTAGCGCCGTGCATTTGCACGGCCCTAATGGCGCCGGTAAATCTACCTTAATGAAAATTATGGCGGGCTTGCAAAAACCGACTGCGGGGCAGGTGAAACGAATAGCGGGCGTGGGGGAGAGTAACCTGCAACAAGCGGTGATTTACCTCCACCAAAACCCCTACTTTTTTGATACCGATGTGCGCAAAAATGTCGAATATGGCCTGCGTTTACAGCGTCTTAAAGACCCTAAGAAAGTAGATCAAGTGTTGCATTGGGCCGGCTTAGACCATTTGCAGCAGCGCCAAGCCCACTTGTTGTCGGGCGGGGAGCGTCAGCGGTTGGCGCTGGCGCGGGCCTTGGTGTTAGATCCCGCGTTAATATTGCTCGACGAACCCACTAGTAATTTGGATGCGGGTTCGCTAGAGCGCATTGAGCAAATGCTCAAAGACTTGCATCAACGCGGTACTGGTTTTTTATTGTCTTGCCACCAAGACAACGCCCTCACTAAGCTTTGCAATCAGCACTGGCGACTCGCCGACGGCCGTTTGTCAGGCGTAGATTAGTGTTTGCGGCCTTGGCCCTTTTTACCGGCAAAGCTGCCTTTAGGTTTGTCAGCAGGTACGCGGAACAATAAGTACAAGTCTTGTAATAATTCGGGGATTTGCTCACATAGTTGTTGGCAAAGTTCAGGTTGACTGCGTAACTCTTCTAGCTCTGCATCTTCGTCTAGCTTGGCCGCCAACATAAACGGTAATAAACATTCGGCCACGTCTTCTTCTTGTTGCGCAAACCATGCGTCTTCTTGGCTGAAAATCAACTCCATAAAACCTTGAGCCCAATATTCAAGTAAACAGTCGTCTTCTTCGTCCAACTCCAAGGTAAGGTCACAGGGCAAGTCGATGTCTTGATCTGACTCTAAGCATTCGCGCAAATAAGCATATTCTTGGCGCATCAAATTGAGCATCTCGTGGCGTTCTGCGCTGTCCTCTTGTACCGGTGACTCGGCTAACACCTGTTCTAACCACTGCGCTTCGGTTAGGGGTTCTGGGCTAATGGCCAAAGCACACAAGTAGCCATGCAGGGCAATGTAGTCCAAGGCTTCTTCTTGTACCTTGTCAGACAGAAGGTAAGCATCAAGCTGGTCGATTTGTGGGTTGGTTAAAGGATCGCGAGTAGCAGACATAATGAAAGCCCAAGGTGAATAAGAGGCATCATTATAACCTATCAATCAATAATTTTGTTTTACTCAACGGGTTTTAATTTGAGCGAATCACCACTCAAAGTCGATTGATAGTTATCTAGACCATGCGCGTTAATGGTTTGGTTAGCTTTTAACATTTCATCTAACATACTGTTGCTGGCCGGTTGTAAATCTGGGTTGTCACTGACTTGAGGTGACAGCTTGCGTTTTAGTGCCGCTGCCGCTTGCGGACTGCCAGAGAGTGTCATACCCACAGCAGCCTGCCTGACCAGTTGCACATCACGGCTGATGAGGTCGGGAAAAAATGCCGTGGTCCACGCAATGTCACGAGCTTGCCATGTTTGATGATCTAAACTGTCGGTGAGGTAAAGCAAGGCGGAAGAATTAGGATTGCGGTTAAGTATATAGCCTAAGGCTAATAAACCGCTGCTCTTGGCTCTAAATTGGGCTGCGCTAATGACCCCGCGGCCGCCTTGTATATAAGCCACAATGGGAGCCACGGTTGTTTCATCACCGATGTAACCCAAAGTTTCAAGAATATTAGCGTGCAAGTCTTGTTGTTTTGAGTCTGCCAACAGCGTTAATAACACAGCGGTATCGGCACTGCTGTAGTTGGATGCTTGTGCTTGAGGTACACCATGAGGAAAAAGTTGTTGCACAAAGGTGGTAATGGGTGGCGTGTCTGCATAAGCTGCACCCGCACAACAAAACCACAAGCTTGCCCAAAATGTGAGTAGTGTTTTCATGTTAGCTGCCCTCGCTTGGGTCATGATAATTGGAGAAATGGTCGCACTCTAGAGAGTCAATAGTGCGTGTAGTACGACCTATTTGAGGGTTCATTAATGCGTTTGATGCAGTGATATTATGAGAAAGGTCTTGGTTATGGCCAAATTCGTGGGCCCATAACACGCCTTCAAGGCTGTTGCTGGTTCTTACTACCACCATGGCCTCACCCGGTTTAGGTGCGCAGCCTAAAAAACTGCCGAAGCCACCACAATAATTAATCATGTTGACCACTTTAACCTCGCCGGCTACGCCCAGTATCAGGAAGTCAAAATCTTCCGCACTATTAACGATGCCGGTGCCAAAACTGAAGGCATTAGGTGTGCCCGTTTGGTTAAAACCAACGTTGCAACTGAAATCATGGCTCTCATCTTGGGCAACAAGTACGCTATTCATGCTGGCAAGGATGGCATCAACTTGAGCTTGCTCGATGGGTGCTGATTGATGGTGAGATATCGACAAAGAATGAGTAGCCAAGGTAGGGCTGCCTACGGGTGTGACGGATGTAACCCCACTACAAGCGGTGAGTAGAAGTAACAGAAAAACGTAATAGACAGGCTTCATTTCGTTGCGCATTGCACATATCCTTTTGCAGAATAGCTAAACAAATCACAGCGAGCATGAAATAAATCATCTTGTGTATGGTTTAGTTATAGCACCTAACCTAGCCGCCTGCGAATTAGTTTTGTAACCCGTGCGAATGTTGGCTGCTGATGGGTGACATAGACCGCCCCATCACGGATAATAGCGCGCCATGAATGACAGCCCTCAACAACTCCTACACAGCTTATTTGGCTACGATGAATTTCGTGGCCAACAATTGGCCGTAATAGAACAAGTGCTCGCCGGTGGTGATGCTTTGGTGCTCATGCCCACCGGTGGTGGTAAATCCATTTGTTATCAAATACCAGCGCTGATGCGAAGCGGCGTGGGGGTGGTGATTTCGCCATTGATTGCGCTCATGCAAGATCAAGTGGCCAGCATGCAGCAATTAGGCATTAAAGCCGAGGCCTTACACTCTGGCATAGACTGGGCACACCAGCAAAAAATTCAGCAACAGGCCGTAAACGGTGAGCTGGATGTGCTTTATGTGTCGCCCGAACGGCTGATGACCGACGCCTGTATGAGCTTGCTCATGGGCTGCCAAATTAGTTTATTTGCCATCGATGAGGCCCATTGTGTGTCTCAATGGGGCCATGACTTTAGGCCCGAATACCTACAGTTAGAATGTTTGCAGGCACGTTTTCCCCATGTGCCTCGCATGGCGCTGACCGCCACTGCAGACCGGCCTACGCAACAAGAAATGGTAAAGCGTTTAGGCTTACAGCAAGCGCAGCAGTTTATCAGTAGTTTTGATCGGCCTAATATTCGCTACCGCATTATGCAAAAACAAAAAGGCAGGCAACAACTGCTGGATTTTGTGCAGCTCCAGCATGAGGACAATGCCGGTATTGTTTATTGTATGTCGCGTAAAAAGGTAGACGAAACCGCGCTTTGGTTAAGTGAAAAAGGGGTGGCTGCGTTGCCCTATCATGCTGGTTTAGGCGCAGAGTTACGAGCCCACAACCAACACCGTTTTCTCAACGAAGAAGGCTTGGTAATGGTGGCCACCATCGCCTTTGGCATGGGTATCGACAAGCCCAACGTGCGCTTTGTGGCCCATTTAGACCTGCCCAAGAGCATCGAGTCCTATTATCAAGAAACCGGTCGAGCAGGGCGTGATGGCTTACCGGCAGATGCATGGATGGTGTATGGTTTGCAGGACGTCATGTGGTTGCGCCAGCGGCTTGAACAAACCGACATGGATCAGGCTATTAAACGCTCTGAGCAGTCCAAGCTAGATGCCATGCTGGGTCTGTGCGAAATTACCCATTGCCGACGCCAAGCCATTTTAAGCTACTTTGATGAAACGTCATCCAGTTCCTGTGGTAATTGCGACAACTGCCTAGAACCCGTGGCCACCTTTGACGGCACGCAAGTCGCCCGCAAAGCCCTGTCTTGTGTGTTTAGAAGTGGCCAGCGTTATGGTGTGGCACACCTCATTGATATTCTCATGGGTAAACCCACCGATAAAGTGAAGCAGGCTGGGCACGATAAGATTTCAACCTTTGCCGTAGGCCAAGAGTTGGATCAAAAACAATGGCGCTCGGTGTATCGGCAGTTATTAGCCTTGGGTTTGGTCGCCAGTGACCCGGAACATTTTGGTGGTTTACGTTTGTTATCCAGTTGCCGGCCGCTGCTTAAAGGCGAAACGGAATTACAACTGCGCTTAGATCGCAAGGTGTCGGTTAAGGCAAGTAAAGCACGCTTGCAAATTGCCGATGACGACCAGGATCTTTGGCAACTACTGCGCGAACAACGTATGGCTTTAGCGCAAGACCAAAACGTACCGCCCTACGTTATCTTTAGTGATGCGAGCTTGTTAGAAATGCTCAAAATAAGGCCCCAAACACTATTGGAAATGAGCCATATACATGGCGTGGGCGAAAAGAAACTCGACCGTTATGGCGACGAGTTTTTGGCGGTTATTCGTCAACATGGCTAGCCAGCTATGTTAATATCACAGTCAGTAACATAATCACCTTAGGAAGCCTTCCATGGCCAGTTTACAAGATCAATTGTTAAAAGCCGGATTGGCCAATGAAAAGCAATCCAAGCAAGCCAGTAAGGCCAAAAAGAAACAAGCCCGCGATCTACGCAAAGGAACCGACATTGGTGAAACTGCCGCTCAACGTGCGCAGCAAGAACAACAAGCTCAGGCAAAACGTTCAAAAAGCTTAAATGCGCAGCGTGATGCAGAACAACAAGAGCGCGCGGTAGTGGCTCAAGTTAAACAAATGGTAGAACGCTGCCGGTTAGATTTGTCGGCCGGCGACCTAAGCTATAATTTTGTTGATGGTAAGGCCATTAAAAAAATCTACGTAGATGCCCAGCAGCAAGGCGCGCTAAGTCGAGGGTCTTTAGTTATTGTGGCCTTAGAGGGGCAGTATTCCGTAGTGCCTAAAGCCGTTGTTGATCGTATCGAAGAACGCTCATCAACAACCCAAATCATTCGTGCGGAAGTTACCACAGACGCAATACCAGACGAAGATGACCCCTACGCCGATTTTGCTATTCCTGATGATTTAATGTGGTAACGCTGATGTTAACGCCAGACAAGCGCCAGCAACAATTACAAAAACGCCTGCGTCGAGACGTAGGCCGAGCCATTGACGATTACGCCATGATCGAGCAAGGCGATAACGTCATGGTGTGTTTGTCTGGCGGCAAAGATTCCTACGCCATGCTGGATATTTTGATGCAGCTGCAAAAAAGCGCGCCTATTCAATTTGATATTTTGGCGGTTAATTTAGATCAAAAACAACCCGGCTTTCCAGAACATGTGTTACCTGCCTATTTAACCGAAGTGGGCGTGGATTTTCANNTGCCGGTTAGATTTGTCGGCCGGCTTAAGCCTCTACCAGTTCTAGGACTTAACAATTCTCAAATCCGGGCGACCAGATTTTGATTTTTCCTCAGGTTCTTTCTTTTCCTGCTTTCCAGGGCCGGGCGGCTCCGGTATGGGGTCATCGGTATCGAAGATCATGCCTTGGCCGTTTTCCTTTGCGTAGATCCCGAGCACTGCATGCGTGGGTACAGACACTCTGCTCGGAATCCCGCCAAAGCGGCCATCAAATTCAACGCCATCATTGGTAATTGTCAGGCCCTGCACCGCACCAGGTGAAACATTCAAGATAATCTGACCATCTTTGACATAATTCTGGGGAACCTGCACATCATTAGCATAGGCATTGACCAGAATATATGGCGTGCAATTATTCTCGAGAATCCATTCATTTAACGCCCTAATCATAAAAGGACGATGAGAAGTCATTGTCATTGGATCAGATCCTCAAGGGGAACATCCTGACTGAGATGCCTGCTTAGAGTGTTTTCATTTCCTGTTCTTGTTCAGAAAGGCTTTCCAACACAGATTCACGCTCAAATAAGCGATCACGATATTCCAGCAATGGTTTGGTGGCCTTGGTTTCAGGCAACTTAATACCAATTTCAGGCAATCGCCAAAGAATAGGTAAAACGCAGCAATCCACAATCGTGAATTCTTCGTTCATGAAAAAAGCTTTTTCAGCAAAGATTGGAGAAATTGAAACAATACTTTCTCGCAGCTCTTTCCGCGCCTTATCCAATTGGCCAGCAGTACCATCCTCTGCTTGTAACTTGTCTACCAGAACACACCAGTCTTTTTCAATCCTGTGCATCCAAAGGCGGCTTTGCGCTCTGGCTACCGGATAAACTGGAAACAATGGAGGATGTGGAAAACGTTCATCCAGGTATTCCATCATGATATTGGGTTCATAGAGCACCAAATCACGGTCTACCAGCGTGGGCAGACTGTTATAAGGATTGAGATCAGCCAGATCCTCTGGTTTTTCATGGACGTCAACGTCCACAATATCGACGGTAACTCCTTTTTCTGCCAGAACTATACGCACACGATGACTGTACTGACTGGTACCGTCGGAGTAGAAAAGCATTGAAGAGCGTTTTGTAACAACTCCCATAATCTTGCCTCAATTATTGATAATCGGAATGATTGACTTGCCAATCAGTTAAATGAAAACCCTACTAACGATTAATGATCCACGTCCTTCCAGTATTCTCTGTTAAGCAACCAGGCGAATACCCAAAAGAAAGCGAGGAACAACAACACATAACCACCAATTCGCTGGCGATCAAGTCTTGAAGGCTCACCAATGTAATACAGGAAATTGACCAGGTCGTAGACAACTTCCTCAAATTCTTCTTCACTTAATGTACCAGTGCCTACTTCGTGCACTAGATGGTCACAATGCTCTGCATCCTCACAGTGCTGAATACCTTGTAGACCTTCCAGTACATTGGGCATGGCCACATTGGCAAAGACTCTGTTATTGACACCAAACAAAC
>DPHD01000002.1:807-2277 GCA_003523085.1 Oceanospirillaceae bacterium | reverse complement strand
TTGACACCAAACAAACGGCTGTCATCTTCATAAAATCCTGTCAGGTAACCGTATAACCAGTCAGTACCGCGAGCTCTGGCAACAAGAGTAAGGTCTGGTGGGGCGATACCAAAAGCATTAGCGCCTAATTCTTCAGAGAGCGAACTGACCATCAGATCACCAATCGCCGTGTCTTCATCAAAGATCATGTACTCTTCCATCAACTCCTCAGAGATATCCAGATCAGCAGCAACACGGTTGTATCGGGAATATTCGGCCGAGTGACAACCCATACAGTAATTGATGAAGGTCCTGGCACCTGACTGCAAGGATTCAGTATCAGTCAAATCCATTTCCACATGTTCAAGTTCTACTTCCGACTCAGCGGCAACTGCCATGAGTGGCAGAACTGTGAGCCCCACAATCAGCACTAAGGCAAGAATCAATTGAGGAATAGTAATGAAACGACCTGTCACTCTTTCTGGCGGCAGACGGGTCGGCTCCTTGCGGGTATACCAAGGCATTAAAATGAAATAAGCGAAATAAAGTACTGTGCAAAATTGTGCAAGTGCTGTTCTACCATCTGTAGGGGACCACACACCAAGCACACCCAGGATGATGAAACTAACAACAAAAAGCATCAGGGCAATGCGGCTGTACCAGCCTTTGTATCGCATGGATTTGACCGGGCTTCTGTCCAACCAAGGGACAACAAATAAAATTGCAATGGCCAAACCCATAACAATAAATCCCCAAAGCTTGGCATCCAGGCCAAACAACGGATAGGTCACCGCACGCAACATGGAATAGAAAGGGGTGAAATACCAAACTGGGGCAATATGCTCAGGTGTAGCCAAACTATTCGCTTCAGTGAAGTTCGCATACTCTATGAAGTAGCCACCCATTTCCGGCATGAAAAACAAAATGAAACAAAACACAAACAGGAATACCACCACTGCTACAAGATCATGCACGGTGTAATAAGGATGGAAAGGAATACCGTCCAGCGGAATACCTTTTTCATCCTTATTTTCATTGATTTCAATGCCATCGGGGTTGTTGGAGCCCACTTCATTCAGCGCAAGTAAGTGCAAGAAAACCAAAAGCACTAGCACCAATGGCAGGGCCACTACATGCAGGGCGAAGAAACGATTCAGTGTGGCACCTGAAATAAGGAAGTCACCCTGGATCCATACCATCATACTTTCACCGACAAATGGAATGGCGCCAAACAGACTGACAATGACGTTAGCACCCCAGTAAGACATATTGCCGTATGGCAGAACATAGCCCAAAAACCCTTCAGCCATTAACACAAGGAAAATAGCCATGCCAAATATCCAGATAAGCTCTCTGGGCTTTTGGTAGGAGCCATACATCAAGGCACGGAACATGTGCAGGTAGACCACAGCAAAAAATGCTGAAGCGCCTGTGGAATGCATATAACGCAAAATCCAGCCGTAATCCACATCACGCATGATGTATTCAACA
>DPHD01000002.1:308-664 GCA_003523085.1 Oceanospirillaceae bacterium | reverse complement strand
CATGATGTATTCAACAGAGGCAAAGGCCCCTTCGGAGCTGGGAACATAATGCATGGTGAGCCAGATGCCGGTCAGAAATTGATTGGCTAAAACCACAGTTGCCAGAATGCCGAAGACATACCAGACATTGAAATTCTTCGGCGCATAATACTTGGTCATATGCTTTTCGATTGTCTTGGTCACAGGCAATCGGGCATCGATCCAGGCCATAAGGCCATTTTTATTTTTGTTGTCCGATGTGGGCGAGTTATTTTCTAATTCAGACATCAGGAATTCTCCCCATCAAGGCCGATAACCACAACTGAATCGGTTTCATAATAATGAGGTGGGACAACAAGATTATCCGGGGCAGGCAC
>DPHD01000002.1:0-179 GCA_003523085.1 Oceanospirillaceae bacterium | reverse complement strand
GTGGGACGACAAGATTATCCGGGGCAGGCACACCACTATAGACTCGGCCAGCCAGATCAAACATGGAACCGTGACAGGGGCAGAAGAAACCACCTTGCCATTCTGGATCGTAATCCTGTGGTATTACTTCAGCATTCAAAATGGGCGCACAACCCAAGTGAGTACACAGACCCACCATG
>DPHD01000088.1 GCA_003523085.1 Oceanospirillaceae bacterium | reverse complement strand
GGTCATTAACGCGGCTAATAATTCGGGTTTGCGGATGAGCCCAAGGCTGCTTAATAAGTGGTGCCTTTGGGGTGCATCCAGTTCGTCGTAGGCGCGTAGAGCACGCTGGTGGTTACTAATGGCTAGGGCCAATGTTTTGGGCGCATTGGGGAGCTTGATTTGAAGCGCTAAGTCTTCTATTTGTAACTTGTTAAGCTGGTATAGAATGATTGCCAAACGTAAATCAACGCGGGCATCCGTTTGGCTTAATAATTGTAGGCCGCTGAGGGCCTGAGGCTTGCGGCTTAGTAACTCGGCCAACGGTTGCATGAGCTGTTCTAACGCACCACATTGTTCCAGAACTTCAAAATAAACCCATGGGCTTTGGCTGGTGAGGGCTTTGCAGGTTTCTTGCCAGATACGTTCTTTAGCTAGGGTGTTGAGTTCGCCCGAGCGCACTAAGGTGATCAGCAACGCCTGGGTTTCTGGAGCAATGTTAAAATCTAAGTGATGTAAATGGGCGGCAAAACGTGCGGCACGTAATACCCTAAGCGGGTCTTCGCTGAAGGCGGGCGACACATGGCGAATGAGTTTGGCCTGTATGTCTTGCTGGCCACCGTAGGGGTCGATTAGGCTGCCGTCATCGGCTTGAGCGATGGCGTTGATGGTAAGGTCGCGCCGCAAGAGGTCTTCTTCTAAGGTCACCTGTGGTGAGGCATAAACGTCAAATCCTTGGTAACCCTGGCCTGCCTTTCGTTCGGTACGCGCCAGCGCATATTCTTGTTTACTTTGCGGGTGCAAAAAAACCGGAAAGTCTTTGCCTACTTGAGTGTAGCCTTGAGCCACCAATGCTTCTGGTGTACTGCCCACCACCACGTAGTCGTGTTCGTGCACTGGCAAGCCCAGTAACTGATCACGTACAGCGCCGCCGACGAGGTAGGTTTGGCTAGTGGTCATAAAGGCCTAATCTCATAGGGCGTTGCAATGTTCGGGCTGTTGTAAGGAGTAGGCCGCAAAACCGCCTTCTAAACTATACACTTCGTCAAACCCTTGTTGGGCCAAAAAGCCTGCGGCTTGGATCGAACTCACGCCATGGTAGCAACAGACGATAATGGGTTTTTCCATATCGGCTTGACGCAGAAATTCGGGCAGGATTTCGTTATCAATGCGCAAGCTGTTTTTAATGTGGTGATTTTGGTAGCTGTTGATATCGCGAATATCAACCAGGTAAGCGCCTTGCTCAACTTTGCACATAACGTCGATTGGGGCGATATAAAGTATTTCAGACATATGAGTATCCTATTAAGAGATGAGCAGTTTAGTGTTTCGGTAAGGTTTGTGCAATTAGCCACAGCCCACGCTAAAGCATTGGCTGTCGTCTAAGCGCATGAGTTTTAGTTGGCCGCCCCATACACAGCCCATGTCTAGGTTAATCACCTCGGTTAGGCCTGTTTCGCCCTCTAAGGCGGCCCAATGGCCAAACACTTGCCGTGCTGTAACGGGGCTGACTAATTTAAACCAGGGTAAGGTGCTGGCATTTTGGTAGTCGGCGGATAGGTCGGGTTTGTCCTTGTTGACTAAGTCGAGGCCACCGTCTGGGCGTACAAAGCGCATGCGAGTAAAATAATTGGTAATGCAGCGCCAGCGTTCTAGGTCGTGTAAATCATCGTGCCAAACGTCGGGCAGGTTGCCGTACATATGGCTAAAGAAGCGGTGGGCCTGATTACCCTGTAGGACGTTTTGTAATTCTTGAGCGTGCCCTATGGCTTGGGGTAAATCCCAGCACGGGGGCACGCCCGCATGGGTCATCACCGTGTCAAATTGGGCATCGTAGTGCAGCAGTGGTTGTTGTTGTAACCAATGTAATAACTGGCGGCGATCATGGGCTTTAAAAATAGGTAACAAGGTGTCGTCTGGTTTGAGTATGGCTTGTTTGGCATCTAGGGCGAGTAGGTGTAGGTCGTGGTTGCCCAGCACCACCTTGGCGTCGCTACCTAATGACTTAATGAAACGTAGGGTATTGAGGGAGTCGGGGCCGCGATTAACTAAATCGCCAGCCACCCAAAGTTGGTCCCCACTAGTAAAATTCACTTTGTCCAGTAAGGCTTTGAGCGGTTCTAGGCAGCCTTGTATGTCGCCCACGGCATAGCTGGTCATGATGCTTGGCCGTTAGTGTAGCGCGTTAGGATAGGACAGGGTAAATGGCGGTATAGGGGCAGAAAATTCATGGCCATCGGCAGCCACCATTTGGTAAAAACCACTCATGCTGCCTACTTGTGTCTCTAGTACCGTGCCGCTGGTGTATTGATGACGTTGGCCTGGGTCGATGACCGGCTGTTGGCCTACAACGCCTTCGCCAGACACTTCTTGGGTCTTGCCGTCGCCGTCGGTAATCAGCCATTTGCGGCTCATCAATTGGGCACTTTGGCTACCACTATTGGTAATGGTGATTTTGTAGGCAAATACATAACGATTGCGGCTGGGGTCCGACTGTTCGGCAAGAAATTCGGTTTGCACACCCACATTAAAGTCGTAATCTTGGTCTAAGTCGTGGTCTGGAGTTTGCATCGGTTGGGCCTAGCTCAAGTAAGAAGGTTGCTTATGGCCACAAAGTCGGCCACGGTTAAGCGTTCAGGTCGAATGCTAGGGTCTATGCCTAAACTTTGCAACTGTTGGTCGTCAATTATGCCTTTTAAGTTATTGCGCAAGGTTTTGCGGCGTTGGGCAAAACCAGTTTTAACCAAGCTTTCAAAATGTTTAAAATCTTTTGCTGGGTGAGGGAGCTCGGCGTAGGGCGCCATACGTACAATAGCAGAATCCACTTTGGGCCTTGGGTCAAAGGCTTCTGGTGGCACTTCGAACAAATTGTCTACACGGCAAAAATACTGCGCCATAATACTCAGGCGGCCGTAGTTGTTGGTGCCCGCTCCTGCGGCTAAGCGCAACACCACTTCTTTTTGCAACATAAAATGCATGTCTTCAATGAGACCGGCTTGATCCAACAGATGAAAGATGAGAGGCGTAGAAATGTTGTAGGGCAAGTTGCCGACAATACGTAAAGACTTGGACTTAGGATTAGACTCGCTTTTGATGCTGCTAAAGTCAAACTTAAGTGCATCGGCCTCATGAATACGCAAATTGTTGCCGTAGCTGGCAAAGGCAATGCGTAGATGGGGCAATAGATCGCGGTCGAGCTCTACCACGTCAAGGCTGCCCGTGGATGCGAGTAAGTGTTCGGTGATGGCGCCTAAGCCGGGGCCAATTTCAACGATGGTTTGTTCTGGTTTAGGGCGAATGCAAGCCACTATATGGCGAATAATGCCTTGGTCTTGCAAAAAGTTTTGCCCAAAACGCTTACGGGCTTGGTGTTTTTTTGGGCTGGGTTGTTTGGTATAAGAAGGGCTAGCCATAAATGTCTCTAAGAAAGCTTGGTTAACTGCATAGCTTGTAATGTGGCCTGCAATAAACTGCTGACGCTTGCTTGGCCGGTACCAGCCAAATCTAATGCGGTGCCGTGGTCAACGGAAGTGCGAATAATGGGTAAACCTAAGGTGATGTTTACCGCATCACCAAAGCCCGCGTATTTTAGCACGGGTAGGCCTTGATCGTGATACATGGCCAAAACCGCATCGGCTCGATCAAGGTTGGTGGCATTAAACAAGGTATCTGCAGGTAACGGACCAACGAGGTTAAGGCCTTCCCTACGCAACTGCTCCAGTGCGGGGATAATAACATCAATCTCTTCGCGGCCTAAGTGGCCGTCTTCACCTGCATGGGGGTTTAGGCCACACACATAAATGCAGGGTTGAGCAATGCCAAATTTAGCCTTTAACTCGTTGTTTATAATGTTTAATGTTTGGCTTAGTAGCTTAGGCGTTATGGCTGCAGACACGTCTTTCAGTGGCAAATGCGTGGTGGCTAAGGTGACTCGCATGGCGTCACACGCCAACATCATTACCACTTGTTCTACGCCGCAACGTTGCTGCAAGTATTCGGTGTGGCCACTAAAGGGCGTGCCCGCATGGTTAATTATGCCTTTATGAACTGGTGCGGTGATCATGGCTTGAGCACGGCCTTCCAGACAGGCATCACAGGCAATATTAAGTGTATTGAGCACATAGCCTGCGTTGTCTGCATCTAAGTGGCCAGCACGGCTTTCTACCGCTAATGGCACGTGGTGTACTTTGAGTTGATTGCTAGGGGTAATGGCGGCAGGGCGTTTGAGGTCAAAGTGGCAAAAGTCGATAGTTAAACCCAGCTTGCAGGCACGGTCTTGCAATACGCCCATGTCGGCAACAATAACAATCTCAACATCACAAAGCTGTGGGTGGGGCTGACCGGCTAAGGTTAAACATAGATCAGGACCAATGCCTGCGGGTTCGCCCGCCGTGACGAGTAATCGGCTCACAACGGACATGGTTAACGAATCTCGATGTAGGCTTGGTTGCGAATTTCTCGTAACCAATTTTCTAACTCACCAGCAAACTTACTTTGGCGAATGGTTTGTTTGGCTTGGTAGCGTAAATTGGCTTGCCCTACGTCTTTGGTACGGCGTTCTATGGCTTGCAATAGATGCCAACCGGATTCACTTTTAATGGGTGTGCTGAGTTGGCCTAGGGCTAGCTTTTCTAACTCAGCTTGTAATAGTTGCGGCAACTGGTCGTGATTAACCCAGCCTAAATCGCCACCACTCGGGGCCGAGTTAGCATCATCACTAAAGGTGCGAGCTAGGTCATAAAAGTCTGCGCCGTCAACAATGCGTTGATGTAATTCGTTAATGAGCTCTTGGGCTTGAGTGGCGGTTCTTATCTCATTGGGTAAAATAAGTAAGTGGTTGGCCTTAGTTTGAGCGATGGTTTGTACACTCACGCCACGCTTATTGATGAGTTTGATGAGGTGAAAACCGCTGCTATTACGGATAGGCTGGCTCACATCACCCGTTTGCATGTCACTAATAGGGTCGGCAAATAGGCTGGGAAGCTGGCTGCCCTTGCGCCAGCCAAGGTTGCCGCCTTCTAGGGCGTTAAGTGCGTCTGAGTGGCTTGCTGCCAGGCTAAAAAAGTCATTGCCTTGTGCCAGTTCGGCAGCAATTAGGTCTAGTTTTGCCTGTGCTGTGGCTAGTTCTTGCGCATCTGGAGTGGCGCTAAGGGTCACCAGAATATGGCCGATTTCGTATTCAGTCTCGGCTAGGGCCTGGCCTTGGTTAGATGCCAGGTAGCGATCAACTTGGTGTTCACTGACGCGAATACGTTTGTTAACCGAGCTGGTTTGAATTTCATTAATGGTCATTTCTTGGCGGACTTTGTCACGAAAATGCGCCATAGTGTCGCCCGAGTTGGTCACCGCTTGTTGCAATTGGGCAAGGCTGAGTTGGTTGCTTTTGGCAATCCGTTCAAGGGCTTGGTCTAGACTAGTATCGGCAATATGCACGCCTTGTGCTTGGGCTAGCTGAAGCTGTAAATTTTCAATGATCAACTGATCCAAAACTTGCGAGGTTAATACATCAAGGCTCGGCGCCTGGGTATTGTTTTGGGCCAATTGTTGCTGTATTTGACTGAGGCGCAGATTAAAGTCGCTTTGCAAAACAATGTCGTCATTCACTACAGCCACTATGCGGTCTAGCTGCTGTGCTGCAAAAGCGTTTATGGTGGTCAGGCTCAGGGTTAAACTTAGGGCAAAGCCCAAAGCGTATTTATTGAGTGCGTTCATTGTAACCTGTAATTCCTTTCATAAAATCGGCCATGCGGACTTGGTTGCCGCTGGTCAGTTGTTTGTCGCTGTCACCCAAACCTTTAAGGGAGAGTTCAAAAAATACGCCGTGCTCAACGCCTATGGTTTGGTCTACCAGCCAATGGCGGCTTACCAAGCGGCCTTTCCAGCAGCAGTTGGCATATTCTATACCTACAATTTCGTCCTGTAATTGTTGATTGCGTAGGTCTTCTTTATGCTTGGCAATTAACGTCCATTGTGGGTTTAGGGGCCAAACCACCGACACCTCACCTTGTTGGGTGCTGTTCAGTTTTTCGGTGTATTTCACATCAATAATCTGGTTGTTGCTAGGTTGATATTTCATACTTGCCGTGGTGGCTTCAACGTTGCCCGAGCGCGGGCTCCAGTCGAGATTTAAGCTCGAACTCCAATAGGGATTAAATTGATAACTCATGTGACCGTAAATAGGTGAATAAGTTTCAGTGTTGGCGCTAGTGCCGCTGCTTAACTGCACCTGCCTGTTGCTCAGGTAGTGGATTTGGGTCATGGATAGTTTGGCTTTCTGCCAGCCTTTAGCATCCAAAAATTGGCTGTCTACACCTAAAGTAACGCGATTGGTGTCGCCAATACGGTCGGAACCATTAAACCGGTTGGCCTGGTAGAACGGTTTGCCGTTGAGGCTGGTGTCAAAAATAGTGATGTCATTCTGCGATGTAAAGGGCGCGTAGGCATAGTACAGCCTAGGCTCTAGGGTTTGGCTATAGCCTAGGTCTAGGTCGCGTTCGAATAACAAACCGGTATCCAACTCAAATTGCGGCACTATGCGAGTTTTGCTCGCTTGAATGCTGGCAGGGGTATTGGCCAGTTGGTATTGCGTGATAGGTAAGCTCAGTTTCGGTTTAATAAAGCTGTAGTCGGTGGTCCACGACGAGCTCACACTCGGTTGCAGATGGATGCGTGTGCCCGTTAACTGATTGTTGGCCGCTAAGTTACTGGTGTCACGGGTAAAGTGGCTTAGGTCGAGCTGGTAGCTGCCAGTGACAGGCACAGATCCGTAGTCTGCTGTGGTGCCACCGGCAAGGCTGGCGTGGGGCAGTTGATCATAGGCTGGTGAGCTGGTGGTTAAGTTTTGGTGGGTGATTAAGGCTAAGCTAGCGCTACTAAACCATACATTTTGGCCCTGGTAGTTCACTTGGGCCTTGCTGGCTAGGCTGTTGGTTTCGTTTGTTGCTCGGGTTAAGTCGAAGTCGTCAAATACATTGGCATCGCTCACCCGTTTGATGTGGATGCTGGAAGACAGGCTAGGGCTAATTTGGCCTTTGTGGTCGAATTCGGCTAACCAGCGCTGTTGTGTAGAGTTAGGGTCTGAAAGCGCCCAATTAAAGTACAACGACTGCTCGGTGTTGGCGTTCATGTGGCGAATTTTTGTGCCTAAGGTGGTGCCACCAAACTCGGTAAAGCGGGGTGTTATTAAGGCGTCGTAGTTGGGTGCTAAGTTGAGGTAATAAGGCGTACTAATGTCTAGCCCCATTTGACTGGATCGAACCAGTGTAGGGAACAGAAACCCCGATCGACGTTGGTCGTCTATGGGGAAGCTCATCCAGGGTAGGTAAAATACCGGCACTGCACCGATTTTTAATACGGCATTTTGGGCTTCGCCAAACCCTTGGCTTGGGTCCAAGTCAATTTTATTACTATGAATCGCCCACGCATTATTGCCGGGTGGGCAAAAGGTAAAGCTGCCTTGGCTCATAGTCACAGTTTCGTCACGGTGATAATCGATGGATGAGGCGCTGGCACGTAATTCATTTTTAGGTAGGGCCAACTGCGCTTGGTTGAACTGAGCTTCGGAGCTGTCCATATCAAACGAGGCATCAGCGCTTTGCATGATGATATTGTGGCGGCGGTATTTTACCTTGCCAATAATGTCGACTAAACGCTGGTTGTTATCAAAACGCGCGTAATCGCCGGTGATTTGTTGTACGCCTTGGCGTATCTCTACGTTACCTTTTAGGTGAGTCACGCCCTCTTCATATTCACTCGCGTCCGAATGGCTATATAGAGGCTGTTGATCGGCGGGGGTGTTTGGGTCTAGTGTAGGGGCCTGGTAAGGTAAATAATAACCTGGGCAGTAATCATCAGTTGTTGCCGGTTGAGATTGCCAGTCCAGTAGTAGTGGTTGTTGTGAATTTGTTTCTGCCGTTACTGGAGGCGCAGCCAATAGCATGATGAGGCTTGTACAAGTCAATATAACAGAACGCTTGGCAATAAAATGTTGGGCTAGAAAGGGCTTAAGAAATAACAAAAGGAATCCGTTGGCAACAGTGACTGATCAGGAGTTTACACGTTAACGTCGCCTAAGTTTAAACCAATTTTTAGAAGAAGGGTGCGACTTGCGGTTGTAATCGGCTAAAAGTGTCAATTTTGGTAATTAATAGCCGGCTGATATGGCACTTAATGCGTGGTTTGCCTATCATAGGCACAGATTTAGACACGCAATTTTTTAAACAGGTGAACGTGTGAATGGTTATAGCTTTGGCGTCAACATGGCGCGCCACCGTACTGGGTTGGTTATTGGCGCCTTAATTGGCTTAACAGGTGGTATTAGCGGTGTGTTTTTTGGCGCTGCTATTGGTTATTACCTCGATAAGTTGATCCGCGGCGTAGCGGGTGCCGAGAGCTGGACCCAAGCGAAGGCGCAAACCGCTTTTTTTGATGCGACGTTTTGTGTCATGGGTAAAATTGCCAAAGCCGATGGGCAAGTGACTGCAGAAGAAATTCAGTACGCCGAAGCGGTGATGACGCGGATGCAGCTCACTGGGGAGCTCCGAAAGCGGGCGATTGAGTGTTTTAGCCAAGGCAAAAGCGCGCAATTTGACCTGGGCCAAGTGCTAGAACCCCTACGCCGCGCCTTAGTAAACAACGTCTCCGTAAGGCAAATGTTTATTGAAATTCAGCTACAAGCGGCTTTGGTTGATGGTGAATTTAGCCCTTCCGAAGGACGCGTATTAACCGAAGTTTGCCAGCTGTTAGGCATTAGTCAGCAAGAATTTGAAGCCGTTGCCCAGCGCATGAAAGCCGAGCAATCGTTTCACCAAGGTGGTGGCCAAGGTCAATTTGAATCTGCCGGCGGCGTAGGCTTAAAGCAAGCCTATGGTGTATTGGGTGTAGATCAAGCCTGTGATGCCAAAACCCTTAAAACCGCCTACCGTAAGTTGATGAGTCAGCATCACCCCGATAAGTTGGTGGCTCGCGGTTTGCCCGATGAAATGATGCAAATAGCTAAAGAGAAAACACAAGAAATTCAAGCTGCTTACGACGCTATCAAAAAGTCACGCAAGTAGTCTCACTCTATCAATTAATTCCCGGAAAGACCTTTATTATGGCTGATTTTAAAATCGCACCCTCTATACTAGCCGCCGACTTTGCACGCTTAGGTGAAGAAGTTGAAAATGTATTGGCAGCAGGGGCTGATATTGTTCATTTTGATGTCATGGATAACCATTACGTGCCTAACCTCACCATTGGCCCCATGGTCTGCAAAGCGTTACGGGACTTCGGCATCACCGCACCTATTGATGTACATTTAATGGTCAAGCCGGTGGACCGTATGATCGAAGAGTTTTTGGCTGCCGGTGCCAGCTACATTACCTTTCACCCAGAAGCCAGTGAGCATATAGACCGCTCCTTACAAATGATCAAAGACGGCGGCGCTAAAGCCGGGTTGGTATTTAACCCTGCAACATCGCTACATTACCTTGATCATGTTATGGATCGCTTGGATATGATTCTATTAATGTCGGTTAACCCGGGTTTTGGTGGTCAAAAGTTCATCCCATCGACCCTAGATAAGTTACGTTTGGTACGCCAGCGTATAGACAATTCTGGGCTGGACATTCGTTTAGAAGTTGACGGTGGTGTGGGTGTAGCCAATATTGCCGAAATTGCCGCGGCGGGCGCCGACACCTTTGTGGCAGGCTCAGCTATTTTTAATACCGACGACTATAGAGCCACCATCGACTTAATGCGCCAACAGCTGGCATCAAGCTAAGCTTGTGAGTTTAATTGATACCATTGGTTTTAAGCCCAAACTGGTCCTGTTTGACTTAGACGGTACCTTATTGGATAGCCTGCCAGACTTGTTTTCAGCGAGCTTGAGTATGGCAAACAGCCTCGATATTGCGGCACCCACATATACTCAAGTCGAGCAGTGGGTGGGTAATGGGGCGGCCATGTTGGTGCAGCGTATTCTGGCTGATCAATTTACCCCCGCGGCAGCCGATCCACGTTTTGAGCATGGGTTAAGCTTGTATATGGAGGCCTACCACCAACTTGGCAGCCAACAAAGTCGGCTCTACGATGGCGTGGTTCCTTTGTTGGAACTGTTGCAGTCGCAAGGCATTAAGCTCGGAGTGATTACTAACAAACCCAGCCGATTTACCCAGCCTTTGTTGCAGCAGTTTGGTATTTTAGAGTATTTTGAATTGGTGTATTGTGGTGATACATTCGATGAGAAAAAACCCCACCCCATGCCTCTAATCAATGCCGCTCAATGCCTAGGGCTAGAAATAAGCGACTGTTTGATGGTGGGCGATTCGAGCAACGATATCATCGCCGCTAAAACCTGCGGTATGCCCAACGTTGGTGTTAGAGGTGGCTATAACCATGGTCACGACGTATCGGAATGCGAACCCGATTGGGTATTGGATTGCCTCTAATTGTGTGATAGTGTACTAGTACATTGATACAATTTGTTCTTAGTTATGCCCTACAACAAACCCATGGCCCCCGTCGCCAACTACTTACTACTGCAAACCAACGCGCAGTCTATGACTGCAGCCCTAGAAGGCCTGTTAACGCCTAACGAACAACAAGAGCTGATCAATCGCTTACAAATCTTCGAGTTGCTTTCTCAAGGCCTGTCGCAACGGCAAGTGGCACAACAGCTGGGTGTTGGCATTGCCACCGTAACCCGTGGCTCCCGCGCCCTTCAAGCTGGCAAGTTTGCCGGCCATTTATCACAAACACCCACAGAGACTACACCATCGTGACTCAAACACGCCCTAATAAAATCAACATGGCTCGCAAACCAAGCTACCTCACGGTCACGTCGAGCTGTGATTTTTTTGAGTTGTTCAAGAAAATTGAGCAAAAATTTGACACCTGTTACATGCTCGAGTCCTTAGGCGAAGACAGCCATATCTCACGCTATTCGCTGATTGGTTTCGATCCAGAGCAAATTTTTTGGGCCAATGGCAATCAGCTGCACATTACCGACAGGCAAGGACACTGTCAGTCTTACGAGAGTGACAATCCATATTATTTGTTACGCGAAATCGTGCCACAAAACATTATTAGCCGCCGTTATGCCGGTGGTCTAACGGGTTATATTGGCTATGATGCCATGAACTACTTTGAACCCAGCCTAAGCCTTACGGCCAGCGACGCATTTGATGCGTTTAAGTTTGGTTTGTACAAAGACGGTCTCATTTACGACAAGATGACCGGCGAATTGATTTACTTCCATTATGAAGAAAATCGTATTGATTTGGTTGAGGCCATTATCCAACAGCCTCTGCCGACTATTGGTGGCCTAAAAGTAGTGCCTCAGGGCGAAGACATGAACCGCGAGCAACACGCGGCGGCCGTCAAAAAAGTCAAGGGCGACATCGTAGAAGGCAAGATTTTCCAATGCGAGGTGGGTTTTAAGTACCGCTTCGACATGGTTGGCGAAAGCATCAACTTATACCAACAACTGCGGGTGATTAACCCGTCACCGCAAATGTATTACATTAAATTTGGCGAGCAAAAGGTGATTGGCGCAAGCCCAGAGCTACTGTTCCGTTTGCGCCAGGGCGAAATGGAAACCTATCCCTTAGCGGGCACTACCAAGCGCGGCGTCACCCCAGAAGAAGACACGGCCCTAGCTCGTACCCTATTGAATGACCCCAAAGAAATTGCCGAACACAATATGATTGTAGACCTGCACCGCAACGACATTGGCCGTGTAGCGCGCTTTGGCACCGTTAAAGTACGTAGTTTGATGGACATTAAGCGGTTTAGTCATGTGCAACATATATCCAGCGAAATCGTGGGCATCATCGCCGAAAATGAAGACATGTTCTCGGCTTTAGCCAGCAACTTCCCGGCCGGCACCTTAACCGGAGCGCCAAAGATTGAAGCCATGAAAATCATCGATGATTTAGAGTTAGACGGGCGTGGACCCTATGGCGGCGCAGTAGGCCACTTTGGTTTTAATGGCGATTGTACCTTTGCTATTCCTATTCGCACGGTGTTTGCTAACGGATCAAAAGCCTACGTACAAACCTGCGGCGGTAACGTTTACGATTCCAACCCAGAAGATGAGTATCAAGAAATCCAACGTAAATTTGCCGGCACACTCAAGGTGCTAGAGCAGTTTATGGAGGCCCAAGCATGAGCCAGTTTACGGTCTACCTAGTCGACAACTATGACTCATTTACCTATAACCTCTATCAATACATTGGCGAAGTGTTATCCACAGCTAAGCTGAGGGGCCAGATTGGCGATTTTGAGGTGATTGTCGCCCGCAACGACCAAGTGACGGTGGCCGATATTCAGGCCGCGCAGACCGACCGTATTATTATTTCTCCAGGACCAGGCTCGCCCGACGACGAAAGTTATTTTGGTGTGTGTGCCCAAGTGATCACCGAGCTAGGCCCGAAGATTCCTTTACTTGGCGTGTGTCTTGGCATGCAGGGCATAGTGCATTGTTTTGGTGGCAAGGTGGTTAAAGCACACCTACCAATGCACGGTAAAGTCAGTCCCATCAGCCACGATGGCAGCGGCGTATTTAAGGACATCCCCGACCAGTTAGAGGTGATGCGTTATCACTCTTTAATGGCAGAGGCAGAGTCGATTCCAGAGTGTCTTCAGCTCACTGCAGTGGTGGGCGAGTTTGGAGCGGACAGCTATGAAATTATGGGTGTTAAACATAAACAATACCCTATACAGGGCATTCAGTTTCACCCAGAGTCCTTTGCGACCGAAGGCGGCAAAGAGTTGATGGAGAACTTTTTACTGGGTTCTTAGGCCGCGTGCTGTGCACCTGTACAGCAAAGGCTTTTTTCAAAATTAAGGAGCGCCCAGCGCTCTTTTTTTTTCGCCTGCTGGAAATCCTGAGATAAACACCTATACTTTTCAATATGTTGGCTGTAGCGAGCTTTTCCTAACAGAATTAAGAAGCGGCTCTCTAATTATTATGAGGCCAAGTGGCCTCATCAATGGACTGTTATGTGCTTGCTAAAGTTGCCGGGCTTCCTGAATATCTTTAGCAAGCCAAGTTTTTATGAGGGATTGATAAGGTACATCGCGCTTATTGGCTTCTACTTTGATATTGTTCAACAACCCTTCGGGCAACCTTAATGAAATTGTCTTTGTTGAAAGTTTGAGGTTAGGTAAAACTGCACGTTTTGCTTGGCTCAGATCCAGATATTCGCTCGAATCGTGGTTCTCCCAGAATTCTCGTTCTTCCTGTTCCGTTTTGAATGTTGGTATATTCTTAAGCCTTGTCATATGTCGCTCTCTCTTTACGGTGCATATCCCTAGCTGAAATGACACGAATCAAAGTGTCATCCTGTCGCAGGGTAAAAGTAATGTGTAGCCGCCGGTCGTTGTCTGTCTTACCATACGCATGGTACCGAGCTTCCATGTTGCTGTGCTTTTCGTCCAATAATAGTAATAATGGGTTATTAAAAAAAGTCTGTTCGGCTTCGGCTTGGCTAACATTATGTTTTTCTGAGCTTTTCCTAGCATTACCTGAGTCCCACCTAAAGCTGATAATTTTGCTAAAATCAATCATAATATGTATATTGTTACAATATACATTAGCTGTCAAGACTTGCTACGTCGCACCTTTATTTGTGGCGTTAACACCCATAGATGGCAGTGCCCACGGCGTGATAATACTTACTTTAAGTCGGAAGGTGGCAAATGCTAACGAGAGAACATACGGGGCTTATTGTAGTTGATGTTCAAGGTAAGCTTGCGCGTCTAGTGCACGAAAGTGATGTATTAATTGCTAATTGTGAAAAGTTGATTAAAGGAGCGCAGGCTCTTAAGTTACCTATTATATTGCTGGAACAAAATCCTGAAAAATTGGGTGCTACTGTAAACCAACTCAGTGGTCTGCTTGACGGTATCGAGCCCATCACTAAATATACTTTTAATGCCTGTGAATCCCCCGACTTGTTAGATGCTGTTAGGGCTAAAAACGTAGATAATTGGCTGGTTTGCGGCATAGAAGCGCATATTTGTGTGTATCAAACGGCAAAGGGTTTGCTGGGCATGGGCTATAAGGTCGAGCTGGTTAGTGACTGTGTTTCTTCTCGTACGGCGGCTAATAAACGGCTTGGTATAAGTCGGTTAAAACATGCCGGTGTTGAAATTACGGGGCTAGAAATGTGTTTGTATGAGCTGGTAAAAGATTGCCGATCTTCTGAGTTTAAGCAAATTTTGGGTTTGATTCGCTAATCCAGCGCTTGTTAGGATTATAGTAGCCAGCGGCTGCGCCTTGAAGTTACAATTAAAACCAATGTTTGCCAAAGTGCTAAGTGAATCTAGTAATCAAAAGAGGTTTAAGTACATGAAAACAATGACTTGTAATCAATTGGGTGGGGCTTGTGATTTGGAGTTTCGGGCCAGCACCTTTGAAGAAATGGCGGGCTTGAGCCAGCAACACGGTATGGAAATGCACCAAGCGCAAGAGCCAGATCATCTAGCGGCCATGCAAAAAATGGGTGAGTTTATGCAAAGCCCAGAAAAAATGCAGCAGTGGATGGAGTCAAAAAAACAAGAGTTTGACGCGTTGCCTGAAGACTAAGGTTGTGCCTTATCGGTCATAATAGAGCCGGATTATTACGTTCTACCCATGCCAAAATACCCGCCTGATCTAAATCACCTAAGCCCGCATTAACCATGCCTTGCCATTGCCTAAGGCAGGTTTCATTTAGTGGCAGCTTGAGGTTGCTTTGGTGGGCTAAGTCTTGTGCTTGTTGTAAGTCTTTTAGTTGGGTGGTGGCTCTGGCGCCTGGGGTGTAACTTTGCTCGACCATACGTTGGCCGTGTACTTGTAAAATTTTACTGTCGGCAAAACCACCGCTCAGAGCGTCTTTTACTTTGGCGGGGTCGGCGCCGTTTTGTTGGGCTAGAAATAGCGCCTCCGCAACAATATTGAGTGTGGCCCCTACAATCATTTGGTTGGCGGCCTTGGCTAGTTGGCCACAGCCCACCTCGCCTACAAGGGTGGTCTTGTGGCCCATGGCATCAAACAGCGGTTGTGCCCGGTGGATCTGGTTGGAATTGCCGCCTGCCATAATCGATAAACTGCCTTCTTGTGCACCGATTTGGCCGCCGGATACGGGGGCATCGATATAATGGATGTGTTGATGTTGCGCTTGTTGCGCTAGGGTCATGGTGAGGTCGTAACGGCTGGTGCCCATGTCGATGATTAAGCTATGCTTGGCCAAGTGGGTTAATAAACCTTGGGGTCCGTTGATCACTTGTTCTAGAGCGGGGGAGTCGGTCACGCAGATAATTACAATGCCGCCTTGTATCTTCTGTGCAAGCTCGGCTGGGCTGTGGGCATAGCTTGCGCCTAGGGCCATTAAAGGCTCGGCTTTGTGGGCTGTACGGCTATGGATGCACAGATTAAAACCCGCCTTAATCAACTGGGCTGCCATGGCTTGGCCCATTAAACCCACGCCAATGAAGCCTACTGGTGCTAATGTGTTCATGATAAGCTGCTCTGAGAAGTTAACCCTATAATTGCCATTATCCATATGCTTAACCTGTGTGCCAACATTTCTATGTTATTTAACGAATTGCCGTTTTTACAGCGCTATCAAGCGGCTGCCGATGCGGGGTTTGTAGGTGTAGAATGTTTGTTTCCCTATGATTTCAGCATCGACGAGGTGTCTAGGGCGATTAGGCTCAGTGGAATACCTCAGGTGTTAATTAATACGTCGGCTGGCTGTTGGCATAGGGGCGATCGTGGTATGGCGTGTGACGCCCGTCGCCGGTCAGAATTTGAGGCTTCGGTGAGGCAGGCGTTGCAATACGTTGCGGCCATGGGTAATCCATTAGTGCACGTGATGGCGGGTTTAGTGCCTGATGGTGTCAGCCTTGATGAGGCCGAAGCGGTGTACGTGAATAATTTACGCTGGGCAGCGGGTGTGGCTAAGGACGCGGGAGTTTGCCTTACAATGGAAGCCATTAATCCTATAGATATGCCAAACTACCTGTTATCTAACCAGGCGCAGGTATTACGGTTGTACACAGTCATTGGCGCCAGCAATGTGGGTATTCAGTTTGATTTTTTCCACTGTCAAAAACACGAAGGTAATGCGTTGGAGCAGTTTAAACAGCTGTTGCCGCACATTTCTCATATTCAAATAGCCGGTGTGCCAGAGCGTCATGAGCCCGATACGGGAGTGTTGGATTATGCTCCTGTGTTTCATGTGATAGAGGCTTCAGGCTATTCGGGCTATGTGGGCTGTGAATATAGGCCTAAAACCACGACCCTTGAGGGGTTGGGTTGGATGGGTGCTATGCGTGTGGCGAAAAGGTCGTAGACCCCCCGTCATTGCGGCGCAGGCCGCAATCTGGCTAGAGATCCTGACCTTCGTCAGGAAGACGTTTTGTTGGGTCAGGCTAAACGTCTTTAACGCTTTCCATCACCACAAAGGTACTGGTTTGTACCACGTGGGGCAGGGTGGAGATTTTTTCGCCTAATATGGCTCGATATGAGGCCATGTCTTTAGTTCTCACCTTGAGTAAATAATCAAAGTTGGCCGCGATCATGTGGCACTGTTCTATCTCAGCAATTTTGCATACGGCTTCGTTAAAGGCTTCTAGTGACTTACTGCTGGTGGAGGCTAACGTGGCTTGTACAAAAGCCACGTGATCTAGGCCTAGTTTGGTTTTGTTAACCAGTGCCACGTAGCCGGTAATATAACCCTGATCTTGCAAACGCTTGAGGCGCATCTGGCAAGGCGTGTTAGATAAACCGACCTGTTGAGCTAAGGCGGTAATGGTGATGCGGCCATCTTTTTGCATGGCGGCAATAATGGCTTTGTCGTGGCGGTCTAGTTGTTCCATAGCGATGGGCTTAGGTGGGTAGGTTGTTGTTTAGTGAATATACCTTAAATCTAAGTAAATGTAGGCATAAATAAAATATAACTATACATATTTAGTTGATAATGTATTTGTTGTTAAAAAATGAAGTGAATTTCACTTTAAGTTAGGGGCTAGAATGGCGGCATACTTATCGACTAACTAGTGGGGCACATATGAACCAGCAACTTGATACTATTCGTACCGCCATGCGCGCAGCTTACCTTGCCAATGAGCAAGACTGTGTAGCGACCCTTTTGTCTCGTTTAGATTTGCCCCAAGCCCAGCGCCAACAGATGTCGGCTCAAGCAGCAGAGTTGGTACGCCATGTTCGTAGCCACTCTAGCCCCACCATGATGGAAAAGTTTTTAGGTGAATATGGCCTGAGCACTAAAGAGGGTGTAGCGCTTATGTGTATGGCAGAAGCGTTATTACGGGTGCCAGACAAAGCCACCATAGACGCCCTCATCGAAGACAAAGTACAAGCCGGTGATTGGTCAAGCCACTTAGGTCATTCAAATTCATCCCTCATTAACTCATCGACTTGGGCGCTGTTGGTCACCGGTAAGTTGTTAGCGCCGGTAGACGCCGACAAAGTCGGTTCTACTATGCGCGGCTTGGTGAAGCGTGTGGGCGAGCCGGTCGTGCGTACAGCCGTAGCTCAAGCCATGAAAGAATTAGGCTCTCAGTTTGTATTGGGGCGCACCATGCACGAAGCCACTCGCCGGGCCAAAAAACTCGCGGGTCAGGGCTATACCCATTCCTACGACATGTTGGGCGAAGCCGCCCGTACTGCAGAAGATGCCACCCGTTACTTCGATTCCTATAGCCAAGCCATTGCCGACTTAGCCCCCCATTGCAGTGACGCCGATATTCGTAATAACCCGGGTATTTCTGTTAAATTGTCGGCCTTGCACCCACGTTATGAATGGGGCCAGCGTGGGCGCGTATTGCAAGAACTGGTACCTCAAGTATTGGCCTTAGCCATGCAGGCCAAAGCCGCCCACATGGGTTTTAACATTGATGCTGAAGAAGCCGACCGCTTGGACATTTCGTTAGATGTAATTGCTGCGGTGTTGGCTTCTTCGGAATTGGAAGGATGGCACGGCTTTGGTGTGGTGGTGCAGGCCTTTAGTAAACGTGCACCATGGGTTTTAGGCTGGTTGCACGCCTTGTCTAAAGGGTTAGATCGCCAGATTATGGTGCGCTTGGTCAAAGGGGCCTACTGGGATGCCGAAATCAAACGCGCTCAAGTCCTGGGTTTAACGGGTTTTCCTGTGTTTACGCGCAAGGCCAATACCGACTTGTCTTACCTTGCCTGCGCCAAACAGCTACTGGCGATGAACGACCGCATTTATGCTCAATTTGCCACCCACAATGCCCATTCTGTGGCAGCTATTTTGCAATTGGCGGCTAACGATGCGGATGACCAAAGCGGCAGCTATGATTATGAATTTCAGCGTTTACACGGCATGGGAGAATCCTTGCATGCCAGTGTTATGGCACAAGGCAATGTGCGCTGCCGGATCTATGCACCCGTAGGCGCACATCAAGATTTGTTGGCTTATCTGGTGCGGCGCTTACTAGAAAACGGCGCTAACTCCTCCTTTGTACACCAGTTGGTGAACCCAGAGATCGCCCCAGAAACCATTGCCCAAGACCCAGTGAATGTGGTCTTGTCACGTTTACAGCAAGGCCTCAGTTGCGGCAGTCATGCCATTGTTGAACCTCAAGACCTGTTTGCTAGCGCGGGCACCAGCTATAGAAAAAACGCCATGGGCTGGGACATTACAGATGCCCCTACAATCGAAGCTATGGAGCATGCGCGTAGTCATTTGGCCGAGGAATATTGGCAGGCTATGCCTATTATTGCTAACCCCGCGGGTTTATCCCTTGCGCCTCAATGGGTGGCTAACCCCGCCCTGGATGACGAACAAGTGGGTCAAGTGAGTATGGCGTCTGCTGCGCAAATAGAATCAGCGATGAGTGCAGCCCCCCAAGGCCAAGCCCAGTGGTTAGCCATGCCCATGGCACAACGAGTGGCTTGTTTCGAAAAAGTGGCCGACTTATACGAGCAGAATGCCACTGAACTGTTTGCTATTTTAGCCCGCGAAGCTGGTAAAACTTGGTTGGATGCTGTGGGTGAGCTGCGCGAAGCGGTTGATTTTGCACGCTTTTATGGGCAACAAATGGCGTCGGTGCCACAAGCTCAAGGTCGCGGTGTTGTGAGCTGTATCTCGCCGTGGAATTTTCCCTTAGCCATTTTTAGTGGCCAAGTGTTTGCTGCTTTAGCGGCGGGTAATGCGGTGTTGGCAAAACCGGCGGGGCAAACTAATTTGGTGGCTTTTCGGGCCGTGCAGTTAATGCATGAGGCCGGGTTTCCTGTGGCTGCCATCCAATACCTGCCGGGAGGTGCGCAGGAGGTGGGCGTGCCGATTACCAGCGACCCGCGTATTAGTGGTGTGTGTTTCACGGGTTCAACGGCAACGGCGCAACACATCAACCGTGTGATGGCCGAAAAATTGGCTCCCGATGCAGTGATGATTGCTGAGACCGGTGGTCTCAATGCCATGATTGTCGATTCAACGGCCTTGCCCGAGCAAGTGGTACGCGATGTGTTGGCCTCGGCCTTTCAGAGTGCGGGGCAACGGTGTTCGGCGCTACGTATGCTGTATTTGCAAGAAGACATTGCCGACAAGGTATTGCACATGCTTTTTGGTGCCATGGATGAGTTGAAACTCGGCAACCCTTGGCATTTAGATACCGATGTAGGTCCCGTGATCGACGCGGCTTCTAAGGCCAAGATAGAAGCTCATATTGAGGCCTGTGATGATCAAGGCCAAGTGCTAAAGCGCATGCCTATTCCTGATCATGGTTTGTTTGTTGGGCCTACGGTGATTCAGTTAAATGGTATAGAGGATCTTGCAGAAGAGATTTTTGGCCCCGTATTACACGTGGCGACTTTCTCGGCTCAATCCTTACCTCAACTTATTGATACCATCAATGCCCAAGGCTACGGCCTAACCTTTGGTGTACATACCCGTGTGGATGCACGGGTAGAGCAGTTGGTCAAAGGAGTGCACGCAGGTAATACCTATGTTAACCGTAACCAAATTGGCGCGGTGGTGGGCAGTCAGCCATTTGGTGGTGAAGGTTTGTCGGGCACGGGACCTAAAGCGGGTGGTCCACAGTACGTGCAACGTTTGCGTAGCCCTCGTCCTGTGGTAGGTCATGCCCCTAGTGGCGAGCTTGTGAGTTTGGACCAGGTACAGCAGGCGGTTAACAGTGTCGCTGGTGCAAGCTTATCCCAATGGCAGCAATCAAGTGATCGTTTGTCTCGGTTGTGTCAGGTGTTTGGCCCACAAGCCAGTCAGATACAGGACCTTTGCCGTGATGCCGTCTTGTTGCCCGGGCCAACGGGGGAGTTAAATCAACTGTCTACTGTGGCTCGCGGTGTGGTGCTGTGTTTAGGGCCCGACCGTCAGGCGGCCTTATTGCAGGCGCAAACGGCGTTAGCTCAGGGTAATGCGGTAGTGCTGGTGGTAAGTGATCTGGTGCTCCCTAAGAGCGATTTGCCTTTGGTAGTACTGAATGGCCAGATAGCGGCCACTGCCGTTACCGAATTGACGGGTTATCACGGGGTAGCGGCTAATGCGGCGTTAGCTTACCAGCAGCAGTTGCGGAGTGCTTTGGCACATAAAGCGGGGGCCTTGTTGCCGTTGATTAGCGAAGCCTCAGACCCACAACGTTATACCATGGAGCGGCATTTGTGTATTGATACCACGGCCGCCGGTGGTAATGCCAGTTTGATCGCTGCTGGGGAGTAGAGATCCTGACCTTCGTCAGGATGACGCCACACGAAGCCACGTCATTGCGG
>DPHD01000085.1:8866-10051 GCA_003523085.1 Oceanospirillaceae bacterium | reverse complement strand
CTGTTTTCAGATGAGCAACTGGTGGCGTTATCAAAGGTTTTTGAGGCTTTTATTTTGCTGGCCGCAGCGGCTAAATCGGCCGTCTCGTCTACCAAACTGGTGACGTTACCGGCGCCTACACCAAAGGCCGGTGTACCACAGGTATACGCGGCTCGAACATTGTTTTGTGAGCCAGTAACAACCACTAAATCGACTTGCTTGAGCATTTCCATGCTCAGGTCTTTGCTGACGGGTGTAGGTAAGGCTTGCACTAAATTACGTGGTGCGCCTATACGATCCAACTCCAAATAAATCAATTCAATCAGCCGCGTACAACTGGGCTGACCTTTAGGTGAAGGCGACAAGAGAATCGCATTACGACACTTGAGCGCATTCAATATCATGTTCATGGGGGTCGCCACGGGGTTAGTGGAGGGCACGATAGCGCCAACAATTCCAACTGGGCGAGCAATTTCTACAATACCTAATTGTGGGTCTCGGTTAATCACACCGACAGTCTTGGCATCGCGTAAATCACGCAATAGTCCGAGGGTTTTACGGTGGTTTTTAATGACTTTATCGGCCACTTTACCTAAGCCTGTTTCTGCTACGGCGAGTTCCGACAAGGTTTGGTTGTTAACGGGATTAATCAAAGCCCAAGCCGCGGCAATAACTAGCTCATCCACGGCGGCTTGATCATAGGTTTCCAGCAGTGCTTGAGCTTCACGCGCCTGTTTGATTAGCTGGGCAACTTGGCTATGGGGGTCCATCTGGGCCATTTAAATCTCCGCATCAAATCGCTATTAGCCATTTGATTTTTAGTTGGGGCAAAAAAGGGCCAACCGCTAGACACAGTCTAACGGTGGCGCCAAGTACTACTAGGGGCACTACTAAGTTGCTACAAAGTGACTATAGGTCTGACAACAGCTCAGTAAGGTACGCTTGACGCTCTACCCACATTTGCTGTACTTCAGCTCGTGTCATGATACGCATTGGCGAACCACCGGCCTTCATTTTGCCGGCGACTTTAGCGTCTTGGAACATTAGATGAACACGTTCTGCCAAGAACTCAATGACTTCAGGGGGCGTGCCTTTACGGGCCATGATGCCGCGGAAGTTAACACTAGAATCATCAATTTCAATGCCTTGCTCTTTAAAAGTAGGCACATCTGGCAAGAAGCCTTGTTCACGCTGGTTGTCGGCTAC
>DPHD01000085.1:4243-8644 GCA_003523085.1 Oceanospirillaceae bacterium | reverse complement strand
CCAGCCATTACCTGGCTACCCAACACCATCTTCATTGCGGCTACACCACCACCAGCGGGGATGTACTTAGTGCTAATGTCTGCGGCTTTATCAAGCTGCAAGCTAGCAATATGATGTCCAACATATAAGCCAGCGCCACTCACGGTTAACTTACCCGGGTTCGCCTTTGACCAAGCCACAAGATCCGTTGCCGAGTTAAATGGGCTGTCTGCAGGTACAATCAGTACCGCTGGATCAGCACCCCAGTTGGCAATAGGTTCTAAATTGCCTGTGTTATAGGAGGTATCAAACTTAAGTGATTGCGCAATAAAATGCGGTACGTTGTAGGCTGCCAATTGATGGCCGTCTTTGCTGGCGTCGCTGGCGTACCAGTTCCAACCTTTTTGTCCACCTGCGCCTGGCTTGTTAAAAATAACCATGGGCATGTTGAGGTATTTTTCTTTACCGGCCATCATGGTCACAATACGTGCTTGGAAGTCCGTTGCGCCACCTGGACCATAGGCTACAGCCACTTGAATAGGTGCACTTGGGTAATCATCAGCCAACACCGTAGTGCTTGGCACTAGCAACATCGAGGTCGCCGCGGCTGTTATTAAGGACGATTTTATTTTTTTTAGTATCATAGGTATTACCTTCATTAATTAGTGGCCAATACACCTAAGGTGATCAGCATTTTATTTGCGCTAAGTGGACCACCCAATTAGCGCTAATTTGTTATAACAAGCCCGGCGTTACCACCCTTAACGACAAGTTGAACAGCCCGTAGATGACCACCATAAAGCCTATGGAAACCCACAATATGCGTGTAAGTTGCGCACGGTTTTTGGTGCCACTGTAAAACACCACAATGGCGGTAAATGCTAGCCAAGAAGCCAAGTAAAAACCGGCACTTTGCAGCAATAATAGATACGCCACAATGATTACAATACCTGCGCCAAGGTCAGACCATTCGACTAAACCCGAACCCGACTTTTCGCGTTTCCACATACGCAAGACATCAATCAATAACATTACTGCGAACGTGGCCATCAGGATGGCTAACAAGAATGGGAAGTCATAGGCCTGACTGTCGTCGGCAGACATGACCATTGTCATCACTACAGCAGCCGCGACCACCGCGCCAACAGCAGCCACACGAGTGCCTGGAGCCGAGCGTTTCTGGTCCTGCGCCACTTGTCGGCGTTGCTTCACCTCTACCCACACGCTGTAACCGATAGACACCACACAGACAAAGATCAGCACAAGGTTAATCGAGCCCGTCAAAAAGTAAGCCAGTGCGCCATCGCCAACATCAGCAATCATCTTACCCATAGAGAAATTGTCTTCGGCAATGGGTCCTAAAATGATACCTAATACAATAGGCGCGGCACTAAAGCCGTATTTGTTGAGTAGGTACATCAAGCTGCCTAATACCAGCATAAGCACCACATCTGAATAGCTATTTTGGATACTATAAGTACCAAACACGGCCAGTACGGTCACCGCCGCCGCCATATATTGAGACGGCACACGCATTACCCAATAACTACTGCTGCGACTTAGGGCTAAACCGATAATGATCATAAATACCTGAGCTAACAACAAGGAGCCAATAAAGGTCCATGTTACTTCTGCGTGCACGGTAAATAGGTCTGGGCCGGGGAATAAACCATTAATGAGCAAACCACCTAACAATACTGCCGCCGTTGGGCTACCCGGAATACCTAAAGTCAGAAGAGGCACTAATGATGGGCCTACCATGGCATTGTTAGCCGACTCTGCAGCGATGACGCCATCGGGTTCGCCGTTGCCAAACTTGCTCGCATCGGGGCTGAACTTTCGAACTTGGTCATAGGCTACAAGGCCTGCAATTTGACCACCGGCACCTGGAATAATGCCCACCACCACACCCGAAATGGTGCCAATAGTTAGAGCCTTAACGCGGCTCAAATTATATTTAATCGACGACCATAAAGGACTGCTTTCCATAGCGAATAAGCCGCCACTAGAATCCTGCCGGCTGGTGACCAACAATTGATAAATTTGAGGTACGGCAAATAAACCTATCAAGGCCACTACAATATGTACGCCGCCGGTGAGGTGGTCGGTAAATACAAAACGTGATTCGCCAAATATGGGGCTGATGCCGATGGTAGAAATCCATAACCCTAAGGCGCCAGAAAACAGGCCTTTAATTACCGATTTGGAACCTAGGGTGCCGATCACCGTGACACCGACGATGGCCATCCAAAACATTTCAGACGGGCCAAATTTGAGTGCTAGTTGCGCTAGGGGTGGAGTAAAGAAGATCAACACCAGCACGCCGATGATGCCACCTACAAAAGAGCTAATAAAACAAAAGTGCAAGGCTTGAGTGGCCTTGCCTTGCTTTGCCATGGGGTGGCCATCCAAAACCGTGGCAATATTAGCCGGTGCACCTGGAATATTGACTAAAATACCACTAATGGCACCACCAGCCACCGTGGCGGTATACACTGCCCCCAGCAGTACCAAACCTGTTGCGGCATCCATTTGAAAGGTAAACGGAATTAGCAAAGCCACCGCCATGGTGGGACTTAAACCCGGTAAAGCACCTAGTATCAAACCTGCCGCCGTAGCGAAAAATAGCACCGTAAGGTTGCTAAGGCTGAAAATGGCGCCTATGTAATCTAATATTTCCACGAACTTTGGCCTCTCTAAAACATGCTCACAGCACGCCTAAAATTGTTCTAATTTTTATTAATACACCGAACCACACGTCAGCTCCAAGATACATAGATAATATAACTCATATACATGAGTCAAGCTTTAATGTTATTATTTTTTCATCAGCAGACAAGAATCTGTTACTCTTTAGTCTATTCAAACAATTGCTAATTTTTAGATAAAACATAGGTTTTCAAACAGTTAATGACTCAATGGTCCACTAAAAACATCCCAGGCACGCCGCTATACAAAGCCGTAGAAAATTTTCTGCAAGATCAAATTTCAGCTGGAGAATTGGCCCCTGGTGATTTAATCCCCTCCGAACCACAACTGGCAGAAAGTCTTTCTGTGAGTACCGGCACGGTTAAAAAAGCCATCGAAAACCTAGTTCACCAAAACCTTCTGTATCGCCATCAAGGCAAAGGCACCTATGTGTCACGCATAGACTTTAATAACAGCTTATTCCGATTTTTCTCTTATGGTACTCATTCGGGAAACCCGGTTAGGATTAGAAAACAAACACCGGTGCGGGAGTTACGCAAAGGCAGCGACAAAATTTGCCAGCGTCTTAAAGTCGAACCCAATACCGATATGGTTTATATCGAACGCGTGGGTTTTCGCGAAGACAAAGCGGTATTGGTGGAAAAATGTTGGTGGGTTGCCGATTTAGTGAGTGGCCTAGAAAAAGAAGAAGTGCATATTCCAGACTTACTCTATGCCGTAGTGGTTGACCAGTTTAACCTGCCCATTATTCGTTCTGAAGAGTCCCTTACTGCAGAGATAGCTGACCAAGCCACAGCCACACGGTTGGGAATTAACGTAGGCGACCCGTTGGTGGTGTTGCACCGCCTTACCTATAGCAAAAACAATCAACCGGTTGAGTTTCGTATCACCAGAGGCCGAGCCGACAGCTTTAGTTATCGCACCGAAATCCGCTAGCCGTCAATCGGCACGGCTGTGGTGTGTTTGATGGCCCGTAAACTAAAGTTCGATTTCACCTGCGACACACTGGGCAAGGTGAATATTTTTTCCGTTAGAAAGCGATCATAGGATGCCATATTGGGCATCAAGACTCGCAACATATAGTCGGCATCGCCCGTAACCGCATAAAACTGCAACACTTGTGGGTAAGAACCCACCGCATCTTCAAACGCCTGCGTGGTTTGACCACTGTGTCGCGCGAGGCTTACCATCAAAAATACACAGAGTTGATAACCCACCGCTTCCGGCTGCACTTGGCCGTAGGTGCCTTGTAGTACGCCGTTTTCGGTTAGTGCTTTAACTCGCCGCCAGCAAGCCGCAGCCGACAAACCCACGGCTTCGGCCAAGGCTTGGTTAGCCATTCGCCCGTCATTTTGGAGCAGCACCAACAGCTTTCGATCGAACTTATCTAATTCCATAAAACCCCCAATAATAGATATGTTATTTCATTATATTAACAATGAACGAAACAACCTTTCGTATTATCCAATATTTAAGGCGTTAACGAAAGCACCTTTCGCGCCTTAATGGTTACAATAAAAGTTATAAAAACATCATCATTGGGCACCTTATGACACCGACTAACATTGCTTACAGCCTCACCGATCGCTACCTAAAACCAACTGGACGAGTGTTTTTGACTGGTACGCAAACACTGGTTAAGTTGCCTTTAATGCAGCGCCAAATGGACCAAAGAGATGGTATTAATAGTGCCGGTTTCATCAGTGGTTATCG
>DPHD01000085.1:3405-4005 GCA_003523085.1 Oceanospirillaceae bacterium | reverse complement strand
GATCGACTTTCAGGCTGCCATCAACGAGGACTTGGCCGCCACCATGATCCTCGGCACGCAACAAGTTGAGCTAGATGAGGACAAAAATGTCGACGGTGTATTTGGCCTCTGGTATGGCAAAGGTCCTGGTGTAGACCGTGCAGGCGATGCCATTAAACATGGCGCCACCTACGGCAGTTCGCCCAAGGGTGGTGTACTTGTGATTGCCGGTGACGACCATGGCTGCGTGTCTTCGAGCATGCCCCATCAATCGGATGTAGCCTTTATGGCGTGGTTTATGCCCACCATCAATCCAGCGACTCTGCAGGAATATTTAGAATTTGGTTTGTGGGGCATTGCTTTGTCTCGGTACGCCGGCGTATGGACAGGCTTTAAAGCCATTTCTGAAACCGTAGAAAGCGCTGCCTCAGTGGAATTACCAGAGCTACCGGTGTTCAAGCAACCCACAGATTACACGCCACCCGCAGGCGGCTTACATTACCGCTGGCCCGACTTGCCGGGCCCGCAGCTAGAGACTCGCATTGAGCACAAGTTAGAGGCAGTGGCTGCTTTTGCTAGAGCTAACCCCATCGACAAACGGATCTATAACCTCAAGGACGC
>DPHD01000085.1:0-3148 GCA_003523085.1 Oceanospirillaceae bacterium | reverse complement strand
TTGGGCATTGATATCTATAAGGTGGGTATGGTCTGGCCCTTAGAACGGCAAGGTGCCATGGCCTTTGTTCAAAACAAACAAGAAGTGTTGGTGGTCGAAGAAAAACGCGGCATTATTGAAAGCCAAATCAAGGAACACATGGCCGAACCAGACCACCCTGGCCGAGTGCTTATCACCGGCAAACAGGATGAAAGTGGTGCCCCGCTCATCCCCTATGTGGGCGAACTAACACCCTTAATGCTGGCCCAATTTATTGCCCAGCGACTCAACCGTTTATGGGGCAATTCGGCTGCTGACGGCCTAGATTTTGCACCGTTATTACAGCAATTAAGTGGTCAATGTAGCCTTGCTAAAGACCCAGGTGGCGTACGCCGCTTGCCTTACTTTTGTTCTGGCTGCCCACACAATTCATCCACCAAGGTACCCGAAGGCAGCCGTGCACAAGCGGGTATAGGCTGTCATTTTATGGCCTCTTGGATGGGCCGCAATACCGAATCACTCATGCAGATGGGTGGCGAAGGGGTCAATTGGATCGCTAAGTCGCGTTATGTGGAGCGTGCACACGTCTTTCAAAACCTCGGCGAAGGCACCTATTTTCACTCTGGGTCGTTGGCCATACGCCAGGCCATCGCCGCCCGTACTAACATCACCTATAAGATTCTCTATAACGATGCCGTCGCCATGACCGGTGGCCAGCCCGTAGACGGCGTGATAAGTGTCAGTGCTATTGCCCAACAGATGCGCGCAGAAGGTGTGCAACGTATTGCCTTAGTTACCGACAACACCGACGCCTACAAAGACCTGTCTGCCTTTCCAAAAGGCATAAGCCTACACCACCGCGACGAAATGGACCCACTACAGCGAGAGTTGCGTGACGTGGATGGCGTTAGCGTGCTGATTTACGAACAGACCTGCGCCGCCGAAAAGCGCCGCCGTCGTAAGCGCGGACTCATGATCGAGCCAACACGGCGCGTTATTATCAACCCGCAGGTGTGCGAAGGCTGTGGCGACTGTTCCACCCAATCCAACTGTTTATCGGTCACACCTAAAGCCACAAGCTTGGGTAATAAACGTCAAATAGAGCAATCCAGCTGCAATAAAGATTATTCCTGTGTGGGCGGCTTCTGCCCAAGTTTCGTCAGCGTTGTCGGTGGCCAATTGCGTCGTGGCCAAGGGGTGGTGACCAATGACCAGTGGCGCGCGCAAGTCGCGGCCTTACCCACGGCTAAATTCGCCAGTTTGGAGCAAGTGTATAACCTGCTGATTGTGGGTGTAGGGGGTACCGGTGTGGTGACTATTGGTGCCATTGTCACCATGGCGGCCCACATCGAAAACAAAGGCGCTAGCGTTTTGGACTTTATGGGTTTTGCGCAAAAAGGTGGCAGTGTATTGAGCTACCTACGTTTAGCCAATAAACCCAGCGACATTCATCAAGTGAGGATTGATGCAGGCCAGACCGATGCCCTAATTGCCGGTGATTTAATTGTTGCCAGTGCCGAAAAAACACTGACCACACTGAGGCCCAACCACACCCGTGCAGTACTCAACACAGCCCCCATGGTAACGGCTGACGAAGTGCTATACCGCGACGCCGACCCTAAATCCCAACAGCGCCAGCAGCTACTGGCCGACACCCTAGGCGCCGGCAACCTAGATAGCTTAGATGCCAACCAATTGGCCCTTAATCTATTAGGCGATACGGTGTTTTCTAACATGCTGATGTTAGGCATGGCATGGCAAAAAGGCTTAGTGCCGGTTTCGCTTGAAGCGTTATTACAGGCCATCAATCTTAATGGCGTAGCCGTAGAGAAAAACCTCGAAGCGTTTAATTGGGGCCGGTTGGCGGGCCATGAAATGGCGCAAGTAACGGCCTACTTCGAACCCAAACCCAGCCCCCAATTCAGCTTGGAAGAGCGTATAGAAGACTACTCAAAGCAGCTTGCAGATTATCAAAACCAAGCCTATGCCGACGCCTATTTAGAGCAAGTTGAACGCATTCAACAGGCAGAAAGCAATGTCTCCGTGGCTCAGCTACCGCTTACCCTAGCGGTGGCCACTCAGTTATTCCGACTCATGGCCTATAAAGACGAGTACGAAGTTGCGCGGTTATATTCTAACGGTGACTTTGCACAACAAGTGAGCGACACCTTTACCGGTGACTATAAGCTGCAATTCCACTTAGCTCCGCCCTTGTTGGCGTTTAGAAAAGACGCCCAAGGCCGACCCAAGAAAATCACCTTTGGGCCATGGATGCTACCGGTATTTAAGCAATTGGCTAAGTTAAAGTTCTTACGTGCCACACCCTGGGACTTGTTTGGCTATCATCCAGATCGTAAGTTAGAACGGCGTTTGTTGCAGCATTATCAACAAATGTTGCCCACCATCGCAGCCGAGTTAACCAGTGCCAATTACCCGGCCGCGATTCAATGGGCCAAAGCACCCGACCAAGTACGTGGATACGGGCCCGTGAAAGCCGCTGCTGCGCAGGCTGCTAGTTTGTAGCGGTTGATACCAAAGAGGGGCGGTCACTATTTCTCTCAAGCTAATAATAAGGTAGTCTCGCTGACTACCAAGGTTACTCAGCTAGGATAGAGGTCTTAACTATGCCACACAATTTGGAAATCAACCGCCACTGGCAGCAGTTTATTGAACTTGCGTGCACTCGATTCGCCGCCAGCGGCACAGGCATTGGTATGGACGTTGCGCCCCTGCTACGCCCCCTTGCCAGCAGTAAAATCAAGTGGAATCAAACTCCCAATGCACTGCCGTTAGAGTCCAGTCTTAATACTATTAGCGACTCCATACTGCGCACCTCAATGGCCGCTATTATGCCAAACTTAACCTGGGTAGAGCGTGGCGTATTTAGCAATAGCCAAGACATTAACAGAGCCTATATAGAGTTGGTGGGGCCTGAAGGTGTATTGGCACATGACCAATTTCGCTTTGGTATTTATTGGCAACAAGCCCATACCTTTTACCCAAAACATCGCCATGATGCCCTTGAGCTATACCACATTGTGAGCGGTACAGCACTGTGGCAAGCGGGCGACCAACCGCTTGAAATTCGGCCACCTGGGGCAAGTTTCGAACATTTAGATCGTATTGACCACGCCACCCAAACCACAGATGAAGACCTATTGGCGCTGTG
>DPHD01000019.1:1818-5090 GCA_003523085.1 Oceanospirillaceae bacterium | reverse complement strand
GAAAGCTGCCCCCAGAGGCCTGGCACCAACCACCGAAATAACAACACCATGGCTACCGATTGGCCTATGTATAGCGTAAAGGCAATTTGGCCTGCACTTTGTAAGGCCTGCGCTAACCATCCACCGATGGCCGCCCAACGCACCATAAGCGCAGCATACACCGTAGCCATAAAGGCTGCAGCAATAAAGGGTAATGGGTTGAGCGCGGAGTAAGAGGCAACCCAGCCGGCCTCCTGTTTTACCCACAAGTCGGCCACGGCAAGGGCCAAACCCGCGGCAAATAACACCAGCATGCGACTCACACTGAGTCCTCGCTGAAAGAACCCACTGTGATATAGGCCCATACCACAAAACATCATACCTGCCACCATCCAAGCGAAGGTGAAGGCGGCCCCCGCCAACGAAACAAGGAAGAATACGGCCTGTAGCGCCACCTGTTCAGCATACGGACCAGTCCACAATTGGGCCTGCTCCACTAGACCAGCGCGGCTTAACTGGACGGCGTCCCAAGGGTCTTCCGATTGCGGTAGATCCATGGCCATGGTGGCCCACATCAGCAACGCCATAGCCATACAGCCCAAGGCGTAAACAATGAATGCCCGCTTAAACAACCAGGCTGCGGGTTTATTTGCCCAGCGGTACATAATTAAACCCACCAAGGCATATATGGTAAGAATATCGCCGAACCAAATAAACACCCCGTGAAGCAGCCCAAATACCAGCAGCCAACGCAGCCTGCGTACAGTGAGTTTACGGGCATCACGTCCGTCTTGTTGCATACGCTGCGTTTGTAAGGCCAGCCCTGCGCCAAACAGAACCGAGAAAAGTGTTACAAAACGGCCATTAACAAACAGCTGTTGCAGGCCATAAACCCAAATATCAACCTCGTTAACCACACCCATTAACCAAACTGGTGTGTCGTAGGCTTGATGAGGCAAGGCTATGGCATAAATGTTGACTAATAAAATAGCCAATACTGCGACGCCACGAATGAGGTCTAAACTAGCGATACGATCCTGCACAACAACTCCTTTTGTATGAATTAACTGGCGGTCCAACCGCCATCCACTAGATGCGCAGTACCGGTAACCATGGCCGAGGCATCACTGGCTAGATAAACAATGGCTCCCATCAGGTCTTCCACCTCACCGACTCGACCTAGTTTAATCTGGCTTTCGATCCAATTCAGCTTATCGGCATCGGCAAAGGTGGGCGCAGTGAGGGCAGTACGGATGAAGGTGGGGCACAGGGTATTGACTCGTATTTGATGGTGGCCAAACTCGATGGCCATGGCCTTGGTAAAACCTTCTACCGCGTGTTTAGATGCACAGTAAACAGCACGATCTATGCCACCCACATGGGCCATTTGAGAAGATACGTTGATCAAAGACCCCGCCTTACCCGCAGACATGAGTCCTTTAGCCACGGCTCGCGTGAGGAAGTAGGCACCACGAACATTCAGATTCATCACCGCATCATAATCGGCGGGTTGGGTTTGTGCCGCCGGGCCGTGAATGGCCAGACCCGCACTGTTTACCAACACATCATAAGGCCCGCCTCGTGCGACCTGGCGTTCAGCTTGCTCAACATCAGCCACATTCATGACTAAGTAATCAGCCTCGTGGCCCTGATCAACAAGTGCATCAACCAAGGCTTGAAGCTGTTCTTCACGCCTGGCCGCAACGGTGACCTTAGCACCCGCCTGAGCAAGGGCCGCAGCTAGTGCCAAACCGATACCTGAAGAAGCACCAGTCACTAACGCTCGTTTACCGGTTAGGTTAAAACTAGGGGTTTGTGGGAGTTGAATCATGCTGCTGATTTCCAATGAAATTAGTCAGGGCCAGAGGGCCACTGACGCGATGTATGTAATACACGTAATATCTGAATTTCGTGACCAGATACACGATAGGGTAGGATATATGGGGTGCCGTCAATCACCAGTTCACGGGTAGAAGGCACACGTCCAGGACGCCCAATGTCATGGAAGGTGAGCAACAGTTCAGCTTTTACTTTGATAAGATCCACAAGCAAGCGTGCGGCCGCAGGATTATCCTGAGCCACGTAACGGCGTACTGATCGAAGGTCTTCAATGGCCGTACGAAACCATAGAAGTTTCATGACAATGGTGGTGTTTTTTCATCACGGGTGCCCCAAGACCCTAACCACTGCATGACTTCTTCATGGGCTACAAATTGGTCTTCAGCGGCGGATTCTGCCGCCAAAGCCGCTTCGGTTATGGCGGCAACCTGCCATTCGTTATCTCGCAAATACTGGCTCACCGCCTGATTAGCTAAATAGGCTTTTGATCTATCGGTTGCCTTAGCCAAGTCAGTCAAGCGTGAATTGGTCTCCTCATCCATACGCAGTGTCATGGTAATGCTCATACTGTGTCACCTGTGTTCATATGTACACAAGTGACTATACCACGACTGGTGATCAAAGCGATCACTCACTATCCAGCACCGTACAACAGGGGTCTGACTCATGGCGATTTAACTCGCACTTTTGTAGGGCTTTTTGTTCGGCTTGCTGTGTTGTGCTTTGTTGCTCAAACCAAAAAGACTGGCCCGAACATGCCGCCACCACAAAGGCCTTGGGGGCGTCTGCTTTTTGATATTGGATGTATTTACGAATATCTCGGTGGGCGATCAGCTCTTTGGGGGAATCATTGATTTGTGTTTGCGTTAGGCCCGTATAGCCGTCGGATACTTGCTCATCCACAACTCGGCATTGGCCATCGCCTTGGCTAAAGTGCCTACACATACGTAAGGCCTCATCAAAGGCGGTTTGTTTGCTGACCTTATCATCCGCAAAACCCGTGGCAATGATTAGCGGCGGGTAATCCACTGCAATTGCAAAGGCCTTATAACCACGGCGGGATTGGTATTCAGCGTATTCGTCTTGAATCCAACGCTGATGCATTAATGCATCTTCAAACAGTGGATCTTCTGGGCCTGTGTAGTCGGTATTGTGATTCTGCATTGCGCCACAACCTACCAAACCGATAGTTATTACCACCAACCCGAGCAAAGGCTTTAGTCTCTTTGCGTACATTATTAATGCTCCTTAGTTTATTGAGCCTTTAGCTTAGTTCAAATTTAAGGTTTTGCTGGGATGTAGATCTCAAGGCTAGCCTAGAGGTGACATATTGTCGCGCTATAAACGACAGGTACAAAAAAGCCCGCTTGGCGTGAACCGAGGGGGCTTTTTGAGATCCTGAAACAGACCCTGAATCAAGTTCAGGGTGACACCTTTTTGTCATTTTGGCGTAG
>DPHD01000019.1:0-1582 GCA_003523085.1 Oceanospirillaceae bacterium | reverse complement strand
GGCGTAGGCCGGAATCTAGATACTGAATCAAGTAATGGTTAAGCCTACCACGGTAAAAATAATTCTGTCCAGGTGTCTTGTATTAGCCGGTACTTACTGCTGGGATGGTGAAACCCTCAATTAATTAATGCTTTGGTGAGCCGAATAAATGCACTTAATCGGCTCACAAATTGAGCCGGAAATAGGGTATGGTTCGACTCAACCCAAGCAAATAGCCGCAGGAATTTAGGATGTACATCTGGCAGCACAAATCTTGGCCTTCTTTTTACGCTGATCCTACGCAGCTAGAGCCGCGCTTAGACGTTGTATTAGCGCTGCAGCAACGATTGCTTGGTAGGGCTTCTGATTTAACCGCTGGCTTGGATAAAGATGCTGAACTAGATGCTTTGATTCAGAGTGCTATCAAAACGTCTGAGATTGAGGGCGATTGCCTGGATGCTGAATCGGTACGTTCATCTGTAGCGCGCCAACTGGGGTTAGAGCAGACAGGCTTACCCGAACCGGCACGGCATGAGGCATCTGTGGTGCAGATGTTAGTGTCGGCAGTTAGAGATCTCGAAAAACCATTAACTTGCAGACTGCTTTGTGATTGGCAAACTGCTTTATTCCCTGAGCCGCCGCTATTGCGAGAGCTTGCCATCGGTAAATTTCGTGATGAAAACAAAGGTCCCATGCAGGTGGTATCGGAAAAGAGCGGTAAAACTAGCGTGCATTTTGAGGCGCCGCCCGCAAAAAATTTAAACCAAGAGTTACAAGCGTTTCTTACTTTTTACAACAATGTGTTACCGGTGCACCACGGCATTGTGCGTGCGGCCATGGCTCACTTGTACTTTATTACGCTTCATCCTTTTGATGATGGCAATGGCAGGGTGGCCCGTGCATTAACTGATAGGGCTTTGGCTCAAGCTGAAAATACAGGTGTGCGGTTTTATTCTTTAAGTGCCGCCATTGAGAAAAACAAGAAAGGGTATTATCAAATATTGGAAGACACACAAAATTGTCGAGCCGTTGGGCAGGAAAACCAGCCATTGGACATTACTCAATGGCTGTTATGGTTTTTAGATACATTAGTAGAGGCCATGGAGCACGGCTTGTTGCGTATTGATCGGGTGTTGTTAAAAGCAATATTCTGGAAAACACATGCTCAAACCGTTTTATCAGAACGACAAGTAAACGTGTTAAATCGTCTGTTGGATGGCTACGGTCTGGAGTTTAGAGATGGCTTGGCTGCTCGCCATTATCAGTCTATTGCCGATGTGAGTAAGGCGACAGCGACTCGAGATGTTACAGATTTGTTAAATAAAGGTTGTTTAAAACCAATAGGCGCAGGTGGCCGTAGTGTTAGGTATGTTATTAATCAAAACCAAAGTCAGGGCTAATGAAAGAACGGAACTAAAAACGGCATGAGTGATTTTATCAGGCCATCAAACTTAAGCAATGTGCTTTGCTGCAAGTGCTCCAGCGGGACTGGGAGAACGACGGGCACAAAAAAGCCCCCTTGGTCGGAACCGAGGGGGCTTTTTTAGATCCTGAAACAGACCCTGAATCAAGTTCAGGGTGACGCTCTCGGCGTCAGGACGAC
>DPHD01000065.1:2925-13727 GCA_003523085.1 Oceanospirillaceae bacterium | reverse complement strand
TTTTATCTAGCTCGCAAAGCCATAGTGGTAGAAGAGTATGAAACCGGCGACCTAGCCGATGTCGCCAAAGCAAGCCTTAACACGCAGGAGAACAAGCATGTTTCTTGATGCCGAATTACCATTAGTTTTCTTAGGTTTGATGGGCTTTTCTGTGTTGGTTTACGCCATATTAGACGGTTACGACCTAGGGGTGGGCATATTACTCCCTATGGACGACAAAGCTCAACGTGACCGCATGGTGGCTTCTATAGGCCCATTTTGGGACGCTAACGAAACGTGGTTGGTGCTGGCCGTAGGTATTTTGTTAATTGCTTTCCCCCAGGCCCATAGCCTCATTTTGAGGGAGCTATATTTACCTTCAGCGTTGATGCTCATCGGCCTGATTGTTAGGGGCGTGGCGTTCGATTTTAGGGTAAAAGCGGTAACCCGTTTTCAGCGCAGTTGGGATTGGGCGTTTAAGCTGGGTTCTTTGTTCGTTGCCTTAAGCCAGGGCTATATGCTGGGCCGTTATGTATTAGGGTTTGACCCTCACCTCACAGCCTATGGTTTTGCCATTTTAAGCGCCTTCGGCGTGGCCGCCGCTTACACCTATATTGGGGGCGCTTGGTTAGTTATGAAAACCACAGGCACACTGCAGCTACGCGCTAATAATTGGACTCGCCGAGCAGGCTGGGTGGCGGCTGTAGGTATCAGCCTTGTGAGTGTAGTCAACGTGAGTTTGAGTAGCGCAGTAGCCGAACGTTGGTTTAGCCTACCGAATGCCATTTTATTGTTACCGTTGCCTATTATTAGCGCGGCGATCGTTGTCAGTGTGGATTACTATCTGCGCCATCAGCCCCACCAAAACGACTTTGGCCACCGGCTACCATTCTTTGGCATTGCATTGTTATTTTGTTTGAGTTTTATTGGTTTGGGTTATAGTTACTTTCCCTATGTAGTACCCCACATATTACTCGCCCAAGACAGTGCATCCGCACCAGTGTCATTACGTTTTATACTCACTGGCGTGCTCATCATTATGCCTACAATTTTGCTTTATACGGCGTTTACCTACCGCGTTTTTTGGGGCAAAGCCACAGACCTAACTTACCACTAAATATTTGTAAGGGCTTAAAACAAAAACAGCCCCTCGGCATGATCCGTTAGGGGCTGTTTTTGTTACATAATTTGGTAGGACTAGGCGAATTCGAATCGCCGACCTCATCCATGTCAAGGATGCGCTCTAACCAACTGAGCTATAGTCCTAGAAAGTCTAGAGCGCGAATAATACGGATTTTAGGCCTTGATTTCAAGCAGTTTCTCCGTGTTTTGAGCTTTTTAGCGGCTCATAAGTTGGCCCTTAAGTTGATGCAATTGATCACGATAACGGCCGGCTTGCTCAAATTCCAAATTCTTCGAGGCTTCGTACATGGCATCTTCCGTTTGGTTGATGAGTTTGGCCAATTGCTTGCTGTTAAGTTGGCTACTATCGGTGGTGTAATCGAGTATACGCTCAGCCACTTTTTTATTGGATTTACCATCGCGGTTTTTACCTGAACCCGGTGCATAAGCACCTTCCATAATGTCTTGTACCGACTTAATAACGCCCCTTGGTGTGATGTTATTGACGGTATTGTGCTCTATTTGCTTCACCCGCCTGCGCTCGGTTTCGTCCATGGCTTTTTGCATGGAACCGGTGATACGTTCGGCATACAAAATAGCGCGGCCGCTCAAGTTACGGGCCGCACGGCCTATGGTTTGAATAAGCGAACGTTCGGAACGCAAAAAGCCTTCTTTATCGGCATCTAAAATGGCGACTAAAGACACTTCGGGCATGTCTAAACCTTCTCGCAGCAGGTTAATGCCGATTAACGCATCAAACTCGCCTAAACGTAAGTCACGAATGATTTCCACCCGTTCCACGGTATCAATGTCTGAGTGGAGGTATCTCACGCGCACGCCGTGTTCGTGTAGGTAGTCGGTAAGGTCCTCGGCCATACGTTTGGTCAACACCGTGGCTAATACCCGTTCGCTTTTGGCTGCTCGAATGCTAATTTCAGACATTAAGTCGTCTACTTGCGAGGTGGCTGGGCGAATTTCGATTTGCGGGTCTACCAAACCTGTGGGCCTAACGACCTGCTCAACCACGCTGTCGGCATGCTCTTGTTCGTACACGCTAGGCGTGGCCGACACAAAGATTTTTTGTGGTGCAATGTCTTCCCACTCTTCAAACTTCATGGGCCGGTTGTCCAGCGCGGTGGGCATTCTAAAGCCGTATTGCACTAGTGTTTCTTTACGCGAGCGGTCGCCTTTGTACATGGCGCCTAGTTGCGGCACCGTAACGTGGGACTCATCCATCACCAACATGGCGTTGGCAGGCAGGTAGTCGAACAAGGTTGGTGGTGGCTCGCCTGGTTTGCGGCCAGACAAGTAATGGGAGTAGTTTTCGATACCCGAACAAAAACCTAATTCGCGAATCATTTCAATGTCGTAACGGGTGCGCTGATCTAAGCGTTGCTCTTCGACCAACTGATTGTTGTTGCGAAAGAACTCAAGCCGATCTTTGAGCTCCACTTCTATTTCATCAATGGCCGCTAACAAGGTTTCCCGTGGCGTCACATAGTGGGTTTTGGGGTACACCGTGAGGCGCGGTACTTTACGCAACACCTGCCCCGTGAGTGGGTCAAAATAGCTTAACTGTTCAATTTCGTCATCAAACAATTCGATACGTACGGCTTCTTCGTCGGATTCTGCCGGGAAGATATCTATCACATCACCGCGCACCCGATAAGTGGCACGATGAAAATCCAAGTCGTTACGTTTGTACTGCAACTCGGCCAAGCGGCGCACTAAATCGCGCTGTTCCCACGTGTCACCTCGGTTAAGGTGTAACACCATCTTGTGGTAAGACTCGGGGTCACCCAAACCATAAATGGCAGATACGGTGGCTACAATGATGGTGTCCGAACGCTCCAGCAAAGCCTTAGTGGCCGACAAACGCATTTGTTCAATGTGTTCGTTAACCGATGAGTCTTTGTCGATAAAGGTGTCAGACGCTGGCACATAGGCTTCTGGCTGATAGTAGTCATAATATGAAACAAAGTATTCCACCGAATTATTAGGAAAAAACTCCTTAAATTCGCCATACAGCTGTGCCGCCAAAGTTTTGTTATGCACCATAACAATGGTGGGGCGCTGCACCTTATTGATCACCTGAGCGATGGTGAAGGTTTTACCTGAACCGGTGACACCCAGTAACGTTTGGGCGGCTAGGCCCGCATCTATACCTTCCACCAGCGCTTTGATCGCAGTGGGTTGGTCCCCTGCAGGCTCAAATTTTGATTTTAATTCGAACGGACGATGTGTTGTACTATTCATTAATTCAGGCCCTAGTGATACCCTTATCAGCAACCAGTAAGTATAACGGAGTTCTGCCCTTGACGTGGCCACTTTCGCAACGCATACAATCTTTTCAGCCTTCGGCCACCGTGAGCATTAGCAACCTTGCGGCACAGATGACGGCCGACGGTAAAGACGTGATTAATCTTGCGGTCGGAGAACCCGACTTTGATACACCGGCTCACATCATCGAAGCCGCAACTCTGGCCATGCAAACGGGCCAAACTCGTTATACCCAAGTGGGTGGCACACAATCGTTACGGCAGGCCATTTGTGCCAAATATACGCGCGAAAACCAATTGAGCTACAAACCAGCTCAAGTGTTAGTGAGCAATGGTGCCAAACAAAGCATCTACAACTTAACTGTGGCACTGTTGGAAGCTGGCGATGAAGTCATCATTCCTGCGCCATTTTGGGTGTCTTACAGTGCCATGGTCACAATGGCAGGCGCCACACCCGTGGTTGTGCACTGCCCAGCCCAACAGCACTTTAAGCTGACGCCCGAACAATTAGCGGCAGCCATTACACCCGCTACCAAGCTCATCATGTTCAACAGCCCAAGCAACCCCAGCGGCCAAGCTTACACGGGCCCTGAGTGGCTGGCATTAGGCCGAGTGATACGTCGCCACCCGCGACTCGTGGTGTTAAGCGATGACATCTACGAACATATTTACTGGGCCAAAGCGCCACTTAGCGGGCTGTTAAATGAGTGCCCCGACCTAGCCGATCGCTGCGTTTTGGTGAATGGCGTATCCAAAGCCTATGCCATGACCGGCTGGCGTATAGGCTATGCCGTGGGACCAACAAACATCATCAACGCCATGACCAAAGTACAGGTGGAATCGAGCTCTTGTGCCAGCAGCATTAGCCAAGCCGCAGCAGAAGCGGCTTTAAGCGGCCCACAGAGCCTGCTGCAGCCGATGTTAACGGCTTACCAACAAAGACATAACTATGTAGTCGCCCAGCTCAGTTCGATACCAGGCCTTAGCGTGTTACCAAGCCAAGGTACCTTTTACACCTTTCCCAATTGCCAACAAGCAATTGAACGTCTAGGGTATGAGGATGACGTCGCCTTGGTGAAAGCCATCCTCAGCCACACGGGAGTGGCGTTAGTGCCCGGCAGCGCCTTTGGTATGGCGGGCCATTTTCGTTTGTCTTATGCCACCGACGTGGCATTATTAACCACGGCTTGTGAAAGGTTAACTAAGTTTTTCGAAGTCACAGCCTAGTCAATTTCTACTGCTGCATTTGCCACAAACGGGCGTAATGGCCACTTTGGGTGAGTAGTTGTTGATGGCTGCCCTGCTCAACTATTTGGCCATCGTCAATCACCAAGATACGGTCAGCATCAATGATGGTAGAAAGCCTGTGGGCTATCACTAAGGTGGTTTTGTTTTGCGAAATTTGTGCCAGCGCTTCAAGAATGCTGCGTTCAGACTCCGAATCCAGTGCCGATGTGGCTTCATCAAACAATAAAATGGGTGGATTTTTGAGCAATACACGGGCAATGGCTATGCGTTGCTTCTCGCCGCCGGACACTTTTAACCCCCGCTCGCCAACAATGGTTTCTACCCCATCAGGAATTGACTCTACAAAGGTGCGTAACGCGGCCATGTCGATGGCTTTCCATATGGTTTCGTCGCTGGCGTCTGGGCAGCCATAAGCCACGTTATTCCAGATGGTGTCGTTAAACAGCACCGTGTCTTGTGGCACCACACCAATGGCTTCACGCAAACTAAGCTGCTGCACGCGGCGTAAATCTTGATGGTCAATGGTAATAGCACCGCTGTTGACATCGTAAAAACGAAACAGTAAACGGCCAATGGTGGATTTGCCAGAACCACTAGGGCCTACAATAGCCACCTTTTCGCCTGGCGCAACTTTAAAACTCAGTTGTTTTAGTATCTGCCTTTGACGTTGATAAGAAAAATCAACCTGAGCAAATTCTATCGCCGCCCTTGAGACCTTTATAGGTTCTGCTTTGAGCTGATCTTGTATGGTGGGTGCCCGTTTTAATAAACCAAACATATTTTCTACGTCTGACAAAGCGCGACGAATTTCACGGTAAATAAAACCTAAGGCATTAAGCGGCACAAACAATTGTAATAGGTACATGTTGACCATCACCAAATCACCAATGGTCATGGTGTCTTCGGCCACGCCTTTGGCTGCAAGGTACATGAGTGCCGTGACGCCCAAACCAATAATCAACGCCTGGCCTGAGTTAAGCAGCGCCAGTGACAAACGGTTATCGACCCTGGCTTGCTCCCATGCTTTTAGATTGACATCGTACTGCTTGGCTTCAAAGGCTTCGTTGTTAAAGTACTTTACCGTTTCGTAATTCAGCAGGCTATCGACTGCGCGAGTGCTGGACTTACTGTCGAGCCGATTGGCTTCTTTCACAAACCGGGTACGCCATTCTGTGGTTTTAATACTAAACACCACATAGGCCACCACACAAACCAAGGTCACGGCAGAAAACCAAGCATTAAAAGCGAACAGCAAGATCAGCATGACGCCAATGAGTTCAAGTATGGTGGGGAGGATATTAAACACCATAAAGCGCATCATAAAATTGATGCCATTGGTGCCGCGATCGATGTCGCGCGAAATACCACCGGTTTGGCGGCTTAAATGAAAGTCGAGTTCGAGTTGATGCAAGTGAGCAAACACCTCTAAACCCACCTTGCGCATAGCACTTTCGGTGACTCGGCTAAACACCGCGTCTCGTAATTCACCTAAAAACACCGAACCAAACCGCAAACCACCATAGAGCAATACAAACCCTAAGGGGATGACCAACAGTTGCTCTGGGCTACCGCCATCTAAGGCGTCTACGATGTGTTTAAACGCCCAAGGAACAACAAAGCTTACCCCTTTGGCACCCACCAACAGGGCCATAGCAATAATCACCCGCACCTTATGAATCATAAGGTAGGGCCACAACGCCTTTAACAGAACCATTAATTCAAGTTCTTTAAAATCCTTTACTTTGTGTTGGCCGTAGCCGCGTTGGGCGCTTGCTTTCAATGGAAGTGCCTAGCAGCACGAATCCAAGTGGAGAATAGCTTCAATTTCTACTTGCGCGCCCTTAGGCAATGCATTAATACCGACGGCCGCACGAGCTGGGTAAGGCTGATCAAAATAAGTCGCCATAATCTCGTTAATGGTCGGAAAGTTGGCTAAATCAGTCATGGAGATATTAAGCTTTACTGCGTCTGCCAAAGTACCACCGCTGGCCTCTGCTACCGCCTTTAGATTTTCAAACACCTGCGTGGCCTGGGCCGCAAAGTCATCACTGACCATCAGCATAGTTTCAGGTACAAGGGGGATTTGGCCAGAAATATAAACCGTGTTGTCGACCTTAACGGCTTGTGAATAGGTGCCAATTGCAGCTGGCGCTTTGTCGGTTGCGATGATAATTTTTGCCATGGGAAGTGCGCCTTAATATATAGTGAAATCTGGATTTGGATAATAGCAGGCTGGGGGCGACTAATGCCACCTTGGCCAAGTTTTTTTTGAGCTAGTACCAAACCACAAAGCTAGTGTGCTTGCACTATCCAGCGCGCTGCCTTTTCTGCAATCATCAGCGTAGGGCTATTGGTATTGCCACTGGTAATAGTAGGCATAATGCCAGCATCAACCACTCGCAAACCTTGAATGCCAAACACCCTTAACTTGCTATCCACCACCGCAAGTGGGTCATCCTTGCGGCCCATTTTAGTGGTACCTACGGGATGAAATATGGTCGAGCCAATATCACCTGCAACTTGAGCTAGTTCATCATTGGTTTGGTGCTCAATACCGGGTTTAATTTCTATGGGCCTATACTGCGCCATTGCTTGTTGCTGGGCAATGTTTCGCACCACGCGCACACTGTCAGCAGCCACTTTTTGGTCCTCGGCAGTGGTTAAATATTGGGGTGCAATCGCCGGGGCTTCAAACGGGTCGGCAGACTTAAGAAATACAGTCCCGCGACTGGTAGGATTGAGGTTACAAACACTGGCAGTAATGGCTGGGAAATCATGTAGCGGTTGACCAAAAGCCTCTAAACTAAGTGGCTGTACATGAAATTCAATATTAGCATGCGCGAGACTTGGGTCACTTTTGGTAAATATACCGAGCTGTGATGGAGCCATACTCATGGGCCCGCTGCGTTTGATGGCGTATTCGAGCGCCATTTTGGCTTTGCCCCACCATGTGGCCGCCATTATATTCAAGGTTTTAACGCCTTCTACGCCATATACGGTGCGAATTTGTAAATGATCCTGCAGATTGCGGCCCACCCCTTCAAGGGCATGCTCCACTTTAATACTTACTTTGGCCAACTGCTCTGGCGCACCAATGCCAGAGAGTTGTAATATTTGTGGGCTGCCAATAGCACCTGCACTCAATATTACTTCTAAACCGGCCCCTAGGGTATAGCTTTTACCATGGTGCCAGACATCCACAGAGGTACACTTTTTTTGACCATCGGCGGTTTTAGTCAGATTAAGTTTGGTGACTTGGGCATGGGTCCACACCTGCAGATTTTTGCGTTTCTTCACCGGCCTCAAGAAGGCTTTTGAGCTGCTCCAGCGCCAACCTTTACGCTGATTAACATCAAAATAGCCCGTGCCGGTGTTATCGCCAGCATTAAAGTCATCGGTGGGCGGTATACCTGTTTGAGTCGCTGCCTTTGAATAGGCATCTAGAACTTCCCAGCTTAAGCGTTGTTGCTCTACTCGCCACTCGCCGCCCGACCCATGAAAACTGGCGATGTCATTTACGTCCTTATTAATAGGCGCAGAGTTTTGATCAAGTCGATAGTGGTCTTCGTGGGCTTTAAAGTCCTCAACACAAGCTTCCCAGCACCACTCGGGATCACCCGTAAGCTGCGCCCATTGATCGTAATCTCTGGCTTGGCCACGCATGTAAATCATGCCATTGATCGACGAACAGCCGCCCAAGGTTTTGCCGCGGGGATACAATAGGCTTCTACCGTTTAACCCAGCTTCCGGCTCCGTTCTATATTGCCAATCAGTGCGTGGGTTATCAATGCAGTACAAATATCCCACCGGAATGTGAAGCCAGTGGTAATTATCTTTGCCCCCGGCCTCTAGCAACAACACTTGTTTAGAGCTGTCGGCACTCAAACGGTTGGCTAACAAAGCACCAGCAGTACCCGCTCCAATAATAATATAATCAAACTTTTGTAACATCGACCGGGCACCTAAAACGAGCGGTTTTTTATTGCTCGTTCAGCATATCATGCATTGCCATCAAGAACGTAGGCTACAAATGCCGGTTCTCGGCATTAGGATAATTGCAACAGCAGATAAGGTGATTTGACAATTATCCAAGTTGTATTACACTATGTAATACAACTATAGCGTTGGTATATGAATATGATGACACTTAGATTGAATGCACAGCTAGAACAACAAGTGAGTCAGGCCGCCTTGAAGATGGGCGTATCAAAGTCCGAACTAGTCCGCCAAAGCCTAACCTCATTTATACAACAACAGGAAAAAGTTAGCCCTTGGGAACTCGGACAAGGCCTGTTTGGCAACTATGAAAGCCCTATAAGCAACCTAGCAGAAGATAGGAAAATGTTGTTGAAGCATAAATTGGCTGCAAAAATGAATCAACAAAGATGAATAAGATCCTTATAGATTCTGGGCCAATGATTGCGCTGTTCAGCAGCAATGACAAATATCACGCAGCGTCTGTAACCTTTTTAAAAAACAACCGTCAGCCACTCATAACCACTATAGCCTCCATAACCGAAACGCTACACCTGCTCGATTTTAATCGTGGTGCTCAAGTGGATTTTTTAGCGTGGGTTGCTGCAGGAGCGGTAGAAATTGAGCCCATCAGCGCACAGGATTTATTAAGGATAAAAGAGCTAACCATTAAATATGCGGACTTGCCAATGGATTTTGCCGACGCATGTTTGGTTCTGCTAGGTGAAAAACTAGACATTAACACCGTCGCCACTATCGATAGAGATTTCGACATCTACCGGCTACCCGGCAACAAACCTTTTACCGTTTACGTCAAATAATTAACCAAACAACGCCGGTAAGTCCGCAATAGAATCAAGCACCAAATCAGCGTCAACTTCCAGCTCTGCTGTGTGGCTAGTACCTGTTAGCACACCAACGTTAAGCCCTGCACCGGCACTTTTGCCTATGTGAAGGTCGTGGGCGTTATCGCCCCTTTGATCTTGTTGCTGGTCAACAACCATTGACCAGCACATCATCTAACTCATATTTATCCATACCTGCCTTTACGCATGTACTGTATAGTTTTTTTATGATGGTTTTATCTAGATTTGAATATCTTAAGGTGATTTCTCTATATGGAAGTGAACTAAAGACACTGTCAGCATAATACGGCGCTGGGTACCGAGTACCTAATGAGTGGCTTAATAGCTTTCTAAGCCAATATTTCCTATATGTATTATCCTCAAAAATAGCTAGGTCAATATACATTGAGCCGTTGGAAATTTCATAGTCTGTATTTTTATTTAAATAAATAGCGGCGCCTTCTTCGACACGTTTAGAGAGTGCATTAGGCTCAAAACGCAAATAAGCTTCGCTTGACTCAAAAAACATAAAGTAGTTGGCCTGGTCTTCTGAAGCAACTCTTTCTAGTCGAATAGGGTCAGCAATGTGATTAAGTTCAACAATAATTTTATCTAGCTCTCTACTTAATACAGTCGGCATTCCTCCTTTTACAAATATATTGATATCATCAACCCATTTCCACACTCGCCTATCATTACTAGCATACCGCCCCAGTATAAGTTCTTTAAAGTAGCCGTGCTGACCCTCAAAGTACTCGTACTCGTTTTTGTCTGCGCTATGAACAGGCGTCAAGTAAAAGACAAACATAATTAACGCTAACAATCGGTGAAAATTATATCGTTGATTTATATATTGAAGCAGACCATCGCCAGTTGTTCTGTTTCTTGTGACCAGTGTTTTCATGGGGCTATCCGCGTAGATTTGTTACAACATAATCAATTAGATCAGGACAAAATGGGGCTTCCACAGCCCTGCGGGATTTTCAGGCAACCATACTGCCAGTACAGGTGAATAATGTCTGGCAGCAGTTTGACCTCGTCAGTTCAAACGTCGCGCAATGCAGGCGCCGCTAGTCCCAAGCGCCCAACCTTTTGGCCGAACTCGTGCCATACATTCTATTGTCAAGATCTGGATTCGAATAATACTGGCGATTGGCCCCGTTTGAATCACTGGGGACGATATTCCGTGGAGGATAACCGCTTTTCATTGCCGACATGGCTGAGGCATACGCCCCTCTACCGCCGCCCACTAATTCAACTTCATTCATTGTCAATGCGTTCATAATAATTACTCCATGTAATCTATCATGTTTGGATTCCTACTAGACGACTGCCTAGCAGAACTATAGACTAC
>DPHD01000065.1:422-2731 GCA_003523085.1 Oceanospirillaceae bacterium | reverse complement strand
TTTATCATTTTTAATATTTAAGACATTTAACCTAGTGATTTTACATACATTTAGGGGACTTATGGCACAAGGATTGTTCCTCCAACAAGCCGTTGATAAGCAACAAGTCCGTCTATACGGACCGGTATTATTACGCCAACCTGTTTCTTATTTGATTGCTTTTTTATGCTTGTTTATATTTTCAGCTTTATCATTTTCTTTACTTATTTTTGGTGAATTTGCCCGTAAAGAATCCGTTTCGGGTTATTTAGTACCTCAAGCGGGTTTGCTAAAAGTTAAGTCGTCTCGCACTGGTTTTGTGAGCCAGTCTCTCGTTGTACAAGGCGATTTGGTGGTTGAAGACCAGCTATTATTGTCATTACACGACCCTCATCAACTGTTGTCTGGTACCTCGGTGGGGGCCCAGTTACTGGAAAAACTAGCCCGCCAACAAACGTTGATAAACCAACGCCTAGCCGGCTTAATGTCTATTAGTAATAATCAAGATGCGGATATTAAGGCAAAATTGGCTGGCCTTGCTCTAGAACGTAACTCTCTGTCCTTACAAGTGACCATCACCCAACAGCGCTTGCGCCTAGCACAAGCGCAAGTAGCACGCATGGAAGCCTTATCACAGGCCAATGTTGCGGCTCGCATTAAGGTGGATGATGCACGTAATTTGTTGCTGCAGTTGCAGTCTACTCAATCTGATTTTAAACGGGCAGTACACACCAATAATAGCCAAATGAGTCAATACCAACTACAGCAGCAACGCCAGCAATTACAAGCCGCCAATGACCAAGCTCAATTGCGTTTTAACTTGCTCGACATTGAACAACGGCGCTTACAGCTACAAGGTGAACAACAAACCCTAATAAAGGCCCCACGAGGTGGGGTGGTCACCCAACTTTTGGCTAAAACCAATGAACTGGTACAACAAGGCCAAGTGGTGATGCACTTAATGCCCGCCAATAGCGTGTTACAAGCGCAACTATTGGTACCCACCCAAGCCATGGGTTTTATTCGCGAAGGGCAAGCGGTCAACATTCGTTATGCAGCCTTCCCGTACCAAAAGTTTGGGTTATATAGCGGCGTAGTATCTCAGGTGTCGCAAACCATACTCACCCCCAAGGAAACTCAAGACTTGCCCTTCCCTGTGCAAACCGCAGCCTACAAGGTGTTGGTGAGCCTAGACTCCCAATCGGTAGAAGCCTATGGCCGCACTATGGCGTTAAAACCCGGCATGCAAGTGAGCGTAGACATTCGTTTGGAAGAACGTTCTTTATGGGAGTGGTTGCTTGAACCGCTACTTAGTTTAAAGGGGCGCTTTTCATGAGCCAAACCAACACGCCTGACCTGGTAAACACTGGCGGCCTAGGCGCCAAATTGCCCGTTATTTTACAGGCCGAGGCGTCAGAATGCGGCTTAGCCTGCTTGGCCATGATTGCAGGGTTTCACGGTTTTGAAACCGACCTTAACCAATTACGGCGGCGTTTTTCCATGTCGATGCATGGGGTAAACCTGAAACAGTTACGCGACATGGCCGCTCGTATGCACTTGAATGGCCGAGCTCTGCAACTGGAAATGGAGCATCTTAAAGACCTTCAATTGCCCTGTATCTTGCACTGGGACATGAACCACTTTGTGGTGCTTAAGTCTGTGCGTAAGGGACGCATTACCATCCATGACCCAGCTCAAGGTGTACGTCATTTTACCGAAGCCGAATTTGGCGAGCACTTTACCGGCATTGCCATGGAGCTAACGCCGACCCAAGCGTTTAGCGTTAAGTCTGACAAACAATCCATTAGCCTTACCAGCTTGTGGTCTAAATCGTCTGGTATTGGCCGTAGTTTGTTGGTGATTCTTGGGCTCTCCATATTGTTACAAGTGTTTGGTATTGCCGCGCCCTTTTACATGCAAGTGGTGGTGGATGACGTGGTGCAACGGGCCGATGTGGATCTGTTATTGGTGCTGGCATTTGGGTTTGGTTTATTAATGATTATGGAAACCTTAACCCAAGGTTTGCGTGGCTTATTGATTTTGCATCTAGCCAGCCATTTGAGTTTGCAAATGGCCAACAATCTGTTTCGACACCTTATTCGTTTACCGTTGCAGTTCTTTGAAAAGCGCCATATGGGTGATATTTTGTCGCGCTTTGGGTCTTTAGAACAAGTGCGGGAACTTATTTCTAGTGGCTTGGTGGCCGCCGTGGTGGATGGCATTATGGCCATCATCACCTTAGTCATTATGTTTGTTTATAGCGTAAAACTAGCCCTCGTTGTGATTGGCGTAACAGTGCTTTATTTTATCTTGCGCTTAGCACTGTACCG
>DPHD01000065.1:0-244 GCA_003523085.1 Oceanospirillaceae bacterium | reverse complement strand
GTACCGAAGAAGGTTTGGTCGCAGACGCAAAGCAACAATCGCACTTTATGGAAAGTATTCGCGCTATTCAAAGCATTAAGGTATTTCAACAAGAAAACGAACGCCATAGCCGCTGGAAAAATCATTATGCCGACACCATTAATACCGGCATTCGAATTGGTCATTGGAACATTGGCTACACCACCCTCAATCAATTGTTATTTGGCCTAGAGAACATTGTCATCATTTATCTTGCGGCCAATGC
>DPHD01000028.1 GCA_003523085.1 Oceanospirillaceae bacterium | reverse complement strand
AATGGAAATTAGATCAAAAAAGGGGAAATAAGGGGGAAATAAGGCTAACAACGTGCGCCACTTACGTGGCGCACGTTGTTGTTAATCGACTACGGTCGATTCTGTGACATCGTCTTCTTCGTCACTATCTTTGCTTGGGTTAACAAACCGACCCACTAATATACCCACTTCGAACAACAACCACATGGGCACAGCCAATAGTGTTTGCGATATAACGTCGGGCGGCGTAATCAACATGCCGATAACAAAGCAGCTCACTAATACGTAGGCTCGCTTCTTAGCCAGATCCTGAGGTGTTGCAGCACCAGACCAGATCAGCAAAACCGTGGCAATAGGAATTTCGAACACCACACCAAAAGCGAAGAATAGCTTCAATACAAAATCAAGATAAGCAGAAATGTCGGTCATTACCGCGACTTCTTCTGGGCCTGTAGCGGTGAAGAAGCCAAAAATAAGCGGGAAAACGACATAGTAGGCAAAAGCGATGCCGAGGTAGAACAACACAATACTTGAGGCAAGCAACGGAACCGCTAGGCGCTTTTCTTTCTTATACAGGCCAGGGGCAATAAAGCTCCATGCCTGATGCAAAATAAAAGGCATACTTACGAACAACGCCAGCACCATGGTTAACTTGAACGGCGCCAAGAATGGCGATGCCACTTGGGTTGCAATCATGGTGGAACCTTCGGGTAGCAAACTACGCAATGGATCCGATAAATACAAGTAAAGGTCGTTAGAAAATGGGAACAAGCACGCAAACAATAGCACAACTAACACCACAGCCTTAAGTAGGCGATTGCGCAGCTCTATAAGGTGGCCCATTAACGGTAGTTCTGAATCTTGCTCGGGGTTAGCGGCCGTTTTGTCGGTCATGAGGCCGCTTCCTTTTCTTCAGTTACCGTTTCAGACACAGGTTCTTGCCCTTCTACAGCAGCCGTTTCCGCAACCGCAGAAGCTGCTTCAGAGGCGTCGGCAGTTTCTGCTGGCTCAAGCGAAACCGCTGCAACTACAGGCGCTTCCATGAGCTCGGTTTCTTCTTGCAATTCCTGCATACGACCTTCAATGGCTTTACGATTTTCATCTGCCTTTTTGCGAATGTCGTCAATACGCAACTCATCCTGAATCTCTTTTTGTACGCCGCCGAGGGTGCGTTTAATTTTCCCCACCCACATGCCAACCGTACGCACAGCAATAGGCATGCGTTCTGGGCCAAGAATAAGAAGGCCAATAACACCCACCAAAATAAGTTCTGTAAAACCGATATCAAACATGAACTAGGCCGCTATTTGTCAGTTTTTTCAGTTTCTTTTTCTTTTTCTTTCTCGACACTAGCTTCAGCATCAAAAGCGGCATCTTTCTTTTCGTCGATGGCCTTAGGCTCGTCTTTCATGGCCGACTTAAAGCCCTTAACCGCATTACCCAAATCACCGCCGATGTTGCGCAATTTCTTGCTGCCAAATAACAAAAGGATAATGGCCAATACAATCACTAACTGCCAAATACTAATACCACCTAAACCCATACTAAACTCCTAATTAAATCAATTACTGGCTACGGCCAGCTTTTTCTACTAAACCAGATAAATCAAAACGGCGCTCTAATTCTGCCAACACTGCCTGATGGTCCTGCCCCAAGTGGGATAACATTACCAGACAATGGAACCACAGATCGGCCGTTTCAGCAATGACGTCTTTAGTCGTAAGCTCATCTTTAGCGTCTTTTGCGGCCAAAATAACTTCTGTTGCTTCTTCGCCAATTTTTTCCAAAATTTTATTCAAACCTTTGGCATGCAAACTCGCCACGTAGGACGACTCGGGATCGGCCTGTTTGCGTTCTTGCAATACTTGCTGCAGCGCGTCCAATACATCACTCATGCTTATAGATCTCCAGTGGGTCCTTAACGACTGCTACATTTTCGACCCATTGGCCATCTTGAAAATGCTTAAAAAAACAATGGGGTCGGCCCGTATGACAGGCAATTCCGCCAATTTGCTCAACCGACAGCAGCACTACATCGGCATCACAATCTAACCGTAAATCGTGTAATTTTTGTACGTGTCCTGATGCTTCACCTTTGCGCCACAATCGAGCCCGCGAGCGAGACCAATAAACCGCGCGCTGCTCTTGCTGCGTCAGCAATAGGGACTCTCGACTCATCCACGCCATCATGAGTATTTGGCCACTTTGATGGTCTTGGGCGATGGCGGGTACTAAACCTTTATCGTCCCACTTAATTTCGTCTAGCCAACTAACGCTCGCCATTATCGGTTCCCTCGCTGCCACAATATTAATGCGCCCACTATGCCCAATACTACGCTGACTGGAGAAACCCATAGCTGGTCGGCTTGGGTCATGGGGTGCACATACACCGCGCTCACCAATAGACCAAGGCCGATCAAGCCGCTCCACGGCTTAGCTGGCGCAGACTGCTGCGTGCTAGGTGCGTTACCGGCTATTCTGGGGCGCGCTGTTTGTTGTAACGCGTCATGCACCAAGCCAGGCAAGTGCGGTAACTGCTGAGCCAAATCTGGCCACTCCTGTTTGAGTTGCTTGTACACTTGCTTAGGGCTGACTTGGCGCTTAAACCAGGCTTCTAGTATCGGTTGTGCAGTTTGCCACAAGTCTAGCTGGGGATATAACTGACGCCCCAGCCCTTCTATATTAAGCATGGTTTTTTGCAACAACACCAGCTGTGGTTGTACCTGCATGTTAAACCGGCGCGCCGTATGAAATAACCCTAACAATACTTCGGCGAAAGATATCTCTGCCAAAGGTCGGGCAAAAATAGGCTCGCTCACGCCACGAATTGCACCTTCGAATTCGTGCACTTTAGTGTCCGCCGGCAGCCATCCACAATCCACATGTAGCTGGGCAATTTGGTGGTAGTCACGGTTGAAAAAGGCCAGCAATATACGTGCTAAATAGGCCTGATCTTCCGTAGTAAGACTACCCACGATACCGAAGTCGACTGCCATGTATTGGGGGTCATTGGGCAACGCGGGATTAACAAAAATATTACCAGGGTGCATATCAGCGTGAAAAAAACTATCCCGGAAAACTTGGGTGAAGAATATTTCGACCCCGCGCTTAGCCAGCTCTTCACGGTTGATCCCCGCCCTATCGATGGCTGCTATATCATTGACAGGCAGCCCATGTATACGCTCTTGAACCAATACTTTACGGTTACTTAAGTGCCAATGGATTTTGGGTATATATAACAAATGAGAGTTATCAAAGTTGCGCTTTAGTTGACTTGCATTACCGGCTTCTCGCTGCAGGTCGAGCTCATCAAAAATGGTTTTTTCATACTCATCAATGACACCTTGTAAGCGTAGGCGGCGTAAATTTGGCACCCCTGCATTAATCAACTTTGCCACCAACCGCATAAGCCGTAAGTCGCGCACAATAATCCGCTCGATGCCCGGTCGTATGACTTTAACCACCACCGACTCGCCACTACTTAAGCGCGCAGCGTGTACCTGCGCAACAGAAGCCGAGGCCAAAGGCTGCTCATCAAACTCGGCAAATGCCTCATCAACCTTCTGCTTTAAGGCTTGTTCAATCAACTGTTTTGAGAGTTTGCCATCAAACGCCGGCACTTTATCTAGCAAGGTGGCTAATTGTTCCGCCAGCTCGTCATCGAGCATATCGCGGCGAGTGGACAGCAGCTGGCCAAATTTGACGAACACGGGCCCAAGGTCAATCAGCGCCAAACGGATGCGCTGCGCAACAGTGCCCCGCACAGGGATCAATAGGCGCCACGGCATACACCAAAACAGCAGCCTTACTGGCAAAGGCAGGGCATACCCTAATAAAGGCACGTCTAGCCGATAACGGAGTATGACTCGAACAATAGAAAAACCGCGAACAATTGCTTTCATGGAGATGTTGTAGTTCCCGTGCTACGGCTTAACGCCATAGTGCAATGCCACGATACCACCGGTCATATTATGGAAGCGGCAATTGACTAGACCCGCGGTTTCCATCATGCCCTTAAGCGTAGCTTGGTCTGGGTGCATGCGTATAGATTCGGCCAAATAACGGTAACTGTCTTCATCGTCGGCAATAAGTTTGCCAATTTTCGGCAAAATGTTGAAGGAATAGGTGTCATATACCTTCGTTAACACTGGGTTTTTGGTTTTAGAAAACTCCAATACCAACAACCGCCCACCGGGCTTCAATACTCGCCGCATAGATGCCAGCGCTTTGTCTTTATCGGTTACATTACGCAAACCAAAGGCGATAGTAATGCAGTCAAAGCTGTTATCAGGAAAAGGCAATGCTTCAGCGTTAGCTTGGACGTAACTGACGTTACCCACCACGCCTTTGTCGATCAACCGATCGCGCCCTACTTTGATCATGGACTCGTTAATGTCGGCCAGAATGACTCGGCCACCTGCACCCACAATATCGCTGAAGCGCATAGTTAAATCGCCTGTACCACCGGCAAGGTCGAGCACCGAATCACCGCTGCGAACACCACTCATTTCGATAGTTTGGCGTTTCCAAAGCCGATGAATACCCATGGACATGAGGTCATTCATGACATCATATTTGGCGGCCACAGAATGGAACACCCCTGCGACTTGGCTAACTTTGTCGCCAGTGGGTACTTGTTTAAAACCAAAGTGCGTGGTTGGTTTAGGGCCCTGGTCAGTCATGAGGCTACTCGTTAATCACTAGTAAGACAGCATTCTACCCTGCCGCCAGACACTTGTCGTGGTCTCAGGTGAAATGCTTAAGGCTGTTATTGGCTTTCTAGGTCAACTAAATAGTCGACGACGGCCAACATACCCTCATTGCTTCCTGCCATAGTGGCATTCACCATGTATTTGCCATTCACTAACATCGATGGCACGCCGGTAATCTTGGCGCGGGCCGCCAAACGCTTGCCTTGGCGCATCTTATTTTGTAAATCGAAGGAATCGTAGGCCTGGTCGAAATTCGCCTTGCTAACGCCGTGCTCCGCAAAAAATGCAGCTAACGCTTGGCGGTTAGTCATACGACGCTCGTCAACGTGCACTGCGTTGTACATGGCTTGGTGGGTTTGATCTAAAATACCAAGGTTTAGGGCGATGAAATAAGCCTTTGCATAAGGCTCCCAACTACGACCAAACACCACCGGAACAGCCATGAAATTTACCTCTTGGGTCTGCTCTTGCGCCCAGTGGTGCAACAAAGGCTCAAAACCGTTGCAATGGGGGCAGGTATAACCAAAGAACTCGTTCACAACCACAACCTCGGCATTGGACGATTTAATAGGCTCATCAAGCACCAAGAAGTGTTTACCCGCTTGGTAGTCAGCGGCCAATGCTAACGCTGGCAGGCTAGCCAAAACAAAAATGGCTGCAATTTTTTTTAACATGTTGATATCCTTTATTTTTTTAATTTCGGCTAAGTAAGACTAAGGCTTCATCATAACGCTTAACACGCCTCAGGCGAGCTGATTTACAGTGTCTTTACTTAGGGCGCATAAAAAAGGCGGCCTTAGCCGCCTTTTTTGTTGTTTGCTGCTACTAGTTAGACAAGCCTTGAATGTAGCTTGCCACTGCGGCAATCTCTTTATCACTCATTAAGGCTGCAACTTGGCGCATGATCTTAGCCTTGTCGTTAGTCCGCGTTTCTGTACGGAACGCCTTTAACTGGGCGATGGTGTAATCGGCATGCTGACCGCTCAAGGCAGGGAAAGCCGCTTGTGCGTTACCAGCGCCGGTAGGCGAGTGACATGCTGTACATGCTGCAACGTCTTTGGCAGCGTTGCCAGCACGGTACATTTGGCGACCTAAATCAACCATGGCTGGGTCCGTAGCACCGATGCTGCTGGTTTGCGCAGTATAGAATGCTGCAATGTCCGCTAGGTCTTGGTCAGACAAAGAGGTCAATAGACCTGCCATTTGCGGCACTTCTCGAGCACCATCACGAATATCCATCATTTGTTTAACCAGGTACAGCTCACCTTGGCCAGCCAGCTTAGGAAAGCTTGCGATCAAGCTATTGCCGTCGGCGCCGTGACAACCACCACAAACTGCGGCCTTACCTTGCCCAGCATCGGCGTCTCCACCGGCGTAGGCAAAGCTCATCCAGCCAAGGCCAATCATCAAACATGCAACTAGTTTCTTCATGGATATTCCCGTATTTTTTCAAAAGTAAAAATTTCAATGCAGGCATTATAAGGTGCAGGTGGCACGACTTCAATGATACTTCACCGAAGTATCCCCCAGATCAGCCCTTTAGCAGGGTTTATTTGCGCAAAAATCAGGTAAAATGCAGTCTAATCTACAAATGACAGACGCCATGACTGAACAACACATAAAATTTCGCTCCGCAGAATTCTTCACTAGTGCTAGTAAAGTGAGCGAATGCCCCGATGATATAGGCGCCGAAGTCGCCTTTGCTGGTCGCTCCAACGCCGGTAAATCGAGCGCCATCAATGCCCTAACCCGCAACCCACGCTTAGCCCGCACCAGTAAAACACCGGGGCGCACCCAACTACTGAACTTTTTCAACCTCAACCTCGAACAATGTAGATTGGTCGATTTGCCCGGTTACGGTTATGCAAAAGTACCCATGGCCATGCAACTCAACTGGCGTAAACACCTCAACCAATACTTAGAAGTACGTCAAAGTTTGACGGGATTGGTGTTGGTGATGGATATTCGTCATCCGTTGAAAGAATTTGATCGTATGATCATCGATTGGTGTATTGCGTCGGACTTGCCACTGCATTTGTTGCTCACCAAAGCCGACAAGCTCAAGAAAAATGGCATCATGAAAGCCAAGACAGAAGTCAAAAAAGGCCTGCCTGAGCACCCCCAAGGGTTAATTACCATGCAAAGCTTTTCTGCCTCCAAGGGCGACGGTATTGCTGATCTTGAGCGCCAATTGGTGCATTGGCTAAAGCCCGTCGAAGAAGATGTGCCAGACACCGACCCTGAGTCCGAGTCCGAGTCCGA
>DPHD01000029.1:15562-21465 GCA_003523085.1 Oceanospirillaceae bacterium | reverse complement strand
AAAAATGCCAGAGCTATCCAAGGGTTTGGTGCACCAACAAGGGTTGGCACTCATTCAACAGTGGATAAACCAAATGCCCGGCACCTGTGAACAACATTAACTAATATAAAATTGAGACGTTATTATGTGGAATATCTATTTATCTGGTGAAATTCATACCGACTGGCGCGAACAAATCATCAGCCGCTGCGCGGAACTGAAATTACCAGTGAACTTTACCTCGGCATGCACTAATCACGAAGCCAGCGATGCCGCTGGCGATCATTTGGCCGACACCGCTACTAATTTTTGGCGCGACAATCAATCAGCCAAAGTGAATGCCATTCGCACCAAGAACCTCATTGCCCAAGCCGACATTGCTATCATTCGTTTTGGCGACAAGTACAAACAGTGGAACGCCGCCTTTGATGCCGGTTATTGCGCTGCCATGGGCACGCCTTACATTACCCTGCACAGCGAAGACATTGTGCACCCCCTAAAGGAAGTCAACGCTGCTGCTATGGCCTGGGCTAAAGATGTGGACCAAGTCATTACTACCCTGCAGCACGTAACCCAGTAACCACAAACACATGGATTGCCACAGGCTTGCAGCCTTCGCAATGACGTAGATTTGTGGATTGCCACAGGCTTGCAGCCTTCACAATGACGTAGATTTGTGGATTGCCACAGGCTGCAGCCTTCGCAATGACGTAGATTTGTGGATTGCCACAGGCTTGCAGCCTTCACAATGACAAAGTGGCCAAGACCTGCGCAATAACGCGTTAAAAAAGGAATTTATATGAGTCAACACACCGGCCATCTTGGCACCAAACCCATTTTCGGCCTATTTTTTGGTATGGCCGCGCCCATCGCTTTGGGTATGATGGTGCACGGTTTATACAACGTGGTGGATGCCATTTTTGTTACCCGCGCTATTGGTGTTAATGCCATGGGTGGCATTTCCATTGTATTTCCCATTCAAATGTTGATCTTTGCCCTGGCCACATTAATTGGTAGCGGCATGGCGTCCATCGTGGCTCGTCAATTAGGCGCCAAGCAGGATGATGCCGCCAACGCCACCATCGACATGGCCTTTCGTTTAGGCCTAGCCATTACCATTGTGGTCACTTTAGGCATTTACTTAAACATCGACACCCTACTCGAGTTTTTGGGCGTGTCAGACGCTTTATGGCCCCACGCCCATGCGTATTTGGTGCCACTGGTATTGTTCAGCTTCCCCGTCGTCTTCATGAGCAGCATCCCCAGCGATTTGCTACGAGCCGAAGGCAAGGCCATGTTGATGATGGCTGGCATGGTGTCTTCTGCCGTGCTCAATATCATTTTAGATGCCGTGTTTATCTTTGTACTCGACATGGGCGTGGAAGGCGTAGCCTACGCCACCATTATCTCTCAAGTATTTGCCGTAGCTTTAATGCTCTATTTTATTCTAGGCGGCAAAACTCACCTCAAGCTGCGGCCGTTTGCCTACGCCATGGACTGGGCAGCGCTTAAAAACATCGTATTATTAGGTATACCAATTTTAATTTCACACGCAGGTGTGTCTGTGTTTATCGGTTTAACTAACTACACTCTGACGCAATCCAACGGCGTTGATAGCGATTTATACGTGAGTGCCTATGGTCTTATTGGACGCCTGATGATCTTCTTTATCTTGCCCGCCATTGCCATGACCATTGCCTTTCAAACCATTGCTGGCTACAACTACGGCGCCAAGCAGTATGACCGCGTATTGGCGATGATAAAGCTTGGTGTGATTTCCAGCCTTTGTTATGGTCTGGCCGTGAGTGCTATGATGCTACTGGCGCCCCATCAAATCATTGGCATTTTCACCCAAGACGCTGCCCTTTTAGCCGCCACCGCCAGCATCGCTTTTTGGTCCTTCTTATTGTTCCCGCTTGCCAATACGCACGCGGTTATTAGCTCCCTATTCCAAGCTTTAGGTAAAGCTCGCCATGCTATTTTCCTGTCCTCTCTAAGGATTTATTTTGTACTCATTCCTGCGCTACTCATCCTGCCAGGCATTTACGGCATCAACGGCATTTGGTATTCCTTTCCAATTGCCGACATCATTGCCTTTATGGTGGTGATTTATTTCGTCTTGCGTGAGCGCGGTAATTTGCGTCGACTAGACTTAGTTTCGAAACAACCCGAACCCAACAAGGAAGCTTAATATGTATTGTGATGAAGTAGATTACGAAATCATTGGCCAAAGCATGCAAATTTTGGAGGTCGAACTAGACCCCCAAGAAACCGTCATCGCCGAAGCAGGCATGATGAATTACATGGAACAAGACATTAGCTTCGAAACTCGCATGGGCGACGGCTCGGCCACAGATGAAGGCTTTATGAGCAAAATGTTCTCTGCTGGCAAACGTATGCTTACGGGCGAGTCGTTATTCATGACGCATTTCTCTAACGACGGTAATAAAAAACGCCGCGTGGCGTTTGCAGCGCCATATCCAGGCACTATTATTGCTTTGGACATGGCACAACAGGGCGGCCAAATTTTATGCCAAAAGGACGCCTTTCTAGCCGCTGCCCGTGGCACCAAAATCGACATTGCCTTTAACCGCAAGCTGGGGGCCGGTTTTTTTGGTGGCGAAGGCTTTATTTTACAGAAGCTACAAGGCGACGGCATGGCCTTTTTACAGGCGGGTGGTACCGTTATTAAACGCCGCCTCAACAACGAAACCTTACGCTTAGATACGGGTTGCTTAGTGGCTTTTGGGCCGGGCATTGATTACGATATAGAGATGGTTAAAGGCATAAAATCCATGCTGTTTGGCGGCGAAGGCATTGCCCTAGCCACCCTTACTGGCACCGGTGACGTGTGGATTCAAAGCCTACCTTTCTCGCGCTTAGCAGACCGAATCCTAGCCAATGCCCCACGTGCTGGTGGCTCACGCAAAGGTGAAGGGTCTATTTTAGGTGGTATTGGCGACCTACTCGACGGAGATTGATATGATTTTAATACTATGGATTTTAGGCATCGTTATTGTTGCCCTCTTGATTCGTTTACTCTTGAACAAAGCACCCAGCAACGGCAAACCCTTTTTGCTTAGAGCCGCTGTAGTGGTTATTGTATTGGTGGCGATTGGGTTAGCCCTGCGAGGATTATGGCCTGTGGCCATGAGTCTATTTGGCGGCTTAATGGTTTACGGTAAACCCGTACTTAAAGCCTTTGGAATATGGCAAACCATCAAGGGCTTTAAGCAAGCAGCCTCCACTAAAAAAGCACCGACAACGGCGGCTATGGACAAGGCACAAGCACGTCAAATTTTAGAAGTAGGCGAAGACGCCAGCAATGAAGAAATTACCGATGCACACAAACGAATGATGGCTAAAAACCACCCAGACAGAGGTGGCAGCACCTACCTTGCTAGCCAGATTAATCAAGCAAAGGATATATTGCTTAAGGATTAGACCAGTCTTCGAACACCAAGCCTTCAACACGAGAAAATTCACGCACATTATTAGTGACTAACACCGCAGATTGAGACAATGCGTGCCCAGCTATTGCAGTATCATTTCCGCCAATAGGCGTGCCTTTAAGTGCCAAAGATAATTTTACTTTAGTACTCGCATCAACGGCGGCCACGTCCCACGGTAGAATAGCATCAACGCGCGATACAAATTCCGTAACTAGTTGCGCATGCTTAGGAGAGGCGTTCTTACCTATAATGCCATATTGCATTTCGGCATAAGTAATTGCCGATATAACCAATTGATGATGGCGTGAAATACTCTGAAACTTTTCTAAGAGAAATTCAGGTTGCTTGCGCATAACGAAACTACAAATACATGTGTCTAGCATGTATAAAGTGGTGCTCACTAGATACGCCCTTCGTCTGCGACAACATCTTCACGCTCGACTAAGAAACCCTCATCTGCGACTGCAAGGCCAGCTAAAGAAACCCACGAAGGTTTGTGAGGCTTTAGGGTAATCGTGTCTCCAACTCGGCTTATTTCAAGTTCGCTAACACCCTCAAAGGACATGTCTTTAGGCAGCCTAACAGCCTGATTATTACCATTCTTGAAGATCGATGCAGTGCGCATAAACGCCTCCGTGAGCTGAGTTACGTATTATACCCTACTAAACCACTGTGCATATGTAAAGCATATGCTTTATATATGCACTACCCAAAAGAGTTACAGCCTACCTAATTGGTGCTTCAAAAACTGTCGCTCCGCATCATTTTTACTCAATTTTATCGCCGTATCGTAGCTTTGCTTTGCTGCAGTGAGTTGACCTAGGCCAACCTCCATCTCGGCTTTTGCAGCGTGGTAAGGTTGGTAGTTACCCAGTCCAACTTCTAGTTCTTTTACTTCTTTATAGGCTTGTTCAGAAACACCTGAATAAAACAAAGCCACACAACGGTTAAGGCAACAAATAGGGCTTGGTTCCAGGTCAAAAAGCACATCATACAATCCCACTATTTGTGGCCAATCAGTAAGCTCCCATGACGCTGCATTGGAGTGTAAAGCGCTGATAGCAGCCTGTACTTGGTACCGCTCAACCTGGCCTTTAGGCAAAACAGACTTTACCAATTTCGTACCTTTGATAATATTATCTTGGTTCCACAAGCTCCTTTTTTGTGATTTTAGTGGAATGTATGCTTGCGTACGAGAGCTCCGTGCAGCGCGCCGTGAATCGTGTAACAGCAATAAGGCCAACAACCCTGCGACACTGGGACAAGGTAACATTCTATGTACTATTTCGGCCAAATGGATGGCCTCTAAAGCTAAATCTTGTTGGGTTAAAGCCTGCCCTTCGTATGCATTGTATGATTCGTTATATATCAGATAAATAACGGCCAGTACGGACAGTAAGCGTTGTTCTAAAGCAGCGCCGTGGGGAACGTGATAGCCAATTCCCGCATGCTTAATTTTAAACTTGGCACGTACTATACGTTTACTCATTGCAATTTCGGAGGTGAGGTATGCACGAGCTATTTGGCCTATGGATAAGCCACAAACTACTTTTAGGGTAAGCGCTACTTGGGCCTCAGGGTTTATAGCAGGATGACAGCAGGTGAATATCAATTCTAACCGGTGGTCAGGCATATCATCGTCTGTGTAGTCATCGGTATGGTGAATTGGGTGGGTGTCCAATAACGCTTGTTGTGTAGCATCTGCGTTTTGATGTTTGGTTTTTCGCAACTGATCTACCAAGCGCCTACGAGCTGTGGTTAGTAGCCAAGCCGCGGGGTTTTGGGGATGACCCTTTGCCTGCCACTGCTCTAGTGCTTGAGCGCACGCTTCTTGCAACGCATCTTCGGCCAGTGATAAATCACCAGCCATAGCCACTAAAGCACCTACCAAACGGCCATACTCAGCTCGCATGAGCTGAGTTAAATCATGGCTGACCTTCAAGTTAACCGTAGTCCTTAACGGGCCTTACTTCTATGGTGCCATAACGCGCGGTGGGGATTTGTGCTGCCCACATTATAGCTTCATCGAGATCTTTACATTGCAACAAAAAATAGCCGCCTAGCTGCTCTTTGGTTTCGGCAAAGGGGCCATCTACTATAGTTTGTTTGCCGTTGCGAATTTGTACGGAAGTTGCAGTAGAGATCGGTTGCAAGCCATTGCCACCGGTCATCACACCGGCAGTGTGGGCTCGCTGAGCGAAGTCTGTGTACTGCTCAATGATGTCGGGCATACCGACGTCTTCACTGCCTTCACTATTGTAAATCAACGCTAAAAATTGCATATCTTGCTCCTGCCTTTTAATGAATATTGTTGAAAGACTTTAATGTCTTCAGTATTACATCGTTTGAGTCAGGATAAAAAGGACAATTTTTGACTATCTTAGTGAAAATAATTTAACTTTATTCGACATGAGGCGCCATACAACGTATGGACTAGGTGTACTGTCTTTAGATTCCGGCCTGCGCCGGAAT
>DPHD01000029.1:12603-15245 GCA_003523085.1 Oceanospirillaceae bacterium | reverse complement strand
CCTTCGGCACCCATCACCAAGGCCATGTTACCTTTGAGGTCGGCTTGATAAATATCTTGGGTGGCTTCGCCTGCCGTGCCGGTAATCCATACACCCGATGCCTGCAAGGTTTTTAGGCAGCGGGCTAGGTTGGTGACTTGCACAAAGGGCATGCTCTCGGCAGCACCACAAGCCACTTTGCTTACGGTACTGTTAAGTGAGGCTGATTTGTCTTTAGGCGCAATAACCGCATGTACTCCGGCGGCGTCTGCCGTACGTAAGCAGGCACCCAAATTATGCGGGTCGGTAACGCCATCTAAGATCAACAAAAATGCGGGCTCGTTAAGCTCTTCTAACAACTGAGTAAGAAAGTGCTCATCTTTAGCGGGGCTTGGCGTACAGGCAGCCACCACTCCTTGGTGGCGGCCCTTAACCTTGTTGTCTAGCTCGCGGCGCGGCATGATTTGGCATTCAATACCCTGCTCGTCTGCTAAACCTCTAACCTGATTGAGACGCTGGTCTTCACGGCCTTCTTGAAACCAAATTTCCTGCACCCGCTCGGGGTTGCGTTGCAATTTGGTTTGCACGGCATGAATGCCAAACACATATTCAATATTAGCCATAATTAACGCGTCTCAGTGACCTTAGGATGCCGTAGGCTTTTTACGACGAGGCTTTTTTGCCCGCCCAGAAGGTTTACCCTTTTGATCGAACAAGGGCGCATCTGCCGTTGCGCTAGGCTGCTTGGCCTTGGACTTAGGTTTAGATTTTGACTTGGGTTTGGGCCCAGACTTTGACTTAGGTTTTGGCGGTGCATCGGCCATTTCAAAATCAATCTTCTTCTCGTCTAGATCTACCCGCACCACTTGCACTTCGATAATGTCGCCTAAGCGGTAGCTTTTGCCACTACGCTCGCCCTGAAGGCGATGTTTAGGGGCATCAAAGTGATAGTAGTCACCTGGCAAGGCACTAATGTGCACTAGGCCTTCAACATACACGTCTTCTAGCTCTACAAACAAACCAAAACTGGTAACAGCATTAATGGTGCCATAAAAATAATCACCAATATGGCCTTGCATGTATTCACACTTAAGCCAGCCTTCCACATCCCACACTGCGGCGTCTGCACGGCGCTCGGCCATAGAACAGTGTTCGCCTAGGGCAACCACATCGGCAGTGGTATAGGGATACCATGGCGACGGCGGTTGTGTTTGAGTGGCTTTAATACGTTTTACGGAGCCGGTTCTGCGCTTGCTTTGAATCACACCACGAATAGCGCGATGCACCATCAAATCTGGGTAACGGCGAATGGGCGAGGTGAAATGGGCGTAGGCGTCATACCCTAAACCAAAGTGACCTTCGTTTTCTGGCGTATATACCGCTTGGCTTAATGAACGTAACATGACCGTTTGCACTAGGCTCGCATCTGGACGTTCTTTAATGGACGTCAACAAGGCTTGATAATGCTTAGGCTTAGGCTCTTCGCCACCTTGTAATGACAGACCCATTTCACCTAAAAAGGCGCGCAAGTTTTCTAATTTGGTGGGTTTTGGTCCCTTATGCACCCGGAACAAACCATCTAGCTTATGCTTAGCTAAAAACTTAGCAGTACTGACATTGGCCGCCAACATACACTCTTCTATGAGTTTATGGGCGTCGTTACGCCGTACGGGAACAATATCGTCTATCTTGCGATCTTCACCAAACACAATACGTGTTTCTTGGGTTTCAAAATCAATGGCACCACGGGCATCACGGGCAAAACGCAAGGCTGCATACAGTTTATGCAAATCGTCTACGGGTTTAACCACATGTTGATATTCGTTACGCAAAGGCTGACATTGCTGGTCTGCAGAATCTAACATGGCACCCACCTTGGTGTATGTTAAGCGCGCATGTGAATGGATCAGACCTTCGTAAAATTCGTACCCATTGAGCTTGCCCTTGTTGGTAATGGTCATCTCACACACCATAACCAAACGGTCAACATGGGGGTTAAGCGAACACAAACCATTAGAAATGGCTTCGGGTAACATGGGAATCACACGCTCAGGGAAATACACTGAGGTTGCGCGCCTGTGGGCTTCTGTGTCTAATGCTGTGCCAGTACGAACATAATGGCTTACATCGGCAATCGCCACGTATAAACGCCAGCCACCTAGGGTACGCTTGCGACAATAAACAGCATCGTCAAAGTCGCGGGCGTCTTCGCCGTCAATGGTCACAAAAGGTAATTCGCGTAAGTCGATACGGTCGTGTTTATCGGCTTCCGCTACTTCTGGCGCCAACAAACCCGCTTCGCGAGTGGTTTCTTCTGGCCACTGGTGGGGAATTTCGTGGGTGCGAATAGCAACATCGATCTCCATGCCTGGCGCCATGTGCTCACCCAAAATCTCTGCGACCTCACCAATGGCTTGGTTACGCTTATTGGGCTGATGGGTAATCTGCACACTCACGTACTGGCCATGTTTGGCCTGTAATACGCTGTCGTTAGAAATCAGAATGTCTTGGCTAATGCGCTGGTTATCGGGGCGTACAAAACAAATACCGTTTTCTTTGGTTAAGCGGCCGACTACTTGTGTGGTGTTACGCTCGGTAACCTCCACAATGGCCCCTTCGCTACGGCCTTTGCGGTCTACACCGGTAACCCGCGCAAGGGCTTT
>DPHD01000029.1:8882-12376 GCA_003523085.1 Oceanospirillaceae bacterium | reverse complement strand
CCAAAACCATCGCGATGGCCAATAATACGGCCATGGATTAAGTCCATTTTGTTAATGGCGCCATAAGCGCCCTTGCGGTCACTGATAAGCTGGCCATCACGCTCCATCGCTCGCAAGCGTCGACGCAATGCTTCTACGTCTTCTGCCTCAAACAATTCCAGTTCAAAACTAACTTGTTGGAGGGTCGCTGGGCCACTACGGTCACGCAAGTGATCGATAATAAATTCACGGCTCGGGATCGGATTTTCGTACTTCTGCGCCTCACGCTGAGCGTGAGGATCGTCAATTTGTGTCATGCTGAGATTAGGTCTCTCTTTATTTAAGCGCCAAAAGTATGACGCTTAACAATAGTTTCTACCCGATCTGGGCCGGTGGAAATAATATCCACAGGGGCTTCAATCAAGGTTTCGATCCGGGCGATGTAGGCCAAGGCAGCAGCAGGTAGGTCCGCTTCTGTTTGAGTACCTACGGTGGACTCAGTCCAACCCGGCATAGTTTCGTAAATAGGGGTAACAGCGGCAAAGCCTTCTGCGTCGCTAGGGCAAGGCACGGCGTTGCCATTGGCATCGTGATAAGCCACACACAGCTTAATTTCGTCCATGCCATCCAATACGTCAAGCTTAGTCAAACAAATGCCCGACACACTATTAATTTGAATCGCATGCTTAAGGGCAACGGCATCAAACCAACCACAGCGGCGTCCACGGCCAGTGGTAGCGCCAAACTCATGGCCCCGCTCACCTAGGCCATCACCTACTTCACAGAACAATTCTGTTGGGAAGGGGCCTGAACCCACTCGAGTGGTGTAGGCTTTGGTGATACCCAAAATGTAGTCCAGAAACAAAGGTCCAAAACCAGACCCAGTGGCCACGCCACCAGCAGTGGTGTTAGACGAGGTTACGTAGGGGTAGGTACCGTGGTCGATATCTAGCAAGGTACCTTGAGCACCTTCAAACAAAATGTCGGCGCCTTGGCGACGTAAGTCGTGAATTTCGGCAGTGACGTCGGTAAACATGGCTTTAATCTGCTCAGCTTGAGCCAATGCAGTTGCTAAAACCTCGTTATAATCTAACGGCTTTACACGATAAAAGTTCTGCAACACAAAATTATGATACGTCATAATTTCTTTAAGTTTTACCGCAAAACGCTCAGGGTCTAACAGGTCACCTAAGCGTAACCCACGACGGGCTACTTTGTCTTCGTAGGCGGGGCCAATACCACGGCCTGTAGTACCAATTTTCTCTTCACCACGAGCCAACTCGCGGGCTTGGTCTAGGGCAATATGGTAAGGCAGAATCAACGGGCACGCGGTACTAATACGCAAACGGTCACGCACTGGCACACCACGTTCTTCCAGCCCGGCCATTTCTTTAAGCAAGGCGTCCATAGCCACAACCACACCGTTACCGATGAAACAGGTGACACTATCACGCAGGATACCTGAAGGAATTAAATGCAGGACAGTTTTCTCACCGTCGATAACCAAGGTATGGCCAGCGTTGTGGCCACCTTGAAAACGCACCACTGCCGTGGCCTGATCGGTTAGTAAATCAACGATCTTACCTTTGCCTTCATCACCCCATTGGGTGCCTAAAACGACGACATTCTTACCCATAATATTTTGCTCTAATTTATTGCTTCTTAGCGTAACGTCACGCCAACTTAAAAAAATAATTGACTACTGTGGTCTATAAAAACTACAGTGCCTCGATAACCCATGTTTGGTTTTTCCAGACTAGCTGCTGAGAACATTGCTCTGGCTGGGCCTGTTGCTGCAACTGCGCCACTAGACGTAGGCCCTGTTGGCGCAATTGTGTTTGTGTGTGCCACAACTGCTGACACTGCTGTGCCGACAAGTTAGCCTCTAGGGGCATAGCAATGCCATCCGCCAGCTGCTGCGGCTGATCCGATAGTTCAGCTAAGATTTTTAAATCGGCACTAAAGCCAGTGGCAGGACGAGCCCGACCAAACACCTTACCAATGTCATCATAGCGGCCACCTTTTGCAATAGCTTGACCAAAGGCTGGGGTGAGGGCCGCAAACACCACGCCGGTGTGGTATTCGTAGCCGCGTAACTCAGCCAAATCAAAATATAAAGTCACCTGTGGGAAGCGCGCACTAATGGCGTTGGCTAAATCACGCAAATAGGTTATGGCGTCGCTCACCTGTGCGGAAACCTCACCAAACACCTGTTGCGCCTGGTCTAAAACTTGTGTGTCGCCGTACAAACGCGGCAACTGCTGCAGCATGGTTTTGCTTTGCTCACTCAAATCCATGGCGGCGACTAACGCATCGATGTCTGCCACGGCCTTGCTTTGTAACAAGTTGAACAAATCACGCTCGTCATCTTCGGCCAACTCAATGGCATCGATCAAACCGCGGTAGATACCCACGTGGCCTAAGTCGAGGGTAATCGGGTGTTTAATATCTACACAGGTTAAGGTGGTTAACATCAAACTAATGACTTCTAAATCACTTTCAATACCTGCATGGCCATAGAGCTCCGCCCCCACCTGCAGCGGACTACGCGACGCCAACGGATTAGCGGCGCTAGTGTGCAATACGGTATTGGAATAACACAGGCGGTTAATGCCTTGGCAATTGAGGCTGTGGGCATCTATGCGCGCCACCTGAGGGGTAATGTCGGCACGAATACCCATGGTACGACCGGTCTTTTGATCGATTACCTTAAAGGTCGCCAGGTCTAAGTCGTCACCGGTGCCAATTAATAGGGAATCAATGTATTCAATCAGGGGCGGCATAACCAAGTCATAGCCCCACGCTTGGTACTGGTCTACTACCCTACGCCGCAGACCTTCTATGCGCGCAGCTTCTGGTGGCAATACTTCCTTCACACCATCCGGTAATAACCAACGATTTGCTCGACTCATATGAGTTCCTATTTTTACAACTTTAGCGTTTTAATCAGCGCACCAATAACAACAAGCCAAGCCCTAAGAGCATGCTTGCTAAGCCTAATAGGCGCATATGTCGATCGCTTATTTGTGCTAGCTGCACCACCAATTTACGCCACCTTTGGGGGTATAAAAAGGGCAAAATACCTTCCAGTATTAACATCAAGCAAAAAGCCACCAATAGGTGCTGTATCAATTCATTCATGGTTTTTTACTTATGCTGCAAACACAAAAAAACCGAGCATCATACGGCCCGTCTCGGACCCTACTTCTCGGTTACGCAATTGTACTGCTTTTGAGTGTAAATGGCTAGCTTTGGGATGCGCTGAGATCCTGACCTGCGTCAGGACGACAAACTCCGCACCCGTCATTCCGGCGTAGGCCGGAATCTGTGCCAAAGGGCCTGAGATCCTGACCTGCGTCAGGACGACAAACTCCGCACCCGTCATTCCGGCGTAGGCCGGAATCTGTGCCAAGGGCCTGAGATCCTGACCTGCGTCTGGACGGTAACCCCGCACCCGTCATTCCGGCGTAGGCCGGAATCTGTGCCAAAGGCCTGAGATCCTGACCTGCGTCAGG
>DPHD01000029.1:0-8663 GCA_003523085.1 Oceanospirillaceae bacterium | reverse complement strand
CTCGTCAGGATGACAGACTTACAGTTACTTAAGCGTAGACTGGTTCATGTACTTAAAGAACTCACTATCGGGTTCGATAAGCATCACGTCACCACCCGCGCCAAAGGTTTTACGATAGGCATCTAAGCTACGGTAAAAACTGTAGAACTCGGGGTCTTGGTTAAAGGCTGCGGCATAGGTTGCTGCTGCCACGGCATCGCCGTCACCACGTACAAGCTCAGACTCACGATAAGCATTGGCTTCGATCACCGTTTCTTGACGATCGGCATCGGCACGAATACCTTCAGCGAGTTCCTTACCTTTAGAACGATGCTCACGGGCTTCGCGCTCACGCTCGGTACGCATACGGCCGTACACAGATTCACTTACCTCTTGTGGCAAGTCAATACGCTTAACACGTACGTCCACCACTTCGATACCCATATCCTGAATCACGACTTCATTAAGCTCTTGGCGCAGCACGGTCATTACCTCATCACGCTCACCGGAAACCACTTCCGTTAAGGTGCGCTCACCAAACTGGTTACGCAAACCGGTATCAACACGAGACGCCAACAACTTAGCAGCGGTAAACTCGTCACCCGAGGTTGCCGTGTAGAAATCGGCTACGTTTTTGATACGCCATTTTACAAACGAATCTACGATTAGGGCTTTCTTCTCTAGGGTTAGGTAACGCTGTGGGCGTGCATCCAAAGTCAACACACGAGCGTCAAAGGTACGCACGGTGTTCACAAAGGGAACTTTAAAGTGCAAGCCAGGTTGAATATCAAACTGCACCACTTCACCAAACTGCAGCATGATGGCACGTTGAGTTTCTTTAACCACAAACAAGGAGGTTGAGGCCACTAACAGCGCCACAAACAAGCCAATTAAGGTTACTAATGTACGAGTAGCCATATTAACGAGACTCCCTTGAAGAGGTACCAGAGGCACCCTGTGTCAATTGCTGGATCACCCGGTTGGTAATCTCATCCACCATACTGGAAGAGACTTTGCCACCGGTGCCCGTTGCTGAACGTACGGACTGGTTTTGCATAATTTGATCTAATGGCAACACCATCATGTTATTGCCACCTTCAACATCCACCATCACCTTAGAGGCGTTGGAAAGCACATCTTCCATGGCCACAAGGTACAAACGCTCACGAGTTACTTCCGGTGCCTTTTGGTATTCGGTTAGCAACTTGGTGAAACGAGTGGCCTCACCTTCGGCACGAGCCACAACTTGCTCACGATAGGCTAACGCCTCTTCGCTTACACGCTGAGCACGACCACGGGCTTCTGGCACAATGCCATTGGCATAGGCTTGGGCTTCGTTCTTCACACGCTGCTCATCTTCACGGGCCTTGATAACATCATCAAATGCATCTTGCACCTGAGACGGCGCTGCAGTGTTTTCGACGTTGACTTTAATGACTTCTAAGCCAGTCTTGTAACCATCCAAATACCCTTGTAGCCGGGTTTCAATATCTAACGCTAATAAGGCACGACCTTCGGTTAACACTGAGTGCATTTCTGAGCCGCCAACAACATGGCGCAAGGCACTTTCTGTAGCTTGTAATAAGCTGCCTTCGGGGTTACGTACTTCTAGCAAGAAATCTTTAGGGCTAGACACCACGTACTGCACCGACAAACCCACTTCAACAATGTTTTCGTCTTCAGTAAGCATCAAAGCACGGTGATCGACGTTACGTACGGCAGTCACGTTGACTTTGGTAACGTTATCAATCAACGGTGGATTCCAATGCAAACCAGGCTGCACGGTTTCGGTAAACTTACCTAAACGCAATACGACGGCCCGCTCTTGTTGGTCAACGGTGTAGAAACCCATACCCGCCCACAGCACTAAAACGATGGCGGCACCAAAACCAATCAACTTGCCACTTGGCGCAGCAGCATCACCGCCGTCCGAGTTGCCAGGTTTTTTGTTGCCAGAACCACCAAATAAACCATTAAACTTTTCAATGAGTTTACCGAGTGCTTCGTCTAAATCAGGGGGTCCCTGATCTTGTCCGTTCGGGCGGCGATTGCCACCCCATGGGTCTTGGTCTTTACCGTTATTACCCGGTTCATTCCAGGCCATAATCTTCTCCTGAGTATTACTTTTATAAATGATCACTCAGTCCCATGGGTTAGATGGTTTGCCAACAAACGGCGTTGCATCCATTCCCACACGACTCAATGTTTGTAAAAAATCTCGTTTTTGTAACCTAACGTCCAACACCATTTGGCCTTGTTCGCTAATGGTTTCTTTTTCCACAGCACCTTGGGCATAGAGCTGCGCCCTTAAGTTACCATACTGCGGCTCTAGTACAATTTGCTGGGCAAATATTTCGCCGCCCAAGCGCTCGCTAATGGCTTGCACCAGTAACTCCACACCTTCGCCCGTTAAGGCACTCAACCAAACCCGCCTGGGCACGCCATAACTGTCACGGTCGATCCTTGCGGGGCAATCTTCGAGCATATCGATTTTATTGTAAACCAATAAGTGCGGCAGTTCATCCGCCCCTATTTCGCTCAATACGGTATTCACTTCTTCAATGTTATCGTCACGCTTTTCGTCACTGGCATCTATAAGATGCAACAACAAGGTGGCTTCCGCTGTTTCTTGCAAGGTGGCACGAAACGCATCCACCAATTTATGTGGTAAGTGACGAATAAAACCCACCGTATCCACTAAGATAGTGGGGCCTACATCTTTGATTTCAAGGCGTCTAAAGGTTGGGTCTAAGGTAGCAAACAATTGGTCTGCGGCATACACGTCGGCAATAGTAATGCGATTAAACAAACTCGATTTACCGGCGTTGGTATAACCCACCAAAGAAATAGTGGGCACTTCGGCACGCCGGCGGGCCCTACGCCCCTGTTCGCGTTGTTTGCGCACCTTGCCTAAACGCTTAAGAATCGAGTTAATACGCACCCGCAACAAACGTCGGTCGGTCTCGAGCTGGGTTTCACCCGGGCCACGTAGGCCAATACCACCTTTTTGGCGTTCTAGGTGAGTCCAGCCTCGCACTAAACGGGTAGACATGTGTTCTAGCTGCGCCAGCTCCACTTGCAACTTACCCTCGTGGGTACGGGCACGCTGGGCAAATATGTCCAAAATTAAACCAGTTCGGTCGAGCACGCGACACTGCAATTCGTGTTCTAAATTACGCTCTTGGCCTGGGCTTAAGGCATGGTTGAAAATCACTATTTCGGCTCTGTGGTGTTGCACAGCCGCTTTGATCTCTTCTACCTTACCAGAACCCACATAGGTTTTTGGGTGCGGCGTAGCACGCGAGCCACCAATAGTTTCAAGTGGATCTGCACCGGCTGAATAGACCAGCTCTTTTAATTCGTTGGCATCTTCACGCTCGCCTTCTTGGCCCATCTCAAGATGAACCAGAATAGCGCGTTCGCCGGCTTGGTGACGTTCAAAAAACAAAGTGATGGCCTAAATCAAAGCGAGCACCTAGAGGTGCTCGTTGGGGATACATAAACATCAACAAAACTAGTCGAGTTCGTCTTCGGCTGGCATTTTAACTGGGCGCGAAGGCACTACAGTTGAAATGGCATGTTTGTATACCATTTGGGAAACGGTGTTTTTTAACAAAATTACAAATTGGTCAAAGGACTCAATCTGACCTTGTAGTTTAATGCCGTTTACCAAAAAGATCGATACGGGTACCCGCTCCTTGCGTAATACGTTGAGGTAAGGGTCTTGTAAGGTTTGCCCTTTTGACATGATAGCTCCTTGTGTCATTAATCTAACCATAAAGTACGGCCAGATGGGTGATAATGCGTAAAACATTGATCCAGTGCAAGGCATTTTACGCCTGCTTTACACTAGTCGAGACCTTTGCAGGTTACGAATGCTGTATTCTATCGAATAATTGCAAAACATTGAATGCTAATTTTGTATCTAGGCTATCAAATACCTGCAAATCTGGCCAACTACGCAGCCAAGTCAACTGCCGCTTGGCTAATTGGCGGGTGGCTACAATACCTTTGTGTTCCATAGTGGCGTAATCGTACTCGCCTGCAAGGTACTGCCACATCTGCCGGTAACCGACACAGCGCATGGACGGCATGTTAAGGTTTAGGTCGCCGCGCTGCATAAATGTAGCCACTTCGGCTTCAAAGCCTTGCTGCAGCATTATTTCAAATCGTCGTTCAATACGCCGGTGTAATACCGCACGCTCCGGTGGCCACACGCCAATTGAAGCCACATTGTAGGGCAATTGCTGCTGTTGCTGCCGCTGCCAATGGCTTGTGAGGGTTTCACCACTCAACAAATACACTTCCATAGCGCGGGTAATACGCTGCGGGTCGGTAGCATTAATGCGCGCGCCGGCCACTGGATCGATAACACATAAACGCGCATGTAATGCCGCCAAACCTTGCTCGGCTATATCTTGCTCCAATTGAGCACGCATGGCTGGCTCCGACTCAGGCAAAGGAGCCAAGCCCTCCATTAATGCCTTGTAGTACATCATGGTGCCGCCCACTAACAAGGGCACCTTGCCGCGCAGGGTAATTTGCTGCATCAGTAACAGCGCATCGCGACGGAACTCCGCCGCAGAATAGGCTTCTGCAGCATCCCGTATATTAATTAAATGGTGCGGGGCCAGGGCCAAGGTTTCGGCATCGGGCTTGGCACTGCCAATATTCATGTCACGATAAATAAGCGCAGAATCCACCGAGATAATTTCGCAATCGCGGCGCTGCACCAGCTCAACGGCTAAATCGGTTTTACCAGCGGCGGTGGGGCCCATAAGAAATATGGCCGGTGGCAATGGGTTGATCGACACGTTATTGGCCTCGCATAAACAATTTATCTAATTCCGACAAACTCAGCTGCGTCCATGTAGGACGGCCATGGTTACACTGACCACTGCGCTCGGTGATTTCCATGTCTCGCAATAGTGCATTCATTTCCACATGGTTAAGGCGGCGATTGGCCCGCACGGCGCCATGGCAAGCCATGGTGCCCAATAATTCATTGTGGGCAGCACGAATACGGTCGCTACTACCAAAGGTCACCACATCGGCCAGCACATCACGCACCAGCTGCTCTACATTGGCATGTTGCAACAGGCTAGGTACTTGGCGCACTACTAAATTCTCTGTACCGGCGCGGTCAATCACAAACCCCAGCTCTGCAAATACGTCTTGGGCCGTTTCCACATGGTCGGCCTCACGGGAGCTCACGGCCATGGAAATAGGCACCAACAAGGGCTGGGCTTTTATACCTTGGCCGGCCCACGAGAGCTTCATTTTTTCGTACACAATGCGTTCATGGGCCGCATGCATATCCACTAACACCAAGCCTTGGGCATTTTCAGATAAAATATAAATGCCGTGCAACTGGGCCACCGCATAACCTAAGGGCGGCACTTGCCCAGCTTCGCCCATTGGCTGTGTTGGCTGTGTTGGCGCCGCAGCGTCACCATGTAAACTGCCATACACCTTAGATTGTTCTTGTAACTGCTGTGGCGACGGCTGATGCAGCGCCGACGGCCAAGCTTGGGATTGATAACCCGCGTTGGGGGATGCGGCATTAGCATTCTGCTGGCCTAAGTCCACCTGTGTTTGACCGGCAAATACACCGGCTTCCAAACCTTGGGCTAAGGGCTGACCTTGACTCACGCCTAACTGCTCTAAGCCACCACCGGTGGGCGTTTCTGGCCGTACTTGCGCCAGCGCCTTGTGTAGACTACGAAAGATGAAGTCGTGCACTAAGCGGCCATCACGAAAGCGAACTTCGTGTTTGGTGGGGTGCACGTTAACATCGACGTTGGCCGGTTCCAATTCAAGGTATAGCACAAAGGCAGGGTGCCTCCCGTGATACAGCACATCGCGGTAGGCTTGGCGTACCGCATGGCCCACCAGCTTGTCTCGGACGACGCGGCCATTAACAAAAAAGTATTGCAGGTCAGCCTGACTGCGGGAAAAGGTGGGCAAACCCACCCAACCCCAAAGCCGCAACCCTGGCGCTTCCATTTCTATATGCAGGGCTTGCTGCATAAATGCAGGGCCACACACACTGGCCACGCGTTTTTCTTGCGCAGCTTGAGTGTCTGCAGGGCGCAAGTTATGAATGACTTTTTGATTGTGCTTAAGGCTAAAGGCCACATCGAAGCGGCTCAAGGCCAAGCGCTTAATGACTTCCTCTAAGTGACCAAATTCAGTTTTTTCGGTACGTAAAAACTTGCGGCGTGCGGGAGTATTAAAAAACAAATCCCGCACTTCTACACTAGTACCTACCGGGTGCGCCGCAGGCTGCAACTGGGCGGCCATGTCGCGGCCTTCGGTCATTACTTGCCAGGCGCTGTCTTGCTCGAGCACATTGGAGGTTAAGGTTAAGCGAGACACCGAACTGACACTGGCCAAAGCCTCACCCCGAAAACCCAAACTTTGCACGGCTTCTAAATCATCTAAACTGGTGATCTTGCTGGTGGCATGGCGGCTTAGGGCTAACGCCAAGTCTTGCTTATCAATGCCACTGCCGTTATCACGCACACGCATGAGTTTAACGCCGCCCTGCTCAACGTCCACATCCACTTTACTAGCACCAGCATCCAAACAGTTTTCTAACAGCTCCTTAATCACCGAAGCTGGCCTTTCCACCACTTCACCGGCGGCAATTTGGTTAGCTAATCTAGGGCTGAGTTGATGAATTTTAGTAGTCATAGTTAAGGCTTTTGAGCTAGCTGGTAGGGATAACGAGGGTTTTTCCGACCAATAGAACGGATTTACTGGTCATTTTATTAGCGCTTTGTAAACGCTTAACGGTGGTGCCAAAACGCTGGGCAATGGCCGATAAGGTATCGCCAGACACCACTTTGTAAGCGCGTAACTTGCGCTTAGCTTCCACCACCGAGGCCACGTAAGTATTGGTGACTGGGTGGTTATAAAAGTAGCTCTTTAAGCCGTTGAAAATGGCCTGAGCCATCTTTTTTTGATAGCTTTTAGTACGCAACCTGCCCGCTTCTTGGGGGTTGGAAATAAATCCAGTTTCCACCAAAATAGACGGTACATCGGGCGATTTAAGCACCACAAAACCGGCCTTTTCAACATGCTTTTTATGTAACTTAGCAATCTTACCAATATTACTTAGCACTTCTTGCGCCACACCTTGGCCGGTAGACTGGCTATAATTCATGGACATATCTAACAGAGTTTTAGCTAAGTCTTCCTCTTTGTCTTCTAGGCTCACACCCCCAATGCCACCAATGAGGTCAGCGTCGTTTTCTGTTTGCGCCAACCAACGGCCCATTTCACTAGAAGCACCGCGAGATGACAATATCCATACGGAGGCGCCTTTGGCTTTGCTGTTTTTAAAGGCGTCGGCGTGAATGGAAATAAATAAATCGGCATTGGCTTTGCGAGCTTTTTGCGTACGGCCACGCAGGCTCACGTAATAGTCGCCGCTGCGGGTTAGCAGTGGTTCAAAACCCGGCTCCCGTTTAATCAAGGCCTGTAATTCTTTAGCAATGCCTAACACCACGTGTTTTTCCCGTAACTTGCGGCCGCCATACTTAGGCCCTAAGGCACCCGGGTCTTCGCCACCATGGCCTGCATCTATAGCAATGATAATATCGCGCTGGCTATCGAGCAGGTCTAGGCTATTTAAAACGGTGGTTTGTGGCTGCGCCGGCTTCATCACGGCACCCTTGGTGGGCGTTTTGGTTTGTTGGTAGTTGGATAAATCCACCACCAAACGATGCCCATAACTGGCATTAGGCGCCAAGGCAAAGACGTTATGGCTCACGGCGTAGGCTAGGTCCAACACCAAACGCAATTTATTGTCGCTGCGCTGGCTAGAGCGAATAGCTCGCACCGGGCTTTTGCTCAAGTCGAGTTTAGCCACAGAAGTAGAAAGCAAGCTGCGATCAATATCAATCACCAGCCGGTCGGGATTGGATAAGGTAATCAGCTCGTAAGTCACCGGCTGGGTGACATCAAACACTAAGCGGGTATTGTCTGGTGCCGGCCAAATACGAATGTTCTCTATTTTGGCAGCCCCAGCAGATACACCAAAACCACTCAACACCAGCAGCAACAACCAACAACTTAATCTCATGCCACAGCCGCCTGTAACTGCTGCACCAGTGCGCAGCCCGCGTCACTGATTGCGACAAAACTCAAACAACGGCCACGCTCGGCACTGGTAATGGTGAGCTCAATATCGGCAGCGGGCAAAAAGCCACGGCCTTTGTCCGGCCACTCAATAAGATTGATAGATTGATTGTCAAAATAATCCCGAATGCCCAAATATTCCAATTCTTCCGGGTGGCCTAAACGATACAAATCAAAGTGGTGCACCTTGTATGGGCCCAGCTGATAAGGCTCCACCAGGGTGTAAGTGGGGCTTTTAGCCGCACCCTGATGACCAAAATGGCGCAATACCCCGCGGGTAAAGGTGGTTTTTCCCATGCCTAAGTTACCCTGTAAAAACACCACGCAACCGCCATCGGCCTGTGCCAATACCTGACCAAACTGCATGCCCAAAGCCACCATGGCGTCTTCGCCGTGGGCTTGAATTTGGTGCTCTTGGGTCATGGGTAAGGCAGTCCTTAATAATTAGGTAACCGGTGGAGTGCAAATATAGCCTAAAAGCGCACTAAAAATCGCCTCTTGAAGGGGTATTTCCTTGGTTTTGTGGCATTTTTTAAAGA
>DPHD01000079.1:17326-25204 GCA_003523085.1 Oceanospirillaceae bacterium | reverse complement strand
AGTGGGCCTACGCCGGAATGACGAGGGGCCTCTACTAAGGCGTCATCCTGACGAAGGTCAGGATCTCAAAGAGATTCCGGCCTGCGCCGGAATGACGAGGGGCCTCTACTAAGGCGTCATCCTGACGAAGGTCAGGACCTCAAAGAGATTCCGGCCTGCGCCGGAATGACGAGGGGCCTCTACTAAGGCGTCATCCTGACGAAGGTCAGGATCTCAAAGAGATTCCGGCCTACGCCGGAATGACGAGGGGCCTTTACTAAGGCGTCATCCTGACGAAGGTCAGGACCTCAAAGAGATTCCGGCCTACGCCGGAATGACGGATGGGCCTTTACTAAGGCGTCATCCTGACGAAGGTCAGGACCTCAAAGAGATTCCGGCCTGCGCCGGAATGACGAGGAGCCTTAACGTCCATCGTCGAACCAAATGTTCTTAAAGTCCACCCAGCCTAGGCAGTTGAGCTGTAAGCCCTGAACTCGGTCGCCATAATGCATTTGCTGTTGGTGATGGTACAAGGGCAAGAGGATTAACTCTTGCTGCAGGTGAATGTCCATCTTTCTGAAGGCTTGCATACGCAAGTCGTTACTGGGTAAGGCTAAAGCAGAAGTGATTTTTTCGTCGATGCAACGACGTTGAACTGGGCCCATGCAGTGCCTCAGAGAGCGCTGGGTCGAAAACCATTCATACAGCGCCATTTCTAGATTGGTATTAAGGGCTTCGCCAGACAACACTAAGTCGGCATCGAGCCAGTTGTTAGGGTCGGCAAATAAGTGGTACTCGAGTATGTTTAGTTCTACCTCTATGTCAAAGCCTGCAAGGGTCTTTTGAATCCACTGAGCATCAACAATATGTGTGCTGTAAGTATAGAGCTTAAGCGGCTTGGGTAAGCGCATGGGCATGCGCGGCCGCACTTGAAACATCAATTTTTGGGTGTCATCTTCCCACTCAGGTAACAAGCGTTGGGCGGCAGACGCTCGTTCATCGCCTAGTTCATCCACCATCGCTTGGCCATCCACCATAGAACGAATACACCGGCGAATACGCAAATCCTGAATCGGTGAATGGGTGTTTTCTACGTTAAACAATAAATATTGGTAACCCACCTCTAAGTTTGAGTTGCGCTGCATGTTGAGGTAATGGTTGTGGCTTGTATTGGCGAAATAAATATCGGATTTGCCTTCCAATGCCGCAGCTTCATCGGTAAATAATAGAATTTCAACTCGGTCTAATAAAGGCCTTTGTTGAAAATACTGATCGTTGGCAATTAACTCTAATTGAAACTCGTTACTGTTGCCCACCTTAAACGGCCCAGTACCAATGGGGGTTTTATAAAAATTGTGTTGGTGCATTAACTCGTGAGGTTGAATGACGCTGGTTTGGTTGCTTAGTAAATGTAAAAACAAATTGTCTTTCTGGGCTAAGCGCACTTCAATGCAGTAAGACGTACGGCACGTCACTTGAGTAATGTGGCGATATAAGTATTGGTAGGGGCCACTAAAATCTCGTAGGTGCTCTAGTGTTGCCTTAACATCGTCGGTAATCAGAGGTCGGCCATGGTGGAAGCAGATGCCAGGCCTTAGGAAGAAGGTCCATTGGGTACCCTCATTGTTGGAGCGCCAACTGTGGGCTAAGTGGGGGACGATGTCCTGCATTGCGTCATCAAACCGAACCAGGCAATCCATGATTTGTTGAAGCATGTGGATCTCGGCAATACGCGCCGCGGTAGCGGGATTTAATTGGCCGATACTGCGGGGATAGGGGATGCGCAAAGTTTGGTGTTTATGCCCCTGAAAACCCAACTGGGTTTTTAAATAATCAAACAATGCGGTTTTTTCTGAGCCGCTATTCAACATGCCAAAGGCGTCTTCTAATTGGCCGTTATTGGCGGTTTGAATGGCCAGTTGCACGGTGAGGCTTGAGTCCTTGGCGAGTAACGTAAGGCGCGATTTTTTACCTCGACCGCGGCTTGGTGTCCATACCAACCAGTCTTGCGTACTCATTTTCTCGAGTACCAAATTGACATTCCTGCGGGTACAGCACAGGGCATCAGCCAGCTCATCAACCGTTGTAAGTACTTCATTTTGATGTTCGAAATGAGCACTAAGTCTTTGATACTGTAGTATTAAGTTATGTGAAACAGTGGCGCTATTCATAAGATGAAATCGGGTTTGTTAAAACATGCAGTTATCTGCGTAAAGTTTACATTTATTTTCCTGTTTTTGCATTGCATACTTTTTAACCATCAGAACACAGGGATTTGGGCTGAGTCAGGTCGCGCGGGGAGCGTGTCTAATAATAATGAACTGACCTTTGGAGGTTATCTATAATGAATAAAACCAAACTGCTACAAAGCATGTTACTGGCCAGCGCAGTAGCGGCTACTAGCTTTGCTCCACAAGTTTTAGCGGCCAATGTACCGGCCGGTACGCAACTTGCCGACGTACAAGAATTTATCCGCCATGCGGGCTCTGAACCTGGCTCCATTGACCCACAAAAAATTGAAGGTACCGTTGGCGCAAACATCGTACGCGATTTATTTGAAGGTTTATTAAACCAAACTGCAGATGGCGAAGCCGTGGCCGGTGTTGCCACCAGTTGGTCGGCAAATGATGACAATACCGTTTACACATTTAACCTACGCAACGATGCAAAGTGGTCCAACGGCGACTCGTTGACCGCACACGATTTTGTATACGGCTGGCAACGGGCAGTGGATCCCGCCACCGCATCGCCTTATTCTTGGTTTGTTGATATTGCCCAAATCGTAAATGCCAGCAAAATTATTTCAGGTGATTCTCCGGCATCAGACCTAGGTGTACGTGCGGTCGACGATTATACCTTTGAAGTAACCCTAGAAGGCCCAGTACCTTTCTTCCCTAAAATGGTAGTGCATGGCACCTTGTTCCCAGCTCACCAAGCCACTATCGAAGCGCACGGTGATAAGTGGACTCAACCAGAAAATATCGTTTCCAATGGCGCATACAAGCTAACCAACTGGAAAGTTAACGAGCGTATGGATTTACAGCGAAATACGCACTACTGGGACAATGATAAAACGGTTGTAAACAATGTTACTTTCTTACCGATTGAAAGTGAAAGTGCTTCTTTGTCACGTTATCGCGCTGGCGAAATGGACATTGTGGATTCGTTTCCTTCCGATCAGTTAAAAACCTTACGTAAGGATATTGGAGATGAGGTGTATACCACACCACGTTTATGTACTTATTATTATATTATGAACGTTGAGAAAGCACCATTTGATGATGTTCGTGTACGTAAAGCACTGTCTTATGCTATTGATCGCAACATTATTACAGATCATATTCTTGGCGCTGGTCAGCTACCCGCTTATGGTTTAACACCAGAGATTACTCATAACTTCTCGCCTAAAGCCCCGGCCTACGCAGGTATGACTCAAGCTGAGCGAAACCAAGCGGCTGCAGCATTGCTTGCAGATGCGGGCTACACCGATGCTAACCCGTTGAAGATGGACTTGTTGTACAACACCTCGGAAAGCCATAAAAAAATAGCAATTGCTATCTCGCAAATGTGGAAACAAGCTATGCCGGTTGAAACTACCCTTGAAAACCAAGAGTGGAAGACCTATCTAAGCACCCGCAACGAAGGTGATTTTAGTATCGCCCGTGCTGGGTGGTGTGGTGATTACAACGAAGCGTCGACCTTCCTAGATCTATTAGGTGAAGGTGATAACGATGGCCGCTATGTAAACCAAGAGTATATTGACTTGATGAAGACTGCCAAAACCATGGCTGATCCATCGGTTAACTATAATCGAGCCGAAGAGATTTTGGCGCAAGATATGCCGATCATTCCAATTTATCAATATACTTTTATGAAGCTCATTAAGCCTTATGTAGGCGGCTTTGCTCACGCAAACCCAGAAGAAAACGTGTATTCAAAAGATGTTTACATTAAGGCACACTAACACAGTGTGATGCGAACGCTCCAACTGCAATTGGTTTGCGGTTGGGGCTTTATTCAATTAAAAACGTATGGGTTTTCGAATGTCCAGAATCTATTGGTTTTTAATTACCATTACTAGTTAGCCGTGCTGTTCATGTATTATCGGCGAGAGGTTCCATGTTAAATTTTGTTTTTCGACGTATCTTGGAGGCCATACCAACACTACTGGTGTTAACAATGGTTTCGTTTGCGTTAATGCATATGGCTCCTGGTAGCCCCTTTTTGACCGAAAAAGGCCTGCCTGATGAAGTGTTAGCCAACATTAACGCCAAGTACCACTTGGACCTGCCTGTTTGGGAGCAATATTTCATTTACCTTGGCAACTTGTTGCAAGGAGACTTGGGGCCTTCGTTCAGGTATTTAGACTTTAGTGTGAATGACTTAGTTTGGCCCGGCCTACTGGTGTCGGCTACCATTGGTGGCTGGTCGTTGTTAATGGCCGTGGTTATCGGGCTGGCTATGGGTATGATGGCCGCGCTTAAACAAAACCAAATGGCAGACTACAGCCTGATGACCATTGCCATGATGGGTGTAGTGTTGCCGACGTTTGTGATGGCCCCTATGCTGGTTTTGCTGTTTTCGATTTACTGGGACTTATTGCCCGCAGGTGGTTGGAACGGTGGGCAGTGGCAGTACTTAGTGTTGCCGGTGATCGCCATGGGTACACACCAAATTGCGCAAATTGCTCGTATTACTCGAGGTAGTTTGCTCGAAGTACTACACAGTAATTTTATACGCACTGCACAAGCTAAGGGTTTGCCTTACCGTTATATCATTATGAGGCATGCATTTAAGCCCATGATGTTACCTGTGGTGTCCTATTTGGCGCCCTTATTTGTAGGTGTTCTCACGGGGTCGGTGATCATTGATGTTTATTTTGGCACCGGTGGTATTGGTCAGCACTTTGTTAACGGTGCGATTAACCGTGATTACTCTATGGTGATGGGCGTGACCGTACTGGTTGGCGTTATGTTTATCCTTTTTAATGCTTTGGCCGATATTTTATATGCGGTTATTGATCCAAAAATCCGCTATTAAGCCGAGTCTTAGACCATGATTAAATCCAAAAAAACGCTCACGGATATTGCCGAGCGCCTGGAGTCTCAGCCTTTGGAGATAGAGGGGCGCAGCCTCTGGCAAGACGCTAGACGGCGCTTTATGCGTAACAAAGCAGCTGTGCTGAGCCTTATAATGATTGGGTTGATCACATTGTTCGCTGTGTTTGGTAATTATTTTGCTGCTCATAATTATGAAAATATTGATTGGCTAATATTGTCTAATCCGTCTGAATTGGGTAAACCTTCGTTTGAAAATGGGCACTATTTTGGCACCGATCAATTAGGTAGAGATTTGTTTGCGCGGACCATACAAGGGGGTCAGATTTCCTTACTTGTTGGCGTGTTAAGTAGTGCCGTTGCGATTGTTATTGGCACTTTGTATGGCGCGGTATCGGGATTTATTGGTGGCCGCGTGGATATGATCATGATGCGTATTGTAGAAATTATAAGTGCCTTACCATTTATGTTTTTGGTGATCGTATTGATGTTGGTTTTTGGACGTCATATCATTCTCATTTTTGTCGCCATTGGCGCTGTGTCGTGGTTGGATATGGCGCGTATAGTGCGAGGGCAAACACTAAGCCTTAAAAACAAGGAGTTTATAGAAGCAGCCTATGCGTGTGGTGTGTCTCCCTGGCGTATAGTTGTGCGCCACATCGTGCCTAACGTGCTAGGCATTGTGCTGGTGTATGCGTCGTTAATGATTCCCTCCATGATTATGTTTGAATCTTTTATCAGCTTTTTAGGTTTAGGTGTACAAGAACCTGAAACCAGTTGGGGCGCGTTGATATCGGAGGGTGTGCAAACTATGGAGTTGTCCTTGTGGCAACTCGCGATACCCTTATCATTCTTGGTCATCACACTGTTTTGTTTCAACTTTGTAGGCGATGGCCTGCGTGATGCTTTAGACCCCAAGGAAAGATAATGAGTTTGTTACAAGTCGACGGACTAAACGTTAGTTTTGATACCCCAGATGGTCAAGTTACCGCGGTTAAAAACTTGAGCTTTAGCATCAAGGCCAAAGAAACTTTGGGTATTGTGGGCGAGTCTGGGTCGGGTAAATCGCAAACGGCGTTTGCTCTGATGGGCTTGCTTGCCAAAAATGGTCATGCCAGCGGCAGTGCTAAGTTTAATGGGTTAGAACTGATTGGAATGTCTGAAACCGAGCTTAACAAAGTGCGTGCGCAACAAATAGCCATGATCTTTCAAGATCCAATGACCTCGCTCAACCCCTATTTAAAAGTGGGCCAGCAGCTCAATGAAGTGCTTATTCACCATAAAGGCATGGACAAAAAAAGCGCTACCGCGCATTCAATCCGTATGCTTGAAGCGGTAAAAATGCCCGAAGCCGCCAAACGTATGAACATGTACCCTCACGAGTTTTCTGGGGGTATGCGTCAGCGGGTGATGATTGCCATGGCCTTGTTGTGTGATCCTAAGTTATTGATTGCCGACGAACCCACCACCGCCTTAGATGTGACGGTGCAAGCGCAAATCATGACCTTGTTAGACGAACTCAAACAAGACTTTAATACCGCCATTGTGATGATTACCCACGACTTGGGTGTGGTTGCTGGTGTGTGTGACAATGTGATGGTGATGTATGCTGGGCAAACTATGGAGTACGGCACCACCGAAGAGATTTTTTACCAACCTAGCCATCCTTATACCGGTGGTTTGTTAGAGTCTGTGCCGCGCTTAGACACCGATAGCCCTATTTTGGCCACCATTCCCGGCAATCCGCCTAACTTAATGCAATTGCCTCCGGGTTGTCCATTTCAAGACCGTTGTGGGCAAGCCAGTGCCGAATGTTTTAGCACTATGCCTGAACTAGTGTCCTTTTCTAATACTCGCCAACGTGCTTGTCATGCGGCCATTGCAAGTGTAGGTGCCCCATGAATACGATCATCCCAACAAGAGAAAAGATCTTATCGGTACGGGATTTACGGGTGCATTTTGATATTCGTGAAGAAGGCTCGTGGCCTTGGCAAAAACCCTTAACGCTAAAGGCCGTTGACGGCATTGATTTAGATATTTATGAAGGTGAAACCCTTGGCGTAGTGGGGGAGTCGGGTTGTGGTAAGTCTACCTTGGCCCGCGCCTTGATTGGTATGTTGCCCGCCCGTACAGGCAGTGTGGTGTGGATGGGCCAAGACCTGACCAAAATGGACAAGAAGGACTTGCGCTCAAAAAGACAAGAGTTACAAATGATCTTCCAAGATCCTTTGGCCTCCCTAAATCCACGTATGACCATTGGCGATATTATTGCTGAGCCACTGACTACTTTTCACCCGCAGCTTTCTAAAACGCAGGTGAAAGAAAAAGTACAGGCGATGATGAGTCGTGTGGGTTTGTTGCCTAACTTGATTAACCGCTACCCCCACGAGTTCTCTGGTGGCCAGTGTCAGCGTATTGGTATTGCCCGTGCCCTGATCTTAAAGCCTAAGCTAGTGATCTGTGACGAGCCTGTGTCGGCCTTAGATGTGTCTATTCAAGCGCAGGTGATTAACTTACTTAAAGAGTTACAAGAAGAAATGGGTTTGGCTTTAGTATTTATTGCCCACGATTTAAGTGTCGTGCGACATATTAGTGACCGTGTAATGGTGATGTACCTTGGCCACGCGGTAGAACTTGCCGATGCGCAAGAGCTCTACACCAACCCCAAGCACCCCTATACCAAAGCCTTGATGTCGGCGGTGCCGATCCCTGATCCTCGGATTGAGCGCAATAAGAAAATTCAGTTATTACATGGTGACTTACCGTCCCCCATTAACCCACCCAGTGGTTGTGTGTTCCGCACCCGTTGTCCCGAAGTACAAGCCCACTGTGCCGACAAGAG
>DPHD01000079.1:0-17060 GCA_003523085.1 Oceanospirillaceae bacterium | reverse complement strand
TCTTTCGGCTGCGCTCAAGATGACAAGTGGTGCGCTTGGCTTTATTGCCCCGCAATGGTTTCCTTTTCCCTCAGACCATCACGATAAATGGCCTTGCCTAAGGCGATCATCATCAACACCATGATGATTGCAAACGGCAGGGCGCCAATGATCATGGCGTTTTGCAAGGCGCTAAAGGGGTTGGCTTCGGCGCCAGAGTTACCAGCAACAAGTAACACACCGATAACCGCAGTTAAGATGACACCCCAAATAATGCGGTGTTTGATGCCAGTTTCTTGCTGCCCACCCGACATGATGGTGTTGATCACCAAAATGCCAGAGTCAGCAGAGGTCACCAAGAAGGTGAGAACTAAGACCACACACATGATAGTAATACCGGTCAAAAAACCACCAGAGATCATTTGTTCTAAGGTTGCAAACAGTTTAGCAGTGTTGCTAGCTGCGAAAATTGCGCCATCTGCTGCACCGGTCAACTCTAGATCAATTGCAGTACCGCCTAAAATGGTCATCCATAAGAAACATACAATGGCAGGTGCAATCACACAGCCTAAGATAAACTCACGAATAGTACGGCCTTTAGAAATACGCGCTAGGAATAAACCAACAAAAGGCGAGAAGGCAATCCACCAGGCCCAGTAGAAGGTGCTCCAGCCTTTCTGCCAACCAAATTGACGGCCTTGTGTTCCCGCTTCGTACAAGCTCGCAGCCACAGCTTGGCTGTTGTCTAAGGTCGTGATTGATGCAGGTAGGCTAGCACTAAAGCTGTCCAAGGAACCCCATGCATTGGTTGCGCCCGTATAAACGCTCGCAACATCGTCGGCAGTTAAACTTTCTAACGCAGCAGGCATGCTGGCACTGAAGTCAGCCAGTGACTGGGGGCCGTAGGCTGTAAATGACATGGAAGCAAAGTGAATCACATAGTCGGCTAAACCTTGCACAAAGCTGCTCATGGCAAAAGCAAACGAGCCAAACAAGACAAAGGTGCCTAGCAAAATTAGCGACAATACCAAATTAAGGTTAGAGAGGTATTTAATACCACGGCCAACGCCAGACACAGCCGACAATATGGACATGCCCATAATCACAATTAAAGCTGCAACAAGGCCAACAGTGCTTGGTTTAGGCGCGTCTGCAGTTGCCATCATTAGCCATTCCATTGCTGTAACAGCATAAATGCCTTCAACAAACTGACTGACACCAAAACCTATAGTTACCGACACACCTAAAATGGTGGCAATAACTGCAATGGCATCAACAATGTTACCCAGTGCACCGTTGGTAGAAGCGCCAAATAAAGGCGTCAGGGCAGAGCGGATGGTGAGGGGCATGTCACGCGTGTAAGCGTAGTAGGCCAGTGACAAACCAGTCACGACATAAATAGCCCACGCATGGAAACCATAATGTAAAAAGGTGTATCGATAAGCGGATTCAACCGCATCGCTACTGTTGGCAGCCACCTTGCCGTCTAAAATAACCGGGTTCGAGCCTAATAGGCCTAATGGTTCAGCGGTAGCAAACACCATAAGGCCTACGCCCAAACCGGCGCCAAACATCATCGAAAACCATGAGAAATTGGAGAATTCTGGCAGCGTATCAATGCCACCAAGCTTGCGTCGTCCGGCAGACGGAATCACCGCTAGAGCAAACAAGAAGAAGGCAAACACACCCACGGCGATGACATAAAATGTGTTGAAGGTATTTAGAATTGATCCGTTCCAAGCAGACAGTATGGTGTTGGCATTGCCAGGCCAAATTAAGGCCCATAACACTAACGCAGACATGAGAACTTTACTGGAGACCGCAATAGGCACACTGTAGCCTTGATAGAATCCAGATGGGGATTTTTTGATCTCTAATTCGGTAAATGGGGGTTTTATGCTCAAGATACACCTCTATATTTGTTAGTTATTGAGAGATGTGCGCTTAATACAAAAGAGACTTCAATAAGGCACCTATAAAGCATAGTCGTAATTTGTGGATAAGCTTGGATTTACAAGCATAAAAAAGCCCAGCGTATGGCTGGGCTTTATGGTTTGCTTCTCGTAATGACGAGTTTAGAGTGCGTTGTCTAACTCTGGTACCGCTTCAAACAAGTCGGCCACTAAGCCGTAGTCGGCCACCTGGAAGATAGGCGCTTCTGAGTCCTTGTTGATAGCAACAATGGTCTTAGAATCCTTCATGCCAGCTAAGTGTTGGATGGCACCAGAAATACCTACCGCGATGTAGAGATCAGGAGCAATCACTTTGCCCGTTTGGCCTACTTGGTAGTCGTTAGGCACAAAACCTGCGTCTACAGCGGCACGTGATGCGCCTACGGCAGCGCCAAGCTTATCGGCAACACTGTCCAACATGTGGAAGTTTTCGCCATTTTGCATGCCACGGCCACCGGAGATAACGATAGAGGCAGACGTCAGTTCAACACGCTCAGATTCCGAGGCAGCCAAACCGACAAAGCGAGACAGGCCAGAATCAGCAGTTACTTCAACCGCTTCAACGGCGGCAGAACCACCTGTTTCGGCAGCGGCGTCAAACTTAGTGGTACGCACGGTGATGAGCTTGATGCTGTCGCTAGACTGCACTTTGGCCATGGCGTTACCAGCGTACACAGGACGTACAAAGGTATCCGCAGAAACCACTTCGCTAATTTCTGAAATCTGACTCATGTCTAACAAGGCAGCCGCGCGAGGCATGAAGTTCTTGCCAAAGGTAGTGGCTGCGGTGAGTACGTGGGTGTAGTTGCCGGCTAGTGATACCACTAGGTTGGCAACGTTTTCGGCAAGCTGGCCTTCTAGGCTAGCATCATCTGCCAGTAGTACACGGTTCACACCATTCACTTGGGCAGCGGCTTGTGCTGCTTCAGCGCAGCCGTTGCCAGCAATCAGTAGGTCTATGTCGCCACCAATTTGTTGGGCAGCCGTGACTGTGTTTAAGGTAGCGCCAACTAGGCTGGCGTTATCATGTTCTGCAATAACTAAAATGCTCATAGTGGCTCCTTAAATAACCTTGGCTTCGTTACGTAGTTTTTCAACTAACTCGGCAACGCTTTCAACAATCACACCGGCAGCGCGAGCTGGTGGCTCCATCACTTCGATGGTGGTCATGCGGTTGGCGGTGTCTAAACCTAGGTCGGCAAGCTCCATTTTTTCTAATGGTTTACGCTTAGCTTTCATAACGTTAGGTAGTGATGCGTAACGTGGCTCGTTAAGACGCAAGTCGACGGAGATGACCGCAGGCATGTTAACGTTAATGGTTTCTAAACCTGAGTCTACTTCGCGGGTTACCTGAGCGGTGCCGTCTGCAAGTTCAATTTTAGATGCAAAGGTAGCCTGAGGCCAAGCTAAAAGGGCAGATAACATCTGACCCGTTTGGTTGCAGTCATCATCAATGGCTTGTTTTCCAACCAAGACTAGGTCTGGGCTTTCTTTATCGACGATGGCTTTAAATACTTTAGCAATGGCTAAAGGCTCTAATACGTCTTCGGTGAGAACAAGGATGGCACGGTCTGCACCTAACGCTAGGGCATTACGTAGGGTCTCTTCCGATTTTGCGGCACCAATGGATAGCGCCACAACTTCTTCAACTGTTCCGGCTTCACGTAAACGAATGGCTTCTTCCACTGCGTTTTCGTCAAACGGGTTCATGGTCATCTTGGCATTGGTTAGGTCGATACCTGATTTGTCTGCCTTAACACGGGCCTTGACCTGAGGGTCTAGAACGCGTTTTACGCCAACTAAAACTTTCATGGACATGATCTCACTTAGATAAAATAACTGGTGCTAGCGTTTGCAAACACCATTAAAAGCAGGCAGTTTAAACCTGCCCACCCAGAAGTCAACGCTGCTGGGTATAAAAAATCTGGCCCAAGGTAAATAAATGCCTTGGGCCATCACAGGGAGTTATTATTACCCTAACTGATTAAGCACGCAATTTGACATTTGTCGGGTCGAAAGGTGACTCCTCAACCACAGTGGCTTTGTACATTTCGCCTAAAATTTCAATTTCAAGCTCAGTGCCAACCACTTCAAGGCCAGTTTTAACCATGCCAAGGGCTAGAGACTTTTGTATGCGCCAGCCGTAGCCGCCAGACGTAGTACGGCCAACTAATTCGCCGTCTTTGTAGATGGCTTCCGAACCACGGGCATCGGCATCGGTTACACCGTGCACTTCGATGGTAGCGAAGGCATTATCAGCGCCGCGCTCTTGCCATGCAGCTAATGCGTCTTTGCCAATGAAGTCGCCTTCTTTGTCTAACCGTACAAAACGACCTAGGGCCGATTCCATGGCGGAGTATTCGATCGACATCTCACGTGGGATCAAACGATACGATTTCTCTAAACGCATACAATCCATGGCACGAATACCAAAGGGTTTAATGTCGAATTCGGCACCGGCCTTCATTAACTGGTCAAAGATGTAGTTTTGCATCTCGATAGGGTGGTGTAGTTCCCAACCCAGCTCACCCACAAAGTTGACTCTTAATGCTTCTGCAGTACCGTAGCCAACGTTGATCTTCTTGCCTGTTAACCACTTGAAGCTGTCGTTAGACAGATCGGTGTCGGTCAACTTCTGTAATACGTCACGTGAACGTGGGCCAGCCAATACCAGTACGCCAGTGTTGGTGGTGACGCGTGTTACGTCGACGCTGCCATCGGTTGGCTTAAGCTTAAACAAGTAGTCGTGGTCGTGGGTTTCAAAGGCACCGGCAGACACCAGGTAATAGCTTTGTGGGCCAGTTTTGTAAACTGTATATTCAGAACGTACGCCGCCGCTTTGAGTCAACATGTGTACCAACGAAATACGGCCAATAGTCTTCGGCATCTTGTTAGCAAAAATGTACTCTAACCAGGCTTCTGCGCCTGGGCCTTTAACAATGGCTTTAGCAAAGGCAGACATGTCTAGCAAACCAACTTTTTCAGTCACATGCTTACATTCGTTGCCTACAAACTCATGGTAGTTAGAACGACGGAACGAGTTCTTCTCAACAATTGGGCCGCCATCAAGTGGCTCAGAGAAGTTTTGGTTCCATAGTACTTGGTCAACGTCATCGGTGGCTAACTCTTCTGCCGTTAGAGCGTAGTCTTTAGTTGGCATGAACCAGTTAGGACGTTCCCAACCGTAAACACTACCAAATACCGCGCCAAGCTCTTTCATACGATCGTAGCAAGGTGTGGTTTTTAGGGGACGAGCCGCTTCACGCTCTTCGTCTGGGTAGTGGGTGGTGAATACGTTGGCGTAGGCTTCTTCGTTTTTCTCTTTCAAGTAACCGCGAGTGGCGTAGGGGCCAAAACGACGTGGGTCAACGCCCATCATGTCAACCGTAGGTTCACCGTCGATCATCCACTCAGCCAACTGCCAGCCAGCGCCGCCCGCGGCGGTAATGCCAAAGGAGTGGCCTTCGTTGAGCCAGAAGTTCTTAAGCCCAGGTGCTGGGCCTACAATGGGGTTGCCGTCTGGCGTATAGGCGATGGCACCGTTGTACACTTCCTTGACGCCAACTTCGGCGAAGGCAGGCACACGGTTCATACAAAACTCAATGTGGGGCATCAAACGGTCTAGCTCTTCATTGAACAATTCGTATTCGCAGTCGTCGGCAGGGCCGTCCACATAAACGCATGGAGCGCCTTTTTCGTAGGGTCCTAGCAACAAGCCGCCGGCTTCTTCACGTAGGTAGTAGCCGCCGTCTGATTCGCGTAATACGCCCATCTCTGGCAAACCTTGCTTCTTACGTTCTAGAATTTCTGGATGTGGCTCAGTCACAATAAACTGATGCTCTACAGGAATGACTGGAATGTCTAGGCCAACCATTTCGCCGGTCTTACGGGCAAAACTACCGGTACAAGACACTACGTGATCACAAGCGATGTCACCTTTGTCGGTTTTAACGATCCAAGTTTGGTCCACTTGCTGCTCAATTGCGGTTACGCTAGTAAAGCGGTAAATTTCAGCACCCATGTCGCGGGCACCCTTACAAAGGGCTTGGGTTAGGTCTGCGGGTTGAATATAGCCGTCGTCTGGATGCTGGATCGCGCCCAGTAAACCTTCGGTGTTACACAGAGGCCATACTTCTTTAACCTGTTCAGGTGTCAGGAAGTTAGTTTCTACGCCTACAGTCTTAGCCACACCGGCGTAGTACTTGTATTCATCCATGCGGTATTCGCAGTTCGCTAAACGAATGTTAGAGACCACTGAGAAACCGACGTTCATGCCGGTTTCTTTTTCCAACTCATGGTAAAAGTCTACTGAATACTGGTGTAGCTTACCTACCGAGTAACTCATGTTAAATAGCGGTAGCAAACCAGCTGCGTGCCATGTGGAACCCGAGGTTAATTCTTTACGTTCGACCATGACAACGTCGGTCCAACCTTTTTTGGCCAAATGGTACAAGGTACCAGCGCCGACAACACCACCGCCAATAACGACGACTTTAGCAGAAGATTTCATATGTGTTTGCTCCCGAAGAGTAGGGTAGGAAAATAATCGAGCAAATTTTACCCACGAGGTATTCGCCTAACTTGTCAAAAAGCGACTCACACTAACGAAGCACGAGACGCGATACTCAAAGTAATTGCCTTAGAAGAAAAAAATGCACCTATTGGACCGCTGCATACTGGATTAAGACAGGGGCGTTGCCATCAGTGCAACAACTGTAGGTAATAAGTGGCCTTCGACTTGAAGACTACAATTTCTCGACTAATATTACTAATAACGGCGGCTAAAAAAGCCAATATAAAGCTGTTATGAAACCCGGTAGATATAGGAAAAAGGTGACTTATGCACTCGTTACACCCATGGCAATCTCAAGTATTGCTCAGTTATAGTCTCGAAGACGAGGTGGACATGAGTCAAAGTGGTGGCCACGAATTTAAATTAGCCTGTCAGTATGAATATCAACAAAGCTATTTAAGAGCGCAGTTTTGGTATCAAACGTCAGCCCGCAAAGGCCACCATCAGGGCCAGAATAACCTGGCCGTTATTTATGCCCTGGGAAGAGTCGAACAAGCGTCGCCGGTAGATGCACTTAATTGGCTGTTAAAGTCTGCCGAGCAAGGGGATCCGTTAGCCAAGCGCAACTTAACCTGCCTGCGCATTGATTCTCAAACTCTGTCGAATCAACGTTTTGTGATCTAACCGCTATAACGGATCAAAAGGGGGGGTTAACATCGACGAATAGGGCTGTGTATAATGGCGCTTTCATTTGTCATAATAGATCTATTCAATGCAAGCCAAACAACGTGTGCTTACGGGCATAACTACCACTGGAACACCTCATCTCGGTAATTATCTCGGTGCCCTAAAGCCCGCAGTCAACGCGAGTCAACAAAGTGATGTTGATAGTTTTTACTTTCTGGCCGACTACCACGCGCTGATTAAGTGCCAGGATCCGCAAACGTTACACCGCTCGGGCCGCGAAATAGCTGCTATTTGGCTGGCGCTGGGGTTAGACACTAATAATGCCACTTTTTACCGCCAATCAGACATTCCTGAAATACCTCAATTAGCATGGTTTTTAACCTGCATGACGGCCAAAGGCATGATGAACCGCGCCCACGCCTATAAAGGGTCTGTAGACGAAAACCAGCGCCAAGGCCATACGGATTTAGATCAAGGTATCAGTATGGGCTTGTACAGTTACCCCATTTTAATGGCCGCAGACATTTTAATGTTTAATGCGCACCAGATTCCGGTGGGTAAAGACCAAATTCAGCACATCGAGATGTGCCGAGACATCGCCATGCGTTTTAACCACACCTACGGCGAGCACTTTGTATTGCCCGAAGCCATGGTTGACGAAGGTGATGCCAAGGTGCTGTCGGGTTTAGACGGGCGAAAGATGAGCAAAAGTTACGGTAATATCATTCCCTTGTTTGCGCCCACCGATGAATTGCGTAAGTTGATTATGCAAATTACTACCAATAGCCTACAACCCGGTGAAGCTAAAGATCCCACAACCTGTACTTTGTTCGAAATCTATAGTGCTTTTGCTACAGCAGAAGAAACTCAAGCCGTACGCATGGAGTATGCTAATGGCATCGCTTGGGGGCAGATGAAAAACAAACTGTTTGATTATTTGGACGCCTACCTATCGCCTGCTCGTGGTCGCTATAATCAAATTATTGCTGACCCAGGCTATGTCGAAGCCGAATTACAAAAAGGCGCTCTAAAGGCCCGTGCCCACAGCGAACCGTTTATGCATAAGTTACGTTCTGCCGTAGGTATTATGTCATTAGCAAGCGATGTTGATGCTAAATCGCACACGGGTAAAGCTAAAAAAGAGCTGTCCGCCGAAGCACAAGCGAAAGCCGATGCCGGCAAAGCCAAAGGCTTGGCTATTGCCAAGCAAAGAGCCGAGCAAGAAGCGCAACAGCTAGCCCAAGATGTAGATCAGTTGATGGCGCAGGTTAACGCCAGCGAAGATGTTCAAGTTGCAGGCGCAGAGGCGGTTGAAGGTTTGAACTTGCAGATACAAAACGCCACCAAAAAAACCCGCAAAAATTTGCAGAAAACCCTGCAATTACTGCAGCAGCGCTTGTCGCTTAGTTAATACAAGGAAACGCTTTTGGCCAAGCATATTGTCATAGTCGAAGATGATACCGATCAGCGGGATAACTACCAGTTTGCCCTAGAGCAACGTGGTTATCGCGTAACGGCTTATGCAGGTAAAGAAGTCGCCGAAGAAGGTTTGAAGTTGGAGCGTCCAGATTTGGTTATCTTGGACATCATCATGGATGACAATATCGATGCAGGCTTTCAACTTTGCAGTGCCTTGCTAAAAATTCACCCCGACTTGCCGGTGCTCTTTTTAACCGAGCGAGTGGGCGAAATTGATCGTATTTTAGGGCTACGTATGGGCGCGTGGGACTATCAACCGAAACCCGTATCCCTCGACTTTTTGGCTGAAAAAGTGGCCACCTTGGTGAGATTGAGTGATATTAGGGGCGTAGCCGCTGAAGCTGATGAGCAGAGTACGCGCGACATTGGTCATTTACAGTTGTTAGAAGAAAGTCGCCAAGCCAAGTGGCGGGGCGAGGAAATAAACGGCTTAACTTTAACTGAGTTTCGTATGATTGAGGCGTTGACCCGTAGGCCCGGGCACATTCTTACCTATGACACGCTGGCGCAAGCTACCCACCAGCATTACGTTTCGAATAACACCATCAGTACTCATATTCGTAATATTAAACGCAAAATTAAACACCTCGATGCTGATTTTGATGCCATCCGTTCGGAATATGGCTTGGGCTATCGCTGGTCGGAAAACTAATGTCATTATCCCCACCGTCGCGTTTACGGTTTCGATTTAATACCCAATTTTTGGTGTTTGCCTTAGTGCTGGTGAGTATTCCTTGGCTATCGTATCGGTTTGTTGCCGAATCTCGTGTGTTTATGCTCGAGGGCCAAACCCAGGCCCAAGAACAATTAGCTCGCGGTATTGTGACGTTGTTTCAGGGCCGCGACGATTTGTTAGCCGAATTGCCTTATTTAGAAAGCCAACAGGTGGTGTTTAGTCATCCTCTAATTGGCCCAGCGAGGGTTGACGGTTATACCGGCGAATGGCTCGATTTTCAGCTCTTTGCCAATCATTTTGGCGCCGGTGAAGATAGCGAAGACGGTTATAGCCTGTTGTTGGGTGAAAAGGACGATCGAATCTTTGGTTTGGTGCGCATCCAAGACGATAAAACCGTGTTAAGAACTAAAGGTACACCCAGGCTCGACTTAAGCGATCACCTGCGGCTCACCTTGCCCGACCGTAATGGCAATGAAAGGCGCTTGGTGATTGTGGCCACCAAGCCTGGGGCCATGGAGGTTTGGTATGTAAAGGAAGACTGGGCGACGCCTCAATACCGTAGTCCTTCGTCATCTTTTATCATCCAAGCGGTGATGCGACCTTTAGTCGATGGCTACCTGGTTGAATTTGCCTTGCCACGTTATTTTTTGAATCAGCGCCAAGAGTTTGGTCTGGCGGTGGCCGATGTCGATTCTGACGATGGCACTATGCGCCATCTAAAAACCTTAGTCGGGTCAGATACGACGGTAGAGAGCCATTTTAACCTGTTGGCAATGAGAGCGCCTGAGGCCAACAAAATATTGTCGAGCCTGAGTAGCGCCGACTCTCAAATTATCATTTACGACAACCATTTGCAGGTGCGTGCTAGTGTGGGACAAGTGAGCCCGCCAGCACCAGAAAAAGCCAAACCCAAAGATGTATTCGAACGGGTGCAAGCATGGCTCAACCGTGGACTCGATTGGTTTATTGCCATTCCTGCCTACCTTAATCCAGTTCAAGCGGCTAGCCAAGAGCGTGATTTGTTAAATCAGGCCTTGGATAAAAAGTTTGCCAGTGGGCGGTGGCATAAAGGCCCAACAGAGCAGGTGTTTGCTGTAGCGGCGCCTATAGTGGATGAGGAAGGTGAGTTGTTAGGGGTAGTGCTAATTAAGCAATCTACGGCGAAGATTTTGGCTTTGCAGCGCCAGGCCATGGAAAATATAGCCTTATTAAGCTTGTCCACCATGCTCGTCATATTGATGCTGCTACTGTTGTTTTCTTGGCGCCAAGCCATGCGTATTCGGCGTTTGGGTAAAGAGGCTCAGTTGCTGGTCGACCCAGACGGCAGGCTGCGAACAGATAGGCTATACAGTGACGTTAAGGCCGGCGATGAGATAGGCGACTTGGCACGCAGTTTTTCTGGGGTGGTGGCGCGCTTGCATGAGCATCAACAATTTATCAGCACCATGCCGCGCACTTTGCGGCACGAAGTTAATAACCCGTTAAACGCCACCATGACGTCGTTAGAAAACTTGCAGCTACACGGCGTTGCTGAAGGCCAGCAGCGTTATATAGATAGTGCTCAGCGAGGTCTGGTGAAGATTAGTGCTATTGTGGAAAAATTAGCCGATGCCGCCAATTTAGAAGAAGCTTTGCATGAGGATGAGTTGGAACCCTTGGACTTGTTTCATTTGGTGCAAACCTACGTCAGTCATCAAAACCCGAGCCAGCAAGGTGAGGCCGAAAACGTTATTTTTGAGGCTTCCCGGGAAGCCTTGACCGTAGCCGGTGTGGATTATCGTATTGAGCAGCTACTCGATAAATTAACCGACAATGCCCGCGACTTTAGAACAGCTGGCAGTGCCATTATTGTGCGTCTGTACCGGCAGGACTACGACTGTTATCTTGAAGTTGAAAATGTAGGGCCACAAATTCCGCCTGAACTATTGGCGGGTATGTTTAACTCCATGGTGTCTGCACGTACTGCAGGTGCGGGTCACGCTCACTTTGGGTTAGGCTTGTATATTGTACGCTTGATTAGCCAATTCCACGGCGGTAGTGTGTCGGCCCACAACTTAGATAATCCAAGTGGCGTGTTATTTAGAATTAAACTACCGGTGTTGTTAGTGTAATGGCGCAGTTAGAGAAAACTAAAACAAACCTAGCCGCCCGCGCACTCATGTTTTTGGTGCGTGGCTACCAGTACCTGTTGAGCCCATTATTAGGCAGTAACTGCCGTTACTACCCCAGTTGTTCAAGCTACACCTTAGAAGCGATTCAGCTTCATGGTGCAATCAAAGGCGGTGCCATGGGTGTTTGGCGTATTTTACGTTGCAACCCATTGAGTCGCGGCGGCTACGAACCTGTACCCGGTAGCTGTGAGCACGCCAAGTGGGTTGCCGGTGATGACGAACCCAGCTAACCGTCTAATCTAGGCCAGCGAAGGGGAACTCATCGTCTTCTGCTTGCCAGCCACCCAGTTGCTTCCAGCGATTGACGATGGTGCAAAATAGCTCGGCCGTCTTTTCTGCATCGTAACGGGCGCTGTGAGCGTCTTCATTACTAAAACGTATATCCGCCGCTGCACAAGCCTTTGCAAGTACCGTTTGGCCGTAGGCAAGACCGGCTAAGGTGGCGGTATCAAAACACGAAAACGGATGGAACGGATTGCGTTTTTGGTGGCAGCGTTGGGCTGCGGCATTAATAAAGTTTAAATCAAAGGTGGCATTATGGCCTACCAATATAGCGCGTTTACATTGGCTGGCTTTGAGGGCTTTGCGAATGGGCCTAAATAGCAAGTCTAAGGCTTCTTGCTCGGTGACTGCATCCCGCTCTGGATCATTTGGGTCAATGCCCGTGAACTCCAGCGCAGCGGCTTCTAAATTAGCGCCTTCAAAGGGGTGGATATGGCAGTCGATGGTTTCTTTGGCATACAGCAGGCCATCTTCATCCATGTCGATAATCACCGCTGCCGCTTCGAGCAAGGCGTCGGTGTGGCTGTTAAAACCTGCGGTTTCTACGTCGATAATAATCGGCAGGTAGCCGCGAAAACGATCTTTAATCATGTTTTAGTTACGCCTGTAATTGCCAGTTAAGGGTTTGGCCAGCACCTAAGGGAATAATAACGTCTGCGCCATAGGTGAGGCTTGCGGGCACCTGCCAGGAATTACGCAATAACGTAATGGTATCGGTGTTGCGGGCCAAACCATAAAAGTCTGCGCCATTGAAACTGGCAAAGGCTTCAAGCTTATCCATTGCATCAATGGCTTCAAAGGCTTGGGCGTAGAGCTCGATGGCGGCAGGTGAAGAATAACACCCTGCGCAGCCGCAAGCGCTTTCCTTGGCACCTTGGGCATGGGGTGCCGAGTCTGTGCCTAAAAAGAATTTATTATTGCCGCTAGCAACCATGTCCTGCAATGCTTGCTGGTGGGTATTGCGTTTGAGTACGGGTAAACAATATAAGTGCGGTTTTACGCCACCCACCAATAGGTCATTGCGGTTATAGAGTAAATGCTGTGGTGTAATGGTGGCACCGACCAGTTCGCTAGCTTGGGCCACAAATTGCGCAGCCTCACTCGTGGTGATGTGCTCGAATACACATTTTAAGCCTGGAAAACGGTCTAGCAATGGTGCAAGTTGCTGATCAATAAAACCCTTTTCTCGGTCAAAAATATCGACCTCTTGGTGTGTTACTTCACCATGTACCAACAAAGGCATACCTAGCTCTTGCAGCTTTTCAATGGCGGGGTAGATGTGTTCTATGTTGGTTACGCCGGCCGCCGAGTTGGTAGTGGCGCCTGCAGGGTAGAGCTTAACCGCTTTAACAATACCTGAATCGTAGGCCCGTTGTATCTCTTGTGGGCTGGTGTTGTCAGTTAAGTAGAGTGTCATGAGCGGGGTTAGGCGAGTGCCTTGTGCATCTAATCGTGCCTTGTAGTCGATGGCCATGGCTGTGGTGACTACAGGGGGGGTTAAATTGGGCATAATCACGGCCCGGCTAAATTGGCGAGCCGTGTCGCTCACGGTGCGTGTTAACACTGGGCCATCGCGTAAGTGTAGGTGCCAGTCGTCTGGACGAGTGAGGGTTAATGCTTGCATGGTTTAATCTCGGGCTTAAAACGCCAACGGGTTTAGGTTAAAACTAGGCGTATTTTAACAGGACTAAGGTTAATTAAATACTCAAAATTAATTAAAACTTGACCCTAGATGCTGTGCTGTACGTGGCTTCGATGTATACTTGCGCTATATATTTGTTGAATAATTATGGCACAGGGAACCCACATCAAATGTCGGACATTAAAAAGGTAGTATTAGCTTATTCTGGCGGTTTAGACACCTCTGTAATCGTCAAATGGCTACAAGAAACGTACGCCTGCGAAGTGGTTACGTTTACCGCAGACTTAGGCCAAGGCGAAGAAGTTGAGCCCGCACGGGCAAAAGCCGAAGCACTAGGTGTAAAAGAAATTTATATTGAAGACCTGCGCGAAGAGTTTGTACGCGATTTTGTATTCCCTATGTTCAGAGCCAACGCGGTATATGAAGGTGAGTACTTGTTGGGAACGTCTATAGCTCGCCCATTGATCGCTAAACGATTGATCGAAATTGCTAACCAAACTGGTGCCGATGCGATCTCCCATGGCGCGACGGGTAAGGGCAACGATCAAGTGCGCTTTGAGCTGGGTGCTTATGCCCTTAAGCCGGGTGTAGAAGTGATTGCCCCATGGCGCGAGTGGGATCTTACGTCACGTGAAAGTTTGATGGATTATTGTGCCAAACACGAAATCCCTGTTGATTTCAAAAACAAGAAGTCATCACCTTATTCGATGGATGCAAACTTGCTGCACATTTCCTACGAAAGTGGCATGTTAGAAGACCCATGGCATGCTTCGGAAGAAGATATGTGGCGTTGGAGTGTGTCGCCAGAGGCCGCACCAGATGAAGCCACTTATATCGAATTGGATTATGAAAAAGGTGATATTACCGCTATTAACGGTGAGGCCATGAGCCCAGCCACTATCTTAACGGAACTCAACCGTGTGGCCGGTGCTAACGGTATTGGCCGTTTGGATATCGTAGAAAACCGCTATGTGGGTATGAAGGCTCGCGGTTGTTACGAAACGCCGGGTGGCACCATCATGCTTAAGGCCCATCGTGCTATTGAATCCATTACCTTGGATAGAGAAGCCGCGCACCTTAAGGATGAAATCATGCCCCGTTACGCTAAATTGGTGTACAACGGCTACTGGTGGTCTGAAGAGCGCCAAATGCTACAGGCATTGATAAACCGCTCACAAGAGTACGTTAACGGTACCGTTAAGCTGAAGCTCTATAAAGGCAATGTAGACGTCATCGGACGTAAGTCTGCAGACAGTCTATTTGATGCCGCCATGGCGACCATGGAAGACGATGCCGGTGCATACGATCAACAAGATGCTGCTGGATTTATTAAGCTTAATTCTCTGCGTATGCGTATTGAAGCTAGCAAAGGCCGTGATCTATTAAAGTAGTATTGCCACGCGCATGATGACAAAAAAGCCAAGCATTGCTTGGCTTTTTATTGTTTGAAGTGTAATAGTTTGATTACCAAGGGAAACTGACGGTGTAATTACCAACCGAATTTGACGTTTTCACAATAACAGAGAAAGCCTCTACTTTTAGCTGATGCTAATAATGGGGGGATTACAGTTGTGACGACCGCTTTCATTAAACTACGTTTCATAATTTCTGATTCCTACGGGCTTACAACAAAATAATGCTGGCGTTAAGTGATGAGCTAATATTAGCTGTAGTAGCTCAGCTTCTGTTGGGTTGTACGGCTTATGTCGTCATGTCTTTGAGCCAAGGTGGGTTAGCGCCTTGTCGAGAGACGTTAATCCCAGCAACTTGAGCCGCATAAGCCAATGCTTGTAATAGTTTTTCAGGCTTGATTTTTTGCAATTCAGTTTTCGACAACAGGCCCAAGGTGGCTAGTTTTGCAAGCAATCCAGCATTGAAAGTATCGCCTGCACCAACGGTATCTACCACACATACTTTAGGCACATCCTGATGCACCGTCTCCCCCGTGGATAAATAAGCTGTTGCACCATCAGCACCTTTGGTAACCACAACAATGGCTTTACCAGTGCCACGCAATAAGTCGACTTGCTGTGGTTCATTATGGGCGTTGCCCACCAACCAATCTAAATCTTGATCAGACACTTTAATCATATCCGCCACGCTAATAATGCTTTCTAGGCGTTGACGATAGTTTTGTTCATGGTTGATAAAGTTTGTACGTATATTAGGATCTACCACAATCACCATATCTGCCGCATATTTGTGCGCTAAATCACAATAAGCGCCTGCGGCAGGTTCATTGATTAAGCTAATACCACCAAAATATAAGGTGTTTACTGCGTTATTATTTCCTTGTAGCTGGTGCAAATTGGGTACGTCTGAGGTCTCTACGGACCGGCCTGCACTGTTTTCATCATAAAATGTATAGCTTGCATTGCCAGCGTTAAGGGTTACAAAAGCCAGTGTGGTGGGAGCGTTGGAGCGCACTAGGTATGACGTATCTACCTTGCTGTCCATTAACGCTTGATTCAGCTGTTGACCAAAGAGATCATTCGAAATCCCCGATAACATGCTGACTTCAACACCTAGGCGCCCCAAGCCGATAGCTGTGTTGAAAATTGCGCCACCTACTAAGGGGAGGTAACTTGCTTGGCCAGATTCTGATAATACTGGCACCATATCAATAAGGGCTTCACCACAACAAATAATCAAGATTAATCCTCGTTTTTAATGTGTCTAATAAGAACACTATGTATAAAAATGTTTTGGAGAAATAAACCTACGGCTTAAATCAATGCTTCCAGGCGCTCTCGTTCAGTAATACTATATTTCGTAATTATGGTTGAATTTATACTAATTTGCGGTCATATTTTATTTTTTATAAACAAATGTCAAAATAGTACTGGTATTTGAAGAATTCGTACTGTTTTTCAATCATTCTGAGGAGTTATTGTTAACTCAAGCGCAGTGATATTATTATTGCGTTGATAAGACCACCAAATCTACTAATAAAAAACTGAGAGTTACCTCTGGAGGATGTAGTATGAAAATTTTGAAAATGTCAGCGATTGCGGCAGCTGTCTCAATGGGCAGTGTCACAGCAGTACAAGCAGCTGATTTGACCATTGCCACTGTAAACAATGGCCATATGATTGAGATGCAAAAGTTAACCGGCCACTTTGAAAACGCTAACCCTGGCATTAATGTGAACTGGGTTACACTAGACGAGGGCACATTGCGTTCTCGTGTAACAACGGACATTGCTACTAAGGGTGGCCAGTTCGACGTTATGACTATTGGTATGTACGAAGCACCTATGTGGGGCGCTAAAGGTTGGTTAGAAGCGTTAGATTTTGATGCTGGCTACGATGTTGACGATATTTTACCTGCAATGCGTGGTGGCCTATCTGATGGCGGTAACCTTTACGCTGCACCATTCTACGGTGAAAGTTCGATGATCATGTACCGTAAGGACTTGATGGATGCTGCGGGTATGACAATGCCTGACAACCCAACTTGGGGTCACATTGAGGACGCCGCTGCGGCAATGACTGACAAAGACAATGGCGTATACGGCATTTGTCTTCGTGGCAAGCCAGGTTGGGGCGACAACATGGCGTTCATAACAACTTTGGCCAATTCGTTTGGTGCTCAGTGGTTTGACATGGATAAGAAGCCTCAGTTGGATTCTCCAGCTTGGAACCATGCAGTTAACTTCTACGTTGACTTGCTAACCAAC
>DPHD01000090.1 GCA_003523085.1 Oceanospirillaceae bacterium | reverse complement strand
TTGCTGATACTGAGGTTAGTAAACTAATTCAACATGGCGAAGACGCTCCGGTGGCCGAGGATTATTATTATGCAGATTACAGATTACACTTGCAGGCCGTACATGGCTAGTGTGTTAGCGGGAGGAGGCTAAATATACTGTGTGAATTGCAACACAAGGTTACTGGCTGCTATAAAGCGGCCTGTTGTTGTAACCTTGTGTGTTTTTTTGTATCTTTTTAGCTGCTTGGAGAAGCTTAGTTACGTACTGGGCTTCCTTGATCCAGCATGCTGATAATTCGTGTTTGGGTGTCACTGGAACGGGCTAAGCGTAAAAATGCTTCGCGTTCGGCATCAAATAGATCCTGCTCGCTCATCATAGTATTGGCTTTGACTTTGCCGCCGGTGAAAATGCGCGCTAACTCGGTGCCTACCACCACGTCGTGAGGGGTGATTTTGCCTTGGTCCTCGGCTTCAAATAACCAGTCCATCATTTCACGATAGGTTTCTTCGCCCGCCATGGGTAAAGGCTTACGCGGTTTGGCTTTTTGTACTTTATTCAATTGGCATAGGGCTTGTTGTAAAATTCGATCACGGTTCATCATGTACTGATCTTGCGGATAAAGCATGGCTTGCTCGGTGGCCTCAATGGGTGATTTAGCTGTCCAGCCGTAACCGACAATCATAAACGCCTTCCAAGCAGCGGCTTTAATGTCGTCCAGCACTTCGTACCAGCGATACAGGTATTCTTTACAACCACCACCACCGGGTACTACACCTACACTGGCTTCAACTAAACCCATCACCGAGTTGGCGTGACAAATGACGTGATCGGCGGCTAACACAGCTTCAAAACCACCGCCGATCGACATGCCCACAGGTGCAGCGATCACCGGTAATGGGCAAGTGTTCATGGCGTGCATGGTTTGCTGAAAGTCATCGAGGAAGTTGTCCATACCCTGATAATCTTCGGCCTCGAAGAAACCACGAAAGGCGCTCAAGTTAACACCGCAGGAAAAGTGTTGGCTGTCGTTGTGCAGCACTACACCACGTAAGTTACGCTGTTGAGCTTGTGCCAAAGCGTGTTTAATTACCGCCATGGAATCGGCATCTAGGGAGTTGGCTTTGGAATGGAATTCCACAATGGCGGCGGTGTCGTATGCATACCAACTGGCGCTTTTATTGCTAAAAACAGGCGTTAATGTTTGCTTGAGCTCTGAAAAGCGTAATACGCCTTGCGGACGCGCTAGCCTAGTATAGTCGCCCGAGTGGGTGAGGCTCATCAATTGATTATTGGCCACGTGGTAGAAGCCTTGTTGGCGCGCTGCGAGGAGCAAGATAGGTGCTACTTCGCGACCTTCGCTTTGCATACGCTGCACTACCTCTTGTGCTCCGAGTTGATCTAACAGCTCAAAGGGGCCATAAATCCAGTTGTAGCCTAACTTCATGGCATCGTCGATGGGCACCACATTGGGGCCTATTTCTGGAATCAGTGAGGCGGCATAGTTTAAGGTGCTAGACAATACCTGCCACGCGAACTGGCCATAGACGCTGTCGTCGTTAAGGAGTACGGCAACACCTTCGGCTTCAGCTTGTTGTGCCAAGCTTAGCTGTAAACGCTCACTGATTTGGTACTCACCCGTTGCTAAATCGAGTACTTGGCGGCCATTTTCAGAGTCTTTATAGAATCCCTGACCACCCTTATTGCCCGTATGACCCTGAGCAATCATTTGTGTCATTAATGGCACCGGCTGGGCGTATTGATGAAATTCATCGTCAGCTGGTAAAATTTGTTCAAGGCTGTTGGCCACGTCGGCCATTAAATCGATGCCAATTAAATCGTATAAACCAAATACGCCGGTTTTTGGAATGCCCATGGGGCGGCCAAATAGGGCATCGGCTTCGGCAGGCGATAGGCCTAATTTGAAAGCTGTGTGCAAGGCGCATTGAATGGCAAATACGCCCACGCGGTTTCCCAAAAATCCAGGCGTATCTTCACATACCACAACGCCTTTACCCAAGTTGCTTTCGCAAAACTGGTCTAAGGTTGCAATGACGTCGTCACGGGTGTGTTCGCCGCGCACTAGCTCAAGTAAACGCATAAAGCGCACGGGGTTAAAAAAGTGGGTAATGGCAAAGCGTTCACAAAAAGCTTGTGGCAGGCCTTGGGTTAACAAACTTATAGGAATGGTAGAGGTGTTAGAGGTGACGATTGTCTGGGGGCCGGTAATGGCTTCAATACGTCGGTAGAGGGCTTGTTTAATATCTAAACGCTCCACCACGGCTTCGGCAATCCAGTCACAATCGGCTAACTGTTCAAAGTCGTCGACCGTGTTACCGCAATGGATTAATTGCCCAGCTTCGTTGCTCATTAAACCCGGCGAGTTGAGGTTTTGTAAGCGTTTAAAACCTCGCTCTGCTAAGGCGTTAATACTGTCGGTTTGGCTAGGAAGGTCTAATAACCAAACTTCAACACCGGCATTGGCCACTTGGCCTGCAATGCCTGCACCCATGGTGCCGGCGCCAATAACGGCTACTTTTTTGATGGCGGACTTGGGTAGTGTTTTGTTGGCGATGAGTTTGGCCATGGTTATTTCTCGAGTGACTGAATAAATGTTTTCATGATGCTAAGGCTTTGTTTGGGTGCTTCCATGGGTAACATATGGCCCGTGTCAGCAATAACTTGGGCCTGAGTGCCAAGGTCTTGGGCTAACTTTAAACCTTCTTTTTTGGGGGTCATACGGTCTTGCGCCGCAAGGATTACACAGCTAGCGCAGCCTTGGCTGGCCAATTGTTGGGCGCGCTGGGCTCCAGCGCTATAGGCATTACATGCGGCTAGGTCGATGGCCAGCGGATTGTTGGCCATGATGCGTTGACCAATGCCTATGGGCTGCATGCCGGGCACCGCACTGGCGCCATATTGGTGTTGATTGCCAAAGCCCCATTGCAACATCATTTGGGCCGCTAAAGCGGGATTTTTTTGCGCTGTGTCAATCAAGGCAGGGTTAACGGGTATGGCGCTAGCGGTGGCCATAGCGGTGACGGAAAGCAAGCGTTTTGATAACAACACTGCCGCTTCTAAAGCCACCAAAAAGCCTTGTGAATGGCCAATTAAGTGCACATTACTTACTTTTGCTGCGTCTAAAGCCCGAACTAACCACGCACCCATGGCCTCAATGCTGGTTAATGCCTCGCCTGCAGATAAACTATGGGCAGGCATGTCTGGTGCAAATACGCTATAGCCATGAAAAGCAAACCAGCGGGCTTGCAAGGCCCAGCCACGGTGGTCGGTGCCCGAGCCATGGAGTAAAACAACGGTCGGTAAATTGGGGTTAAAGGGTTTGCCACCGGTGGCTACAAAGGTGTTTTGGTCATCCACTGTAATATACATGCTTAGGCCTCCGTTGGTTCGAGTTGCACTGCAGCCACTTTTGCCGCAGCGCGTAAACCTAAACCAAAATCGGCTTGTATATCTTTAACCGTTTCGATGCCCACGGACACGCGGATTAAGTCGGCACTAATGCCCGCTGCCACTAAATCAGTTTCGCTTAAGCGCGAGTGGGTGGTGCTACCCGGGTGTAAAACCAAGGTGCGTGAATCGCCCACGTTGGCTAGATTAGAAGATAGCTGCAAGGCGTTAATAAACGCAGCACCGGCATCTCGGCCGCCCTTTACACCAAAGGTGAGCATGGAGCCTGCGCCCTTGGGGAATAAGGCTTGAGTATGGGCGTCGGCATTGATATCTGGGTGATTTACCCAGGCCACAGCCTCTTGCTGCTGCAGCCATTCCACCATGGCTTGGGCATTGGTCACGTGTTGTTGCATACGTAGGTTGAGGGTTTCTAACCCTTGTAATAACAAGAAGGCGTTGTGGGGAGTCATGGCGGCACCAATGTCGCGCATCGATTCACAACGAATACGCATGGCTAAGGCAGCTGGGCCAAATTCTTCCCAAAAATTCATGCCGTGGAAGGGTTCATAGGGTTGCGTTAGGGTTGGGAAACGGCCGCTTTTTAACCAATCAAAATTACCGCCGTCAATGACTACACCACCCACGGCGACACCATGACCGCCGATCCATTTAGTCACCGAGTGCACCACCACGTCAACACCATGTTGGATGGGGTTGTTTAAATAGGGTGTGGCAAAAGTCGCGTCCACCACTAGGGGTATGCCGTGAGCGTGAGCCGTGTCAGCAATGGCAGGTAAGTTAGACACAGCCAATCCTGGGTTACCAATCGATTCGCAAAACACCAGCTTGGTATTGTCTTGAATGGCAGCTGCTAGGGCGTCTTGGTCATTGATGTCAACGAAGGTACAGTCAATGTTGAAGCGTTTCAGGGTGTGTTTGAGTAAGGTGACGGTAGAGCCGTAAATTTGCGCCGCACTCACAATGTGATCGCCGGCAGAACATAAACTAAAAAAGGTAACGAACAAGGCGCTCATGCCCGAAGCCGTACAAATGGCGCCCGCACCACCTTCTAATGCGGCTAAGCGTTGCTCCAGCACAGCCACCGTTGGGTTGGTAATACGGCTATAAATATGGCCGCCTTGCTCAACGTTAAATAACGCAGAGGCTTCGTCTACACTGTCGAACACGTAGGAGGTGGTTTGGTAAATTGGCACAGCACGGGAGCCGTGATCCGACTCAGGTTGATAACCGCTGTGCAGGGCGATGGTGTCGGCCCCTAAAAAAGATGATTTGCTCATGCTAATGACTCGAATAAATGACGTTATGCTGGTGCTTTTGGCTGTAAACCTAGGCTGTTAAAGTTAAATGGCAAACGAGTGATTTGGCCGCTAACGGTGCCTTGGCTGGTGTTTACATCTAGGGTAAGACTAACGTCTAACGAAGCTAAAGAACACAAGACAAATGCCAAATGTACGCCATATTTTGGCGAGTAGGCTTGGCTGGTGATTTGCCCCACAACTTGGCCATCAAGGTAAACGTTTTGGTCGTCAATCTTTACCGCTTGATTGATGACTAAGCCCCTTAACTGCCGTTGAGGGGTCTGTTGACGTAAGGCGGGTAACGACAAACTGTCTATGTTGGCGTTTAAGTCAACGTACTGATCTAAGCCGCACTCAAGGGGGGTGGTGTCGTAACCCATGTCATTGCCTAGAGACAATAAACCACTCTCTACACGTTCAATCAAGTTAGGGCAGCCAGGGCCGACGTTGAGGTCTTGGCCTTGGGCAAATAATTGGTCCCACAAGGCACCAGCTAGGCTGGCGTCGTTAACATAAATTTCAAAACCACCTTGTTTGCTCCAGCCAGAGCGTGCCACTTGCATGGGCACACCCTGGTAAAGCATAGGTTTAATGTTAAAGAACTTGATGTTGCGTACTTGTTCGCCAAATACGCGGGCCATCAAATCTTCGGCTTTAGGCCCTTGTACGGCAAGCGGCCAAACATCAGGCTCCGTTACATTTACGTCTAGGTTAAAGCCTGTGGCTAACCCTTGGGCCCATAACATTACGTCGGTGTCGGCGATGGATAACCACCAATCGTTTTCAGTCAGCTTGATCGCAATGGGGTCATTGACGATGCCGCCTTGTGGGTTGCACAGGGGTACGTAAAAACACCGACCAATACGGGCTTTAGACAAGTCACGGGGGGTCATCAACTGAATTAAACGATAGGCATCGGGACCACTAATGGCCACCTGCTTTTCACATGACACGTCCCACACTTGTACGTGTTCACACAAGTGCCAATAGTCTGCTTCAAAACCGCGGAACTTAGTGGCTAATAAGGTGTGGTTGTATACCGTGTAGGCTTGGACGCCCGCGGCTTCCACACGGCTAGTAAAAGGCGTAGAACGGGTGCGACGAGAAACGGAAAGTTGGGGCATCATAATGAGGTCACCATACGATAATTATAGGCCGAGTAAGTGCACTGAATATACGCCGGTAAATCACTCAGGAATATAGACAAGTCTGGTCAGTCACCGACGTGACTGACCAGACTGATGGCTTGGTTAAAGAGGCCTAACGACAGGCAGTCAGGCCTAATGCATCAAAGTCGAAAGGTAGGCCAGTTAATGTGCCTTTGGCTTTACCTTGGTCGGTGTTCACTTCGACGGTGGTGGCACCATTCAATGACGCTAGATCACACATAACAAAGGCCAAACGACGCATGTATTTGGGTGAGTAGGCTTGGCTGCGAATGTCGCCAATTTTTTGTTCACCCACAAACACGTTTAAATCAGCTAAGCTACGGTGGTACTCCAGTACCAAACCCATTAACTGTTTGGTCGGTTTACGTTCGCGCAAGGCGGGTAAACTGAGGCTTTTAATGTCGGCATCTAGGTCTACGTATTTGCCCAAACCAATTTCAAAAGGTGTGGTTTCATGGCCCATATCATTGCCGAACGATAACAAACCACTTTCGATACGTTCGATGAGGTTGGGGCAACCGGCACGAACGTCTAGGTCTTGGCCTTTGGCAAATAATTCATCCCACAGCTGAGTGCCAATGCCTGGGTTATTTACAAACACTTCAAA
>DPHD01000022.1:20151-32971 GCA_003523085.1 Oceanospirillaceae bacterium | reverse complement strand
CAGCTCAAACAATTTCCTATTATCCCGTGCAACCTGTGCGGCTCGCAAGACAACCTACAGCGCCAGCACATCAAAGCCATGTTGCAAGACTGGGAAAAAAATCACCCAGGCCGCATCGAAAGTATGACCAAGTCCCTGCAAAATATTGTGCCGTCACATCTTATGGACACCAAGTTACACAATTTTAAACAAGCACAACACATGAGCGACCAACAGGTGTGCGAAGAAGTAGATTTAGCGCTTTTGAACTTGCCGTTTTAGAGGGTTTCAAGCATGACCGTGGATGTGACCACTGAGATCGAAATCAATCGGCCTATTGAGGCAGTGGCAAGCTTTGCCTCTGATCCAGATAACGTCATGTTGTGGTACAAAAACATTCATACGGTTGAATGGCAAACACAACGGCCATTGAAGATAGGCTCTAAAGTCGCCTTCGTAGCCAAATTTATGGGTCGCCAATTATCCTACACCTATGAGTTTGTTGATATCCGGCCTAACCAGAGTCTGACCATGAGAACCTCTGCAGGCCCATTTCCTATGCAAACCTCCTACACCTGGAGGGCTCAAGGTAATGCCACCATCATGACCTTAACCAACCGTGGTGAACCCACCGGTTTTTCCAAACTCATTGCGCCATTGATGACCATGGCCATGCGTAAGGCAACTCAGAATGATCTGGCTAGATTGAAAGCTCTGTTGGAACAACAGGACGTATAGGTCAATAAAGCAAATGATAGATGTCTTCTACCTAAGCACTGGGGAACTAGCTGGTTGCAATGGTCCTTTCCGTGATTCAGTCTGTTACTCTCAGCCTGCTTAGGTCATACTTTTTTGGCAATAATAAAAATAGAACCGTTTTTAGTGGGGCGCCATTGATAGTCAATTTCAAAGCCCAATTCCTCCATACGCCTTGCTAGGCCTTTTGAGGATAGAACCTGAAGCCGAGGTAACACACCCAAAATAGAAGCTAAGGAAATTAGGCGAGCCATCACTGAGTAAAAAAAAGAATCGCCCATGCACACCGTACTCGTTACAAAAAAACCATTTTGTTTAAGCTTGCTATGGGCTATTCGGATAACATCATCCGGGTTATTTACCAAATGTAGAATGCTGTGGGCCATAACCACATCTAATGACTCATCAGCGACGTCGATTTCCTCAATGCTACATTTTTTAAATTGTATGTTATCAATATTATTTGAACGTAGTTTTTCCTTTGCAATTTCAATCATGTTGGATGAAATATCGGTTGCCAAAATGCTTCTTACAAATGGGGCATGAATGATCGCTGTTGAGCCTGTTCCACAAGCAAACTCTAAGACATTAGACTCTGGTGTAAAATACTGCTGTGTAATACTTAGCTTTTTTTCATATGCACCTGGGTCTGCAACTTTTTGCTGAGAATATTTATTAGCAATTTTGTCCCAAAACTTTTCAGACATACATACTCCGACTGTCGCTGCTTGACTATTAGGGTGCCGCTCTGTTGCTTTTATTTAGACTAGCAATAAGTTCTCAACTGATTGACAGCATAGCAGTCAGCACAATAAAGGCCTAATGCCAGAGCGTGATTACCTTACACAGGATAAGCTTGAGGTTTGCCCACCGCTACAAAGGTAAGGTATAAACCCCCAAACCAATTAAACTAGCGCCTAACAAACGCTGGCTCATGGGTTTTTGTAGCAAGGCTTTTAACTGCTGGGCTAACAGGCCGGTGGCGAGGTTAGCGGGCAGGGTGCCAATACCGAAGGCGAGCATAAGTAGGCTCGAGGATTGCCAGTCGTTGGCACTCGAGGCCCAAATAAGGCTGGAATAGACCAAGCCGCAGGGTAACCAGCCCCATAGGCCGCCTAAAGCCAGTGCTTGGGGCACTGATTTTATTGGCATTAAGGGTTTAGTTAACGGTTGTAGCCAACGCCAAATGAACTTGCCTAAATGTTCGACTCGCTTTACCCCTTGCCACCATTGGCCAATGGATAAGCCCATTAACATGAGCATAAGCCCCGCTAACCATAGGCTTGCATTGAGGTATTGGTTGAGTTGTAACACTTGGGCACCCAGGCCAATGAGCGCGCCTATGGCTGCGTAGCTCAAAATGCGGCCTAGATTGAACGCTAGGCTGTAAGCAATGGCTTTACGTCCTTTGGGTACACCTAAGCTGAGGGCGGCGCTGATGCCGCCACACATGCCAATACAATGACCGCCGCCGGCGATGCCGATGACCAATGCGGCGAGTAAGTTGGGTTCCATTAGTGGTTTTTGGTCTGGGCTTTAGCGTCGTCTGGAATCAGGTGCTCATCGTCATCAAACAGGATGCTGCTAGCGGGCGAGTCCATGTCGTCAAATTGGCCGCTTTTGAGCGCCCAGCGCATGCCCCAGGCGGCAAAGCACATCAAGATGATGGCAATGGGCACTAAAACAAATAACATATCCATGGGTTAGCCTCGTTGTTGCCTTTGCTTAGTAGTTAGTGGCCAACTCTTGCATACGCTGCCATAGGGCGGTACGTATACTAATGCCGTTGGCTTCACAACGTGCACGGTAGGCTTCGATGTCTGCGGCGCCGGCAACTGCTTTGCAGTCGGACGGAGCAGGGCCGATGGTTATGCGAACTTCGTTCCATGCTAAGTCGCGCTCTCGGGGCTGCAATAAGCCTTTAAGCTGGCCTTGTGGGGCTAAGTCGAAACGACGCATGCCGCCTTCGAGATTGTTAAAGTAAATGCATACGCCTTGGCCATTGGCACCGTGTTGCGCTAAGTAGCTAGCAATGGCGGGTATGGCAAAAGCGCCACAGGCTGTTTTATGCATGCGGATCTCGTTTATGTTGTTTTTAACCGCATGGTCAAAAACGTCTTCAAACTGAACTAGCGCCGGTTGGCCGTGGGCGTCATAGATTAAGCTGTCGCGATTTTCTACTAACATTTTAGGTGCGCTTACCGTTGAGTCTAGAGCGGCAAGCGATGTTTCTAGCAAGTCGCTGTTGGCTAAGCCATGTTGCATACCAAAAGCCGCTCGTGCCCCCGCTGTTTTTTGGTCGGCTTGGTTAAAACCGCGGCTGGCTACAACGCGCTGTACTAATGCATTGAGTTGTTCGGCGCTGACTTGGGTGGTATCGCTCATGTCGGGTCCTATTATTATTATTGCTGGCTAACTTGGGTGGCGGCCTTAAGTCGGGTGGCATTGAGTACCACCAACAAAGAACTAGTCGACATGCCAATGGCTGCTCCCCAAGGGGGAATAAGGCCCGCTGCGGCGAGGGGCAAAGCAACCACGTTATATAGTAAGGCCCAAGATAAATTTTGTTGCATGATAGTATGGGTTTGTTGGGCTTTACGCAATAACACTTGGATCAAGTTGAGGTCATCACGCAATAATAATGCGGGTGCACTGGACTTGCTCAAGTCTGTGCCCGAGGCCATGGCCACGGCGGCATCAGCTGCAGCCATTACGGGTGCGTCATTGACCCCATCGCCCACCATCAGCACCCGTTGGCCTTGCTGTTGTAAATGGGTAATAAAGTCGAGTTTTTGTTGTGGCGTTTGGCACGCATGCCAGTGGGTTATGCCATGGTTTTGTGCCAGCTCAGAGACGTTATTGACCTGATCGCCAGACAAAAGGTGTAGTTCATAACCTTGTTGCTTGAGCTGGCTAATGGTATGGCTAAGTCCTTTACGCGGCGCATCGGTTATTTTAAACCAGGCTAATGCTTGGTAAGCATCGGCGAGCAGTAGCCAGAGACCTTGCTCATCTGGTGCTTGAGGCTGCTCGGTGAGGTGGGCCGCCGCAAATTGAGGTTGGCCAAAGCGCAGTTCTACAGATCGATTGTTAACCTGGTACTGGCCGCTCACGCCTTGGCTGGTATGGTTGTTAAGGTGGCTCACCACAAGCTCGTCCTGAATACTAACCTCTAAATGCTCAAAGGCGCGAGCAATAGGGTGTTCCGACTGGCTTTCTAATTGGCATGCCAGCGACAAACATTGGACGTCGTTGAGTGGCCCAAGGCTAATGGTCTGCTGCAAAGCCATAGCACCGGTGGTGACGGTGCCGGTTTTATCGAACACAATGGTGTCTATTTTGGCAATCTCTTCTAAGGCATCCTCACGGGTCATGAGGATGCCTTGTTTACGTAGGCTCGCAGTAGCTACTGCAGTGGCGGTGGGTGCCGCTAATGACAAAGCGCAAGGGCAGGTGATGACTAACACCGACAAGGTAATCCAAAAGGCTTTGTCTGGGTCTATAAAGTACCAAGTGCCGTACACTAATGCCGATACACTCAACACCGCCAAAACAAAATAGTGCGCCACCTGGTCGGCTTTGTAGGACATTTTGGGACGAAAGCTGTGTGCTTGTTGTACTAAACTCACAATTTGTTGTAAGCGACTGTTATTGACCTGTGTCACCTGTACGTCGATGCTGCTAGCAACGTTAATGGTGCCTGCGGTGACCTGGTCACCCAACTGTTTGTTAACCGGTAGAAATTCGCCACTCAATGCGGCTTCGTTAATGCTGCTGGTGCCGCTGATGATGACGCCGTCTGCGGGTATGGTTGTGCCGGGTTTTACCCGCACCGTGTCATTGGGTTTGAGTTTTGTCACGGCAACTTGTTGTAGCCGTTGCTCGGGGCCAGTCACCAGGCAACACATGGGGGGCAATAATTGATGTAATTGATTGCCAGAGTGGCCGGCATGGAAACGGGCTTGAGCTTCCACAAAGCGGCCAAATAACAACAGAAAGGTGAACATACACACGGAATCAAAATACACTTCCCCGGTGTTATTCGCCGTGGCCCATAGGCTTGCTAAATAAGCGCCGCCAATGGCTAATGAAACCGGTACGTCCATGACTAAGTGGCGGTTTTTCAAAGCGCGGTAAGCCGCCTTAAAGAACGGCAGAGCTGCATAAAATACCACGGGTGTGGTTAAACCAAGGGCTAGCCAGCGGAAAAACACCATTTGTTGCTCGGACATGTCTTGTGATTGGCCAGCGTATAAGCCAAATGACAACATCATCACCTGCATTGCAGCAAGTCCAGAAACTCCTAAGCGCATGATGGTTTGACGCTTGTCTTTGGCTGTTTTTGCCGAGGCTACGGTGGCTTGATAGGGGCTGGGCTGATAACCCACCGCGGCAATCGCAGCCATAACCTGGCTTAAGGCCACGGCATTGCTGTGCCACTGCAAGTAGGCGCGTTGGGTGGTGAGGTTAACGTTAAAATGAATCACGCCTTGGATCTTTCGAACTTGCTGGTGCAGCAACCAAATACAGGCGGCACAAGAGAGACCTTCGATGACCAAATCGGCCTCTTTGCCGTCGCCCGTGTGGTCTTTGGTTTGGCTTTGACGCACAAACGTGCTTTGCACGTCGGCATCATCGTAGTCCTGCCACTGGCATTGGTTGCTAGCACTCAGGTCGAGTGCGGTTGGCAGCATGGGTGATGAAGCTTGAGACAAGCGGCGATGACGATAGTAGTCCGCCAGCCCTTGATCAATAATGGTTTGCGCTACAGTTTGGCAGCCAAGGCAACACATAGGCTGACTTTGGCCATCCAATTCGCAGGTGTAACGGCTGGCTTTAGCAACCGCTTGACCACAGTGAAAACAGTCCGTTTGGCTCACCGGAATAACGTCATTAGTTTGCAGTAATGCTAAAGTGATCAGGCCAAGGGGTGTGTATTTCGGAGCTTAAGCGCCAGCTGTTTTCAGGCCCCGTAAGGTGTAAATAGCGTTTACCGTCGATGGTTTTATTGAGCGAACCGTAATAAGAACCGTCTGGACGTAGTGCTAAGGTAATCGGTTGATCAAGGGACGCCATTGTTGGGTGTACCACATCCAGTAATAATGTTGAGCTGGTGACAGTTGGCGAAGACGTCACTAGCAAACGCAAATCGCCAGTCAGGATGTCTAAACTAATGGTGGCCTGCATGTCCATAGCCGCCGCCTTATCTAAGCGCGATGAATCTTGGTTAAAGTGTTTAGCGGTTTTAGCATAATCACCTTTTACCATGCCATCAAAGGTGACTACGGATAGGTAGGCATAGCTGGTACCGTAAATAAAGACGGCAAACAGTGGCGCAAGCAGGAACCAAAGCCAAGGCTGTTTGTACCAGGGTGCTATTACAGGGTCGTTGGTTGGAGTTGAATGGGGCATGGTTAATCTCAGTTAAAACAATTGATCTGCTGGCGCGATAAAGCGCGATTCTTGAGTCATTTCAAAGTCGTCATAGGCACTCGATTTTACCGAAAAAATGACCGCCGTGTTAGGGGTGTCTAGGTTATCTACGTGCATTTGTATCCGTACCACGGCTTCATTGGTTTCATTGGGGGCTAGGCTCATCTTGTTCAAACTTAAATAGCTGTAGTTCCTTACGCCGGAGATACTTATGCTTGCCGCGACAGGCTCTTGACCCTTGTTGGATATTTTAAGGTAATAGGTATTTTCGATAACACCGCCACCCATATCGTTATAAAGAGCTTGTCGGTCACGGGTTAAACTCACTTCTAACGGCTCGCGGTTGACGAGTTGAGCAACTAATAATCCGGCAATCACCATCACTGCCACGGCGTAACCGATGAAGCGGGAGCTGATCAAGCGATGAGTGGCTCCGTTAATTACATTTTCTGTGGCATAGCGAATGAGGCCCTTGGGTTTGTCTAAACGCAGCATTACGTCGTTACATGCATCCACACAGGCGGCGCAAGAGATGCACTCGTATTGCAAGCCGTCTCTAATGTCGATGCCGACGGGGCACACAGTGACACAAACCCCGCAATCCACACAATCACCCAAGGGTTCTGCTGTCTTTTCAGCGGTGGTTGGGACGCCAACTTGGGCCTTGCGCGCGCCTTTGCCTCGAGGTTCGCCACGGGCTTGGTCATAAGTAACAATCAAGGTATTGGAGTCGAACATTACGCCTTGAAAGCGCGCATAAGGGCACATGTATATACACACTTGCTCGCGCATCCAGCCCGCATTAACGTAGGTGGCTACCAAAAAGAAACCTAGCCACCATGTTTCCCACATGCCTAAATCAAAACTTACGATGAGTGATACCAACTCACGTATCGGTGTGAAGTAACCCACAAAGGCTAGGGCAGTAGCAGCAGATATGGCGAGCCATAACACATGTTTCAAGGCTTTTTTGCGTAATTTAGTGAAGCTCATGGGCTGTGCGTCTAGCTTGATGCGGGCATTCCGGTTACCTTCGGCAAGCCGTTCTGCACGCATGAATACGTAGGTAAAGACAGTTTGTGGGCAGCTATAACCACACCATACTCGGCCTGCAAAAACAGTGATGAAAAACAATAAAAAGGCTGCCAAAATGAGCACGCCACTCAGTAGGGCGAAATCTTGCGGCCAAAAGGTAAGGCCGAATATATGGAATTGACGCTGGGGTAGGTCGAACCAAATGGCCTGGCGATCACCCCAAGTGATAAATGGCGTCAGGAAGTACGCTAACAGCAGGGGCCAAGCCGCAAGCACACGCAAGCTACGGTAGAACCCCTTATAAGCTCTTACCTGTATGTGTTCGCGTTTAGCATAGAGATTGACATATTGTTTGTCGCCATCTACCTGCTTGATGGGTATTTGTTTCACTGTTTCACTAATCTCTGGTTAATAAAAAAGCGGAGTCGAGCAATCACTTACCCGACTCCGCTTTTGTTATTTTTGTATGCGGAATGTTTATATAGGCAGGTTAAGCTGCCTATAGTTAGCGCGACAAACCGTAAACGTAGCCTGCGATCAGGTGAATTTTGTCCTGATTTAACAAGTTTTTGTGAGCCGGCATTACGCCTGCACGGCCTTGGCGAATGGTGTGTGATACTTTTTCGAAGCTGCCACCATAGAGCCAAACGTTATCGGTCAGGTTAGGTGCACCGAGTGCTGCAATGCCTTTTGCATCGGCACCATGGCAGGCCACACAGGTAGACTGGAAGGTAACTTTACCTTGTGCTACAAGTTTAGCGTTAGCCTCTTGGCCACTTAGGCTAAGAACGTAGCTTGTGACATTGCGAATGCCTTCTTCACCTAACACTGCACCCCAAGGTGGCATAGCACCGTTACGGCCATTGGTAATGGTGGTTTCAATAGTTGCACCATCGCCGCCATACAACCAATCGTTGTCGCTGAGGTTAGGGAAGCCAAATGCGCCTACACCACCTTGGCCATGACATAAGGCGCAGTTGTTGGCGAACATACGCTGGCCAATTTGAAGCGCCTTTTGGTCATTAGAAATCTGCTCTACCGACAATTGCGCAAACCGAGAAAATACAGGCTGATAATGCTTCTCAGCGTGAGCCATCTCTTCTTCCCACTGATTGGTGCTGGTCCAGTTTAAGTAACCTTTATAGTTGCCAAGGCCAGGGTACAAAAACAAATACACAATACCAAATACGATGGTAATCATGAACATGTTAAACCACCAACGAGGCAGTGGGTTATCGAGTTCTTCTACCCCATCAAAAGAGTGTGCGAGTACTTCGGTGGTGGTTTCTTTGTGTATTTCGCTTTTACGCGTGCGTGTCACCAATAAAAAACAGCCGACTATTACCGCGATGGTAATGACGCTGATCCAAATGCTCCAAAAATCAGTCATGTTTGATGTCTCCGTCGGGGTTTAATCCGTTATTTTCGTCGGCGAAGGGTAAATTGGCGGCTTCGTTAAAGCCCTCGGTTCGTTTCGGGCTAAGCACCCAGATGAACAGGCCAATAAAGGTCAATAACATCAACACTACAATGTAAGGTCCGTAGGTTTCGTAAGTCATCATTAGCGCCTGTTTGACAGTACAGTGCCCAATTGCTGTAGGTACGCAATCAAGGCTTGAATTTCCGGCTTGCCGTCAACGTCTGCAGTAGAAGATGCAATGGCTTCGTCTGTGAAGGGTACGCCTACACTGCGTAAAGCGAGCATTTTCTTGGGTGTAACTTCGCCGTCAACCTTATCGCTAAACAACCATGGATAGGAAGGCATGATGGACTCAGGCACTACATCTCGTGGGTTGTATAAGTGAGCACGGTGCCAGTCATCAGAATAGCGACCGCCTACTCGAGCAAGGTCTGGACCCGTACGCTTAGAGCCCCAAAGGAACGGGTGGTCGTAAACAAATTCACCCGCCACTGAATAATGACCATAACGCTCGGTTTCGGCGCGGAATGGGCGAATTTGTTGGGTATGGCAAACGTGACAGCCTTCACGAATATAAATGTCGCGGCCTTCAAGTTGCAATGCCGTTAGAGGCTTAAGGCCTTCCACCGGTACGGTGGTTTGTTTTTGGAAGAATAGTGGCACAATTTCAGCCAAACCACCGCCACTGATAACGATGATGACTAAGATGACCATGAGGCCTAAATTCTTTTCGATAGTATCGTGTTTTAACATATTGGCAGTTCCTTATGCAGTAGGCGTGGTCAAAACAGGGGCGCGGCTGTCGCTACGCACTGTTTGCCAAACGTTGTAGGCCATAATGAACATGCCCGTGAGGAAGAACGAGCCGCCAATAACACGTACCAGATAACCCATGTGGCTCGCTTCTAGGGCTTCAACAAAGCTGTAAGTTAGGGTGCCGTCTTGGTTGACTGCGCGCCACATTAGCCCTTGCAAAATACCGTTAACCCACATGGCTGCAACATATAACACGGTACCAATGGTAGCTAACCAGAAGTGGGTGTTAATGAGCTTAATGCTGTACATCGAGGCCTTGCCATAGAGCTTAGGGATCATGTGGTAAAGGGCGCCAATAGAGATCATCGCCACCCAACCTAAGGCACCGGAGTGTACGTGGCCAATGGTCCAGTCGGTATTGTGGGAAAGGGCATTAACCGTTTTGATAGCCATCATCGGGCCTTCGAAGGTGGCCATGCCGTAGAACGACAAGGACACCACTAAGAAACGCAAAATCGGATCGGTGCGTAGCTTATGCCAAGCGCCAGATAAGGTCATCATGCCGTTTATCATACCACCCCAAGAAGGCGCCAGTAGGATTAATGACATCACCATGGCTACAGACTGGGTCCAATCTGGGAGGGATGAATAATGTAAGTGATGTCCACCAGCCCACATGTAGGTAGCGATCAAGGCCCAAAAGTGTACAACCGACAAACGATAGGAGTAAATAGGACGTTCTGCTTGCTTAGGTACAAAGTAGTACATCATGCCCAAGAAACCAGCGGTTAAGAAAAAGCCCACGGCATTGTGTCCATACCACCACTGCACCATCGCATCTACGGTGCCAGCATACACAGAGTATGATTTGAATAAGGTCACAGGTATAACAGCGCTGTTGACAATGTGCAACACGGCAACAGTAATGATAAAGGCCATGAAGAACCAGTTGCCAACATAGATGTGCGAGGTTTTACGTTTGGCAACGGTGCCAAGGAATACAATGGCGTAAGAGATCCATACCAGACCTAATAAAATGTCGATGGGCCACTCGAATTCGGCGTATTCTTTAGTCGAGGTTAAGCCCATGGGGAGGGTGATTACACCCGCTACAATGACGGCTTGCCAACCCCAAAAAGTGAACTTAACCAAAGGTTCACAAAACAACCGCACTTGGCAAGTGCGCTGAACAACGTAATAAGAAGTTGAAAACAGAGCGCTGCCGCCAAAAGCGAAGATAACTGCATTGGTGTGCAATGGGCGCAAACGGCCGAAGCTAAACCACGCGGTATCAAAGTTTAGTGCTGGCCAGACCAGCTGCGAGGCAATTATCACCCCTATCGACATGCCAAAAATGCCCCAAAAAACAGTCATAATGGCAAACTGACGCACGACCTTATAATTATAAGTGTCGGGAGAGGTTTCACTCATAGTAATTTCTCATTAAGTGCTAAAATTAGTCCCCAATTCGGGAGGCCGTATTATCCCGCAATTAGGCGGCGTATACAATTGCTGCATAGCGAAGATTTCCGGTAAAATCATGGCCATAGGTCCATGTTCGCTATTCGCGCTGGTATATTGATCATCATAGCAGTCTACCGACTTTATACATTGATCCAAATCAAGGGCAGATTTTATGCAACTTATTGAAACACCCCATGGCCATGTACAAAAACACGGCCATGGCCCGGTGAGTGTGGTACTCGCCCATGGGTCTGGCATTGGTATGGCGCATGACTTTATGCAAGCTATGGCGGCGGCCTTAGTGGCGCAAAACTTTAGTGTGTATTTGTTCGAATTTGCTTATATGCAACAGATTCAGAAAACGGGTATTAAAAGGCCACCGCCGCCCGTGGCTCGGTTAGAACTGGAGTATTTACACCTGTTGCAAGGGTTGAAATTGCAGGGTCCATACATTATCGGTGGTAAATCCCTCGGCAGTCGCGTCGCAAGCTTGGTGGTCGAACGCACCGATGCGTTGGCTTGGTTGGCTTTGGGTTACCCTTTTCACCCACAAAAAAAGCCCGACCGGTTACGTGTTGAGCACCTTTTAACGAGTGTTAAGCCCGGGCTTATTGTGCAAGGCACCCGTGATGCCCTAGGCAGTTATGACGAGGTGTTGGGTTATGCATTACCCGCTCATATTAGGTTGCATTGGTTGGCTCACATGGACCACAGCTTCAAACCCTATAAAGCGTCACCTTATAGTATGCCGCAAGCCATCGAACAGTCTGCGGTTTGGATTGAGCAATGGTGCCAGAACAGGCTAAAATGTAACCCTACTGAAGTCCCCGCGGACGAGATATGACGCCCATGCAAACACCACCAGACATCGATAAAGTATTAGATACCACGGGTTTATTTTGCCCAGAGCCGGTGATGATGCTACACAGCACCTTTCGAGACATCAAAGCCGGTGATTTGGTGCAAGTGCTGGCTACGGATCCATCCACTACCCGAGACATTCCCAAGTTTTGCTTGTTCTTGGGGCACGAACTGGTGGAACAAAGTGAAAGCAACGCTCAGTATCAGTACCTGATCCGTAAAGGCAGCTAAATTTAGAGGTCTGACCTCAATTGATCGAGCACCGCCAAGGTTTGCGGATCATGCTGTTTGATATTAATGGCCACTCGGTATTGAAAGAAATTGACAAAATCGGGCGCGTCACTACAGGCTTGTAAACAGTCATCACCGATTAATACGGGCCAGCGTTGAACCTTATCCTGGTTAATCATCAGCGCCTTAATACTACCGTCACTAAACAAGCGCCAGCTAAACACCTCAACCATAGTGAAGCTATCGAAGTTGTCGCTGGTAAAGACGGCATGGCTACCACACGTGTCGGGTAACTCTTGCACCACAAAAATGTTGTCGTCGGTTTCGAAGTCAAAATAATCGGCTGCAGTGATCAGTTCAACACACTTATGTTCGGGCACCTGAGGTAGGATTTGATCAAGACCTGGGTCAAAATAACCTTGAAAGAAACCTCGGTTGGGGCAATTAAGGTCTGGGCAAGGAATCAGCTCGTCAAACCATGGGATCATGCCCGCAAACGAACCATCATCGAGCAAGGCCCAAAATAGAATGTTGACGCAGAATAACTCTTGTCCCGCCGTTGGGTGGCCATGGACGTTGGAGTAGAGAACCTCAAAACCATCAAGCTCAGGGGCGAGGCGCACCACCGATGGTCGGCTGTTAGCACTGTGTTGTTGGCCGCTAAATAGGTCGATAACCTTGGCCTTGGGGGCTGCAGTGGACATATTAACATCCTCTAAGAAAACCGATTATGACGAAAATAAGTACGACAATGTTTACCTTAGGTGCTGTTAGTATAGGCAGGGAAGGTGTGTTTCTGCAAGTCAGGCCTCAAGTTTAATGTAAAAGCTGGAAAAATATGGCCCTGCGGGCAATCAATAGGTACAATGCTCGACGCAATTGTAA
>DPHD01000022.1:17836-19976 GCA_003523085.1 Oceanospirillaceae bacterium | reverse complement strand
CAATTGTAAGGCGCCAAGAATTTTGAAGGACAGACTATGACCACATTCATGCCAACGCAGCCTGTGGCTCCAGAACTAGTTGACCAGCTTTCGAAGCGTATTGAACATCAACAAAGGCAATTGACTGCTGCGCAACAGCAAGTGAAGGCTCTACGGCAAGAGCATCATGAGTTAAAGCACCAGCAGGCCCTAACACAAATACCAACTGACGATATTATGACTAGCACCAGTGAAGAAGTGACCCTCTCAAAGCCACAGGTAGAGCCTGAGGCAACGCCAACCGCAGCTCCAGCCCCGTCGGATGACAGTAGTGCTAGCAAAGAGCTGAGTGCGGCGGATCGAAAAAAGGCCAAGAGTAGGGCCGCTAATCGAGCTGCGGTAGAGCTTCTGTGTGAAACTTACCCTCAAACCTTTGCCTTTGCCAAACCACGGCCGCTTAAAATTGGCATTCAAGAAGAGTTGGTTGCCGATGGTAAGCTAAGTCAAACTAAGATTAAGCGAGGCCTTGCAAGCTACGTACGCGCGTTTGGGTATTTGAAGTCGCAAACTGACGGTGCTCCGCGAATTAACTTGTTGGGAGAAGCCGATGGTGCTGTAACCGCAGACGAAGCGGCCCATGCGTTGACTAAATTGCCTGCACCGCGCAAACCAAGTAAGCCCCGCGCAGACACTAAAAAGCGTCCTGCCCGGGCTAACAACAAGCCTAAGCAACAGCCCCCTAAAACGGCTAAACAGCAGGCTAAGGTTGAAAAAGCACCTAGCCCGTTTGATGGGCTTAATGATGGTCAGCGCATGGCCAGCAAGCTGGATTTGTTGATGACGAAGCACAAGTAGCGTATTACAAATGTTAGGCATAAAAAAACCGAGCTCAGCTCGGTTTTTTTATGCCTAACAATAACCTAAGTGATTAGGTGTTGTCAGAGATGAAGGCTAACAAGTCAGACTTGGCTAAGGCACCAACTTTGGTGCCGGCAACTTCGCCCTTGTTAAACAGCATAAGGGTAGGGATGCCACGTACGCCGTAACGGGCTGCAATTTCGCTGTTTTCGTCAACGTTGATTTTGCATACCTTAACGCTGCCGTCAAATTCTGCAGCAACATCTTCAAGAATGGGTGCAATCATTTTGCATGGGCCACACCAGGGTGCCCAAAAGTCTAACAATACGGGTACATCGGCGTTGGCTACATCTAGGTCAAAAGTGGCGTCGGTAACGGCGTGGGTAAGTTCGCTCATAATCTTCTCGTGAATTAGTTTTGATGCTGGGCATCATACGTGAATTTAACACAACCTTATATGGTGTTGGTTTACATTAATTCAACTGAGGTAGTGGTTTTAATAACACGCGTAATAAACGCAAGCTCAATAACACTGCTGCCACACTTAAACCAAAAATAATGCCAATCCAAAACCCGGACGCATCCATTGCAGGGTAGAGCCAATCAGTCATGGCCAATACGTAGCCTAAGGGTAAACCGATGAGCCAGTAGGAGATAAAAATTAACACCAGAGGCTTAGCGGTATCTTTAAACCCACGCAGGGCACCGTTGGCGGCAATTTGTAAGGCATCGGAAAATTGAAACAATGCGGCGAAAATAAATAGGCTGACCGCGATGTTGGCCACTAGTGGATCTGCGGTATAGACTGCTGCTAGGGCATCTGGCAATACCAGCATCATTAAGCAGGTAAGGCTGGCAAGGCCTACTGCAAGGCCATAACCCACCACCACCGAGCGCTTCACCTGTTGTGGCTGATCGCCACCGATGCCGTGTCCCACACGAATGGTTAGTGCCATGCCTACACTTAAGGGCAGCATGAAGCACATGCTGGCAAAGTTTAAAACCAATTGGTGGGCGGCAACAATGTCGGCCCCTAACGGTGCCAATAGTAGGGCAACAATGGCAAACATGGTGGATTCTATAAAAATGGAAAAACCAATGGGTAAGCCGACCTTTAATATTTTGCGTTGCACCTTAAGTTGGGGCCAGTGTAGTTGTGTGAACATGGCGCACTGACGATATGCGGGTTTAGCATATACGTAGATGGCCATGCCAACCACACTAGCCCACATACTAATGGTGGTGGCCCAGCCGCAACCTTCGCCACCCATTTCGGGGATACCAAACTTGCCGTAAATAAAGA
>DPHD01000022.1:8322-17590 GCA_003523085.1 Oceanospirillaceae bacterium | reverse complement strand
AGGCCCTCACTAAAGCTACGTAAACTTTGCATTATTGCCACTGCCGGTAGGCTTAGAGCCGCTGCATGGAGATAACTTAAACCAATGCCCTTAATAGGATCACGAATATTAAGCCAGTCAAATAAGGGGTCAAGGGCATAGAGTAATGCCACCGCCAAGCAGCTTAAAATGACACCTAACCATAACGATTGCTGCACAAACGGGCCAATGGCTGAGAGCTTTTTAGCACCGAATAGTTGTGCAACCGTAGGCGTAGTGGCCATGATAATGCCCATCATAAGGATGAGTACAGGGAATAACATGCTCGAACCTACAGCCACCGCAGCTAAATCCGCCGAGCTATAGCGGCCAGCCATAATGGTGTCAACAAAGCTGGCGCTCATGTGTAGGGCTTCAGCAATTAGGATAGGTGTGCCTAAGCGTACAAATTGACGAAGTTCTTGGGCCATGGCGGGGGCGTTAAAAGTGTGGCTTGAGGATGTGTTCATGGATGAAAAATCAGCTAACGAGCTTTAAAGTTGGGCTATAATAGCCGCTTTACTCATCGGCGGCCATGGTTTAATAAATGCAGCTTCATTCGCAACTCATCAACCTGTTTAATGACTTGTTTGCAAAGACCTATAACACGCGTCTAGTGTGTGCTTTATCAGACGGCCGTGTGGGCGACTTAGACGAACCTGTGTATGAGCCCGCCAGTGCTGACCGTAGTTATCATCAAGTGGTGTTCGCCCATGGTTATTTTGCCAGCGCCTTACATGAAATGGCCCATTGGTGTGTGGCAGGTGAGGAACGGCGCTTGTTGCTCGATTTTGGCTATTGGTATCGGCCCGATGGACGCACCCAAAGCCAGCAAACCGAATTTGAACAGGCCGAAGTTAAGCCTCAAGCCTTAGAGTGGCTGTTTAGTATGGCCTGTGGCCGAACCTTTATTGCCAGCGCCGACAACTTGGCCGGTGAGGCAAGTGATGACCTTGCCTTTAGGTTAGCGGTATCGGCACAGGCGCGTGCCTATGTGGCGCAGGGCTTGCCCACAAGAGCAGCTCAGCTGACAGAGCAGTTGGCTGCGGTGTTTGGTGGTCAAGTCGATATTAAACAGCTGTATTGGCCTGAAGAGGTTGAGGTTACAGGTGTGGTTTGAGTAACGTCACTATTTCGTCCACCGAGGTGCCGTGAGCCAGGGTGGTAATCAACTTACCTTGGGTGTCGATCACATAAATCCGTGATGTGTGGTCTACGGTGTAGCCTAGGGCAGAGTTCTCAAGCGGGATGTGGCGGTAATATGCACCGTATTGTTGCACCAAGGTATCAAGGTATTCAAGACTCCCCGTAAGCCCGAGCATACGCGGGTGGAAGTAGGCGCTATAGGCGGCTAGGTTGTCTAACGTGTCTCGCGCGGGGTCGACGCTAACAAACAAGGGTTGAATTTTTTGTTCCAGCTCTGGGCCTAATGCTCGCATGCTGGCAGCCATGCTGGAGAGTGCGGTAGGGCACACATCTGGACAGGATGTAAAACCAAAATAGATGAGTACCAGCTGGCCTTTAAAGTCGGTTAACGCGACCTCGCCTTGTTGGCCGTTGAGGGTGAAGTCACCGCCTAAGTTGGCGTACCCCTTGCTGGATGGCTGGCCTTCATTCCAAGGTGCCCACTGGGCGAGTAATAGACCACCGGTAAACAGGCCGATCAGTACCAATACATAAACGAGTTTAGCGCCGTTGTTGGGTAATAAGTTCATATTCAATCGGTCTCTTGGGTAGGCTGTATTAGTGAGTCGGGCTACTAAAAAAGAAAGTTTGGTTTGGGCTGATATCCAGCCGCCATATCATGGTTTGGCTTTCCACACAGTTTGGTAAGCTGGTTATGGCTTGTAATTGGCCTTGCTGATTGCGTTCAAAGTTAACATTAAACTGCCCCATATACATACTCTCCCCGCTGATTCGGCCGCTCAATGGGGCACCAGTGGCACCTTTTAAGTCGATTGCTATCAGCTCAGCTCCCGTATTGCTTGATAACTCTTTAGGGCGCTTAGTTACGTGCAACTGTAGGTGTTCATTGGCGCCACTGCACCAGTTTAAACTCGCATCGCAGATTGAGTCCACCGTTTGTGTGGGTTGCTGGCTGAGGCCTACCCATAAGCCTATGCTTAATACTAGCAGGCCAATAACCACTAGGCGTGGTGTTGAGTTCAAGCTACACCTCGGCGTAACGGTAGTCGCTTGCAGCGTAGGTGCCTAGCATCCGAATGTCTTTGGCAAAGTAGGCGAGTTCATCCATCGCTAATATCATGTTGGCATCATTGGGGTGAGCTTCCACGTCGACATGAAACTGAGTAGCGACCATACGACCATCTGGGGTATAGCTTTCTAGTTTAATCAGGTTGAGGTTGTTAGTGGCAAATCCGCCCATCGCTTTGTATAGTGCCGAAGGCAGGTTGCGTACGGTGAACAAAAATGAGGTGATGAATTTTTGTCCCGCCACGGCAGTAGGTATTTGGTGCTCGCGCGAGAGGATTAAAAAGCGCGTGGTATTGCCCTGTACGTCCTGGAAGTTCTCTTGCAGAATCTTTAGCTCATAGAGTTTAGCCGCTAAACTAGAGGCAATAGCGCCATGGCTAGGGTCACCTTTTTGGCTAACCTCAAGGGCAGCGCCAGCAGTATCTAGGGTGGCAAGGGGACGGATATTTAAAGAGTTAAGATGCTTGTCACATTGTGCCAACGCCTGCGGATGGGAACCCACGCTTTTAATTTGCTCAAGTGAGCTGTCTGGAGTACCCATTAGGCAATGATTTACCGGTTCGTAATGTTCGCCAACGACATACAAAGAGGTATGGGGTAGTTGCCGGTATATTTCTTCTACGCGGCCAGCCGTAGAGTTTTCTACGGGAATCATAGCGATGTGAGCGTCGCCACACTCGACCATAGCCATGGCCGCGCTAAAGGTCATGCAGGCATGGGCTTCAAAGTTTGGAAACACCCGTTGACAGGATAAGTGTGAATAGGCGCCTTGGTGGCCTTGGTAAGCAATAATGGCTTTGCTGGTGTTGGTTGTCATTGATCATGTCATTTAGTACGTTATGCTGCGCAGTGTAACAAATCCAGCGAATAAATTGGTATCATTAAAGGCCGATAGCTACGCCTTTGCCTGAATACTATGACTCCAGATCGTTTGGCAAAATATAAAGCCACTTTAGCCCGCAGACAACTTGATTTAACCATCATTACCGACCAAGTGAATAAAGCCCAAAATGTAGCTGCGCTGATCCGCACCTGTGATGCTGTGGGTGTGCACAATGCCCATATTGTTACTCCAGAAGAAGGTTTTCGAGAACACAAGCGCACGGCTCGTGGCAGCCAGCAATGGGTGAATGTGGTGGCGCACGATAATATTGCCAGCGCCTTAGCAGCTGCTAAACAACAAGGTATGCAGCTGGTCTCGGCTCACTTTAGCGAAAATGCGGTCGATTTTCGTGCCCTAGATTACACCTTGCCGACGGCATTGATTTTAGGCGCGGAAATGCACGGCGTGAGTGACGAGGCCGTTGCTGCTTCAGACCACCAAGTGGTGATTCCGATGTTGGGCATGGTGCATTCGTTTAACGTGTCTGTTGCTGCGGCCGTGATATTGTTAGAGGCGCAGCGCCAGCGAGACTTAAGCGGCAGCTACCACCGCCCCCAGCTTACGGGCTCAGATTACCATAACACCCTATTTCGCTGGAGCCATCCAGAGGTGGCTGAGTTTTGCCATCGTCATGGTTTAGGTTACCCTGCAATGGAATTAGACGGCGGTATTGTCAACCTCAACCAATGGTACGCTAGTGCACGGGCAGACCTATCAACCAAACCTGCCAAACAAAAGGCACCGATACTAAATCAGGAAATGAACTAATGGGTTTAATTAATATTGTTGCCGACGAAAATATACTGCTCCTTGATGAGTTTTTTGGTGGCCTCGCCAAGATTACCAAGGTCAATGGCCGCACCATAAGTGCTGAGCAGGTAGCTCACGCAGACGCCTTGGTATTACGTTCTACAGCTAAAATAACTCCGGCCATACTGAGCCAGAGCAAAGTGCAGTTTGTCGGTACTTGCACCATAGGTACGGATCATTTAGCGAAGGACTATATGGATGCCAATAACATTGTTTGGCGCAATGCCCCGGGTTGTAACGCGGCTGGGGTAGGCGACTATGCTATTGCTTGCCTAAACCATGCATGGCAAACCTTAGGCATAGACCCCAGTAAGGTCACTATTGGTATAGTGGGGGCTGGCAACGTGGGCGGCCGACTAGCTCAGCGACTAAGGAACGCTGGATTTAACCTGTTAATCTGTGATGCGCCTCAAGCTGAGGCTGGGCAAAATGGTCTGGTAGAGCTCGATGAATTGTTAGCTCAAAGTCAAATTGTATGCCTGCATACGCCCTTAACCACAAACGGGCTGCATGCCACAGACAATCTAATTAACTCACAGCGGATAAGGAGCCTAGCCAAAAATACGGTGTTAATTAGCGCTGGCCGTGGCGAAGTAATCGATCAGCAAGCGCTGTTAGCGCGCCAGCAACAGCATAACGATTTACATTTATACATGGACGTATGGCATCAAGAGCCGAACATAGACACCCAGTTATTCGGCTATAGCCACTGCGTCACGCCTCACATTGCAGGCCACTCCTTAGAAGGAAAGATGCGCGGCACCCATATGATTTACCAAGCGCTGTGCCAACATTTTGGGCTGCAGGAAGGTAAGGCCTTAGAACACCTAATTCCAGAGCCTGCGTTGGCAAAGCTGACCATAAGCCCAAGCGCAACGGCCAAACAAGCCATGCAGCAAGCCTGTAATGCAGTTTATCCATTGATGCAAGACGACGCCCGTATGCGCTGCATGCAAAATAGTAACGATTTTGATTTGTTAAGAAAAAACTACCCAGTGAGGCGCGAATTTTCTAGCTTGCGGCTGGACGGTATCGCCGACGCTGAAATCAGCGATATGATGGTGGGTCTCGGTTTTGGGTTGGCCAATGAGCTTTAATATGGGCCTAGTGGTTAACCCTTTAGCGGGTTTAGGTGGCAGTGTGGCCCTTAAGGGCAGTGATAATGTGGCCCAGCAAGCTCTGGCCAGAGGCGCGGTGCCTAAGGCTAATGCACGGTGCCAGCAAGCACTAGAGCAACTTACTGGCCTAGACGTCTGTGTGTTTACCTACGCCGGTGACATGGGAGCGCATTGCGTAACCGCAGCGGGCTTGCCGCTGCAGATCATCGGTGCTGCCAAAACCCAGCCTACCACTGCAATCGACACGATAGAGGCCGCCCAAGCCTTAGTATCTAAAGGCGTAGATCTGCTTGTGTTTGTCGGCGGCGACGGTACTGCTCGAGACCTGTTGCAAGCCATTGGCGACCAAGTGCCCGTAGTGGGTATTCCTGCTGGGGTAAAAATTCATTCGGGCGTGTATGGCATTACCCCCGTTGCCGCAGGGCAGGTGATTGCGCAATTAGTCAAGGGTGAGCTCGTGAGTTTGCGCAGCCAAGAAGTGCGCGACATAGACGAAGACGAATTTAGGGCAGGCCGTGTAAAAGCCCGTTATTACGGCGAGCTACAAGTACCAGAAGCCCATCAATACATGCAGGCAACCAAAGACAGCAGTCAAGTCGGTGGCCATGAGTTAGAAAGTTTGGTGTTAGATGATATTGCCGCTCACATAGAAGAACTGATGGAGCCCAATGTGCGCTATATTATGGGATCGGGCTCCACCGTCGCCGCAGTCATGGATGGCCTTGGATTGGCCAATACCTTATTGGGCGTGGACGTGGTTGAAGACGGGCAGTTGATTGCTAGCGATGTGACAGCGACGCAATTGCTAAGCTTATGTGAGCATCACCCAGCACAGCTGGTGATCACTCTTATTGGTGGCCAGGGCCATGTGTTAGGACGCGGCAACCAACAGCTAAGCGCAGAACTGATAAAACACTTAGGCATGGAAAACATCCATATTATTGCCACTAAAACTAAACTCAAAAAATTGGCTGGCAGGCCGTTGCTCGTGGATTCTGGCGATCCACAATTAGATATGGATTTAGCAGGCTTAGTACCGGTCATTTGTGGTTTCCATGATGTTCTACTCTACCCTTTAGGCAACCCCAAACATGACCAGTGAAAGCCTGATTCAGACCATTATCGACCATATGCAGCCTAAGCTGGCTCAAGTGTCTGCTCAGCCCAAAGAGGCAAGGCGTTTGCTCCATGGCCGGGGCAAATGTTTTGCCGGTTGGGAGCAAATTAGTATCGACTATTACCCGGGCTTGTTGATGCTCACGGTATTTCAACCCCATAACCAGCAACAGCAGTTGTGTGAGGCGTTGTTAGCCCAGTGGCAGCCCTATATCGATGGTTTTCTCATCCAAGTAAGGTACGAGAAACCCGCGCTTAACAGCGTGTATTGGGGCGAGGTGCCAACGCATCTTGTGGCTTATGAGCAAGGCTTGGCGTTCCATGTCACCAGCCAGCATCAAAACACCGGTTTGTTTTTAGATATGGCGCCGGGTAGGCAGTGGGTACGAGACCATGCCCAAGACACGAAAGTACTTAATCTTTTTGCCTTCACTTGTAGTTTGTCGGTGGCAGCCATCGCTGGGGGCGCTAACCAAGTGATTAATATGGACATGAACGGCGGTGTGTTAAGGCGCGGGCGTGATAACCAAGCGCTCAACCAGCAGCAAGACGCCAAGGTGAAGTACTTTGCCCACCAAATATTAAAAAGTATGGGTAAGCTAGATAAGCAGGGCCCCTATGACATTATTATTGCCGACCCGCCGAGTTTTCAGAAAGGTAGCTTTGAACTCTCTCGAGACTACCCCAAGTTATTGCGCCGTTTGCCTGGAATGCTTAACCCCGGTGGTCGGCTCATGCTATGTTGCAATAGCCCGTCGATGACTAGCTTTGAGTTTAACGCCCTAGTGCAAGCCGCAATGCCCACAGCCCAGCTGGTAAAGCGCCTCGAGGCTAGCCCTGACTTTGAAGAGCGGGACCCTGAGGCGGCTTTGAAGGTGATGATTTATCAGCTTTAGGGTTACTTACGTAGCGTGGCGAGGAAGGTGGCTATGCGGCCTACGGCTTCTATCAGCTGCTCTTCGTGGGGCAAGAACACGATGCGAAAGTGTTGGCTGTCTGGCATATTAAAGCCGCTACCTTGCACCACCAATACCTTTTGTTGCGATAACAAATCAAAGGCAAACTTTTCGTCATTTTCAATCGGATAGATTTCTGCATCTAACTTTACGAATAAATACAATGCGCCTTCTGGCTTGTGACAGGACACGCCCGGAAGGGCATCAAGCATTTGCCATGCCATGTCACGTTGACGTTTTAAGCGGCCACCATCAACAATTAACTCCTTGATGCTTTGATAACCCCCCAGCGCCGTTTGAATGGCATACTGACTCGGTACATTGGAGCATAGACGCATGCTGGCGAGCATGTCTAACCCCTGAATGTAGTCTTTGGCAATGTGCTTGGCGCCAGACAAAACCACCCAGCCAGAACGGAAGCCCGCAGCACGGTAGGTTTTAGACAAGCCGTTAAAGCTCATGAAGAACACATCGTCGGCAAGGCTTGCCATAGGCGTGAATTTGGCGTCTTCGTAAAGAATTTTGTCGTAAATTTCGTCGGCAAAAATAATCAGCTTGTGACGCCGCGCTAGTTCGATAATGGCTAGCAATGTTGCTTCGCTGTAGACCGCGCCGGTAGGGTTGTTGGGGTTGATTACTACTATGCCGCGAGTACGGTCGTTAATCTTGGCTTCCATGTCTTCTAAATCTGGCTGCCAGCCGTTTTCTTCATCGCAACGGTAGTGTACGGGTGAACCGCCCGATAACGAGGTGGCAGCAGTCCATAGTGGGTAATCTGGCGCCGGGATGAGCATTTCATCACCTTCGTTGAGAAGGCCCTGCATGGCCATCACAATCAGTTCGCTGACGCCATTGCCAATGTAGATGTCGTCGATGGTGACGTTTTTAACCTGTTTGCGCTGGCATTCGTGCATCACCGCTTTGCGGGCAGCAAATAGGCCTTTAGAGTCGCAATAACCTTGCGCATTAGGTAAGTTGTGAATCACGTCTTGGACGATTTCTTCCGGCGCTTCAAAACCAAACGGGGCAGGGTTGCCGATGTTGAGTTTGATGATGCGGCTACCTTCGTCTTCTAGACGCTTGGCTTCATCAAGTACTGGGCCGCGGATGTCGTAGCATACGTTTATCAATTTCTGTGACTTGCGTATCATGCTCATAGACTTAATCTCGTAGGATAATTGCGATAATAATTACTTATCATACGTGGAAGAAATTATTTAGAAAACTATAAAAACGTCATCAAACAGTATTATTTTACCAAACAAGGCCCGTGTTGACGGGCTATGTTCAACACTATGTTTAAAAAAGGGCTAATTGAGCGCCAAAAAATTGGCTAAGCTGATGTCGCTAAATCCACGCTCTAAACTGGTGCTCAGTACTTCATTGATGATTTCGGCGTTCTTTTGAGCATCTGGCAAGCGCGGAAATTTATGGCTGCGCTGGGTGCGGTAGTGGCCTATATGATTGCTACCATTAACGTCTGTAATGATTGTGATGTTGGCATCCAAGTTAATGGTGTGAATAAGGTTGTGAGTTTGAGTGTCGTAGGTGAGTTGCTCAAGTACTAGGGTGACGTGTGCAGGCGTAGCAGAACTACTGCCGTCAAATCCAAGCTGTAGGCTAGCGGCTTTAGCAGCAGCCAGTAGGGCGGTGTTAATGTTGTTTGACAGGGTGATTGTGCTAGAGGTTTCATAGATCCCGCCTCGACTGCCTAAGGCGGTGTTAGCGCGATGATCTTCTACAGTAATGGTAAGGGCGCGACCTTGTCCGTATAGGGCGCCAGAGACGTTAATTAGGGGCTCTACAACCACTGATTGGGGGCTAACGGCGCAAGCAGAGATAAATAGGCTCAGGCTAAGGCCGAGGGTTTTTAGTATGGGTTTCATAGTGACTTTCCTACAGTATGCAAGGTGGCAACAGTTTGTCTTATGCTAATAAGACTAAACTATCCGAGCATAGGTTCCAAGTGAAGACGCTTAGGCGGCCAATATTGGCTAAATGTGTATGCTTTTTGAACAACTTAAAGAAATATTAAGTTTTTTTGCCTAAACGTTTGACACGGCTGAAGAAATCATTAAAATGCGCATCTCCTAAAGGCAACGCCGAACACGGTTTAGCCAAAAGGAATAGCGGAGCGGTAGTTCAGCTGGTTA
>DPHD01000022.1:7903-8120 GCA_003523085.1 Oceanospirillaceae bacterium | reverse complement strand
CAAATCCCGTCCGTTCCGCCATTTATTTTTTGTTTGCTGTAAGCCACCTTGAACTTGGTTTAAAGTTAAAAAATAAATAGCACTTAGTACATGGGTGATTAGCTCAGTTGGGAGAGCATCTGCTTTACACGCAGAGGGTCGGCGGTTCGAACCCGTCATCACCCACCAAGTGTACTAAACAAGTAGTGATTCTAATGCGGAGCGGTAGTTCAGCTGG
>DPHD01000022.1:0-7690 GCA_003523085.1 Oceanospirillaceae bacterium | reverse complement strand
AATCCCGTCCGTTCCGCCATTTTCACTATATGAGGCCGCTTTGTTGCGGTTTTTTTGTGCCTATCATTCTACGGCCCTAATGGGTTAACGTATCTGTACCTCTTAAAGCCTTGATTGCGCTACCATGAAAATATTCCGCGGACATAGTATTCGAGATCGACTTTTTACCGCCTTTGGCGTACTGAGTTTGCTCACACTGATGACTAGTTTTATCGGCTGGTCGCTGCATCAACAGCTCGGCAGTCAGTTGCAATCAGTGGTTGAACAAGATATTCCGTCATTAGGTTTAATGGTTCAGCTAAGTACTCAAGCGGCGACCATCACATCGTTAGCGCCAGCTTTAGTAGCTGCAAAAGATGAGAAATCTAGGCATTTGTTATGGCTGCAGTTGCACCAAGGAATAGACGCAATAGCCACACTATTACCAGACATTCCAGCATCCGGAATATCGACCAATGGCCCCCACGAGAGTTTGGGCGCACAGCTTGATGCGGTGACAAAGCAGTTAAAAAACCTTAACCAAAATGTGCTTTTACAACTCGACTTGCGAGCTAGCAAGGAAGCAGAAAACCAACGCTTACGGTGGGCAGCGAGTGGATTCTTAGACGACATTAATCCACTGATAGATAACACCAGAAAGCTCATTAGCAGCCGTTTCCAAGAGGATATTCCAACCTCGGGCATTATTGTAAACCATCCCGGTGAGCGTTCAATTTTACGATTAAATACCGATTTACAGATTTTATTTAGATTAAAAGCAGATACCAGCTTGTTGGTTAATTTAGTTGGCCGCGCAATGCATTTGCCTGATCCCGATTCATTGATTGCCACTGCCATTGCGGCGGATGAACTGCGCTTGAGTATGCCTGCGTATTTAAAGAATATGGGCAATATACAGGGCTATTCGGCGCTACGAACCAGTGTAGGTCATGTACTTGATTTTGTGGAAAGAGATTTAAATATGTTCGAGTTGCGGCGCTTAGAGCGTTTGCAACTTGAAGCCGGACAACAAATATTGGTGAGAATCGAGGCTCAGCTCCAGCAGTTCAATCAGTACATTAATGCTCATGTAGCCTCTGTTCGTAGGGCCTCTTTACAGGCCGTAGCTGAATCCAATCAAGCCATTTCTCACGGTAAACGCTTGATGATTGCCACAGCCTTGGCTAGTATTTTAGTGAGCATAATGGTTGTGTGGCTGTATGTTGCAAAACACATCGTGGGCCGTATTCGTGAGCTTGATGGCAGTATGCGTATAATTGCAGCTGGCAATTTGCAGCAACAAGTGCCGGTGCATGGCCGTGATGAAATTGGCACTATGGCTAATTCTTTGCGTAGCTTTAGGGACCAGCTCACAGAAAAACAGGCCGAATTAGTACAAGCAGGAAAATTAGCTGCATTAGGGCAATTGTCGGCCGGCATATCGCACGAAATCAACCAGCCTTTGACTGCCATTGGGCACTACGCGCGTAACGGTGCACGGCTGTTGCAACAACAAAGGGTTGTGGAAGCCAGTGATAATTTTGAGCACATTTCTGCGTTAACCAAGCGTGCTACGGCTATTGTGACGCGGCTCAAATCAATGGCAAGAAAACGTCGCGACAGTGTGCAACCCGTCTGTTTGAATCAGGTTGTGGACCATGTTCTGGCCTTGCTTAAGAGCCATCCTCAGAGCCAAAAAACCGATATTATAGTGACTATGGGAGCACCTAAGAATATTGTTTTGGCAGAACAAATACAGTTGGAACAGGTGGTGCTCAACTTATTGTCAAATGCGTTAGATGCGGTTGCAGAAAATAATCATGCCAAGACCATAACAATTGACTGTGTGCGCAGCGTAGGGCAAATTGAATTGCGTATTTCCGACAATGGCCCGGGTGTTGCGCCTGAACTTTATGAGCAAATATTTAACCCTTTTTTTACTACCAAAGAAGTCGACCAGGGCCTCGGCCTTGGGTTGTCCATATCGTATAATATTATTCAAGACTTTGGTGGGCAACTTGCGGTATTACATAACCCTAGCCACGGTGCAGAGTTTTCGTTGCGGCTGCCATTTAACTCAACCAGTGATACTAAGGAAGTCATGTGATTAACAATAAAGAACTAGGCCAAGTGTTAGTGATTGACGATGAGGCGGCGGTGCGCCAATCCTTCTGCCAAACCTTATCTTTGGAAGGTTACCAAGGCCTTGAGTTTGAACACCCGTTACAGGCCTTGTCATTGTGTAGTGAGCAATGGATGGGGATTGTTGTGTGTGACTTGAGAATGCCCAAAATGGATGGTTTGGCAGTGCTTGAGGCAGTGATGAAAATTGATGCTGAAATCCCCGTCATTTTGTTTAGTGCTCACGCAGATATAGCCATTGCGATTAAGGCGATTCGGGCAGGCGCGTATGAATTTTTGGAAAAAACCGATGATCCAGAACAACAAATGGACACAGTCAAGCGCGCCTGGCACAAACGGCAATTGGTGTTAGAAAATCGCGCGTTGCGATTGAGTCTAGAAGAGAAACATGAGATCGAACACCGTTTGTTAGGCCATAGTTCAGTGATGCAAAAAGTGCGTGCCTCAGTGTTGCAATTGGCTCAACTTGACTTGGATATTATTATCAATGGAGCTACCGGCACAGGCAAAGAAGTAGTTGCGCGCTGCTTACATGATTTTAGTGCTAGAGCAAAACATCCTTTTGTAGCTATCAATTGTGGTGCATTGGCAGAATCGATGATTGAAAGCGAGTTGTTTGGTCATGAAGCGGGCGCTTTTACGGGCGCCCTCAAACGCCGGCTTGGAAAACTGGAGTATGCTAATGGTGGCACCATATTTTTAGATGAAGTCGAAAGCATGCCTGCTCATTTACAGGTTCGCTTGTTGCGAGTGGTGCAAGAAAGGTGTTTGGAGCGTGTTGGCGGTAACGATCAAATTGACCTGGACGTTAGGATTATTGCTGCCAGCAAAGTCGACTTACGACAGGCCGCAGACGCTGGTGATTTTCGTGAAGACTTGTATTACCGCTTGAACGTGAGCAGTATTCAATTGCCTAGTATCAGTGATCGCAAAAATGATATCGGCTTATTATTTCGCCACTTTGCCGAATTGGCGGTGCAAAAATACCAACTGACTCGCAGCCCACTCGATACCACTTTGCTGCACCACTTACAAACTCGAGATTGGCTTGGTAATGTGCGAGAGATTCGTAGCGAAGCCGAGCGGTGGGCATTAGGGCTGGAGATGGAAAACCAACCAGAACCAGCCCCCACAGAATCAATCAGCGGCAGTTTAGATGAGTTAATGGATCAGTACGAACAAGAGCTTATTGTTACTAGTCTTACGCAAAATGAAGGGCATTTGGAACGTACCGCCCAGGCATTGTGTATCCCACGAAAAAAACTCTACTTACGTATGAAAAAGCACCAACTTAGCAAAACTTAATTGGCTGTTGATTGGCCATGCAATGGGTCACTAATGACCTATTTGCTTGGTCTGAATGTGGGCAATAGTGACCCGTTTTTCCAACATATCACTTAGCATTAAATTTATTATTATTTATATCAATAGGTTAGCGATTTATTGTTTTGGGCATGGCTCTTGCAGTTAGTTAGCTTAGCGCTAGGGCATAATGACTTAGAGGCCCGCGCATTAACCCGTTGGAGAATAATAAATGAGTATTATGATTAAAAAACACACCGGTCTTTTGGCTACTGCTTTTACCGTGGCTTCGTTACTGACAACGTCTAACGTTTTGGCTGCAACTAAATGGGATATGCCAACCCCTTATGGCGACGGCTACCACCAAACCATAAACGTACGTGCTTTTGCTGCCGATGTTAAAGCAGCTACCGGCGGAGAGCTCGACATCGTAGTTCATTCGGGCGCTTCATTATTCAAACACCCAGAAATACACCGTGCTGTACGCACCGGACAAGTGCCAATTGGCGAGATGTTTATGGGCATTTTGGGTAACGATGATCCCGTTTTCAAGTTAGATAATATACCCTTCCTTGCGTCTAATTTTGACCAAGCAAAATCCTTGTGGGATGCTTCTCGAAGTGCAGTGCAAGCCTCCATGGCAAAAAACGGACTGCAACTGTTGTACGCAGTGCCTTGGCCACCACAAGGGTTTTATACCGAATCGCCAGTAAGCTCTATTAGTGATCTAAAAGGCTTAAAAATGCGTGCATATTCGCCCACAACATCACGGTTAGCTGTATTGCTAGAGTCCACGCCGACAACAGTGCAAGTGCCAGAAATTCCACAAGCGTTTGGCGCAGGAATCATCAATGCTATGGTCACGTCACCCTCCACTGGTGTAAGTAGCCAAGCATGGGATTTTGTGCACCACTACACAGACGTGCAGGCGTGGATTCCTAAGAACATGGTGTTTGTCAACAATAAAGCTTTTAAACGCTTAGATGCTGATGTTCAAGCGGCCGTGTTAGCAGCTGCAAGCCAAGCTGAAACGCGTGGTTGGGCCATGGCGGTTGAAGAAACTCGGGTCAAGACTCAAGGTTTAGCCGATAACGGTATGGCGGTGGTTCAGCCGAGTGCGCAATTGCAATCTGCGTTGCAAGCTATTGGTGCAACCATGTCGGCAGAATGGGCTGTAGAAGCAGGCGCCACAGGTGCTGAAATCATGGCCAACTACAAGTAATTGTAAGCTGTCCTAACTGGGCGTCTGGGCTTGCATTTTATGCTAACCGGCGCCTTTTTTAGTTTTGTCAAGAGAATTATTATGCGTCGTCTTTTAGATCGTCTATACCTATTTTCTGGTGCCCTTGCTGGCCTGTTTATCGTTGCCATCACGTTAATCATTTTGGCGCAAATAGTGTCACGTTGGTTGGGCTTTATTATCCCATCGACAGATGACTTGTCGGGTTTCTTTTTGGCCGCATCAAGTTTTCTAGGATTGGCCTACACCCTCAAAAAGGGCGGGCACATCAGGGTCAATTTGGCTATTCAACGCTTGTCTATACGTCAACGTCATGGGCAGGAATTGTTGGTGTTAACCATTGGCTCGGGCCTTGCGACTCTCATGTCGTGGCATTTGGGCTATATGGTGTACGAGTCGTGGGTTTTTAATGATGTATCCGTGGGTTACTTGCCTATTCCACTGTGGGTACCGCAGACGAGTGTATTTTTAGGTATGCTGATTTTTAACATTGCCTTGGTCGACGAGTTTTTTAGCGTATTGCAAGGTAATAAGCCGTGTTATCGAGATCACGAAGATGAACTTGATATGGAGGAGGTCTAATGGATCCTCTAATGATTGCGATTATTTTGTCGATCGCGCTGTTTGCTTTGTTAGCAGCCGGCTTGTGGGTGTCGATGACGTTGATGTTGTTAGGGTTGTTGACTATGATCATGCTTGACAACAGTGCCTATGGTTTAATCTTTGCTACGACCACTTGGGGTGCAAGTTCAAGTTGGGCATTGACCGCTCTGCCTTTGTTTATTTGGATGGGCGAAATATTGTTTCGTACACGCCTGTCGCAAGACCTATTTGAAGGTTTAACACCTTGGCTGGGAAAGTTACCAGGCCAACTATTTCATGTAAATATTTTAAGTTGTGGCATTTTTGCCGCAGTGTCAGGTTCGTCGGCAGCCACAGCAGCCACCATTGGTCGCATGACTTTACCTGAGCTAAAACAAAGAGGTTACGATACCAAAATGGCGATCGGTACCTTGGCAGGTTCCGGCACTTTAGGCTTGTTGATTCCGCCTTCGATTATACTCATTGTTTATGGGGTTGCAGCCGAAGTCTCAGTGGCTCGGCTGTTTATGGCAGGCGCCATTCCGGGGCTGTTACTGGTGTGTTTGTTCATGGGTTACACTGCGTTTTGGGCCAAAATACACCCACAGTCAGTGCCCCAAGAGGCTGGCCACTATACTTGGTCGGACAAATTTAGGGCCATCCGCAATTTGTTACCGGTATTGGGCCTGATTTTATTTGTGCTCGGGTCAATTTACACCGGCCTAACTACGCCCACAGAAGCTGCTGCTTTTGGTGTTGCCGGGGCTTTGGTCCTGTCTTTGTTGAGTGGTACTTTATCCCATCAAAGTTTCAACCAAAGTTTGATGGGCGCGGTAAAAACCTCGTGTATGATTGCCTTGATCTTAGCGGGTGCCGCTTTTTTAACCATTAGTATGGGCTTTTTGGGCCTGCCGCGTATGTTGGCCGAAATAATAACCACGCTGCAACTGTCGCCTTATATGTTGTTGGTTTATCTGACGCTGTTATTCGTGATACTCGGTTGTTTTCTAGATGGTATATCGGTGGTAGTGTTGACCACTTCGGTGGTATTGCCCATGGTTCAGCAAGCAGGTATCGACCTGTTATGGTTTGGTATATACATTGTTTTGGTGGTTGAAATGTCACAGATTACGCCACCCGTAGGTTTTAATCTGTTTGTAATTCAAGCCCTTACTGGTAAAAATATTTTGTACATTGCTAAGGCAGCGCTACCATTCTTTTTACTGATACTATTGGCCGTGGTGTTGATTACGGTGTTTCCTAGTATTGTTACGGCCTTGCCTGATTTAATGGTTAATTAATATGAAAGTTTTTGCCCTACGGTTGCTGTCGGTTTTGTCTATAGTACTCATGAGTAGTATGGCGCAAAGCCAAGACACAGCCATTATTAAAGCTGTTGGCACGTGGGGCAACCTTACCAATTATCAGAAACACGAAGGTCCGTTTTGGAACCAACATATCGCCCAAGCGTCTGCGGGTAATATTATTGGCGAGATAAAACCGCAAACAGCGTTGGGTCTTAAAGGTTTTGAGATCATGCGTTTAGTTAAAAATGGCGTGTTTGATTTTGCTTTTGGTCTGCCTGGCTATGTGGCGGCTGATAACGCCATATTTGAAGGCGCTGATTTGTCTGCGTTAGTACAAGATATAGACACTCTCAAACTAGTGTCTGATGCGTATCGACCGACGCTAAACCGAGCCTTCAAAAATATCTACAACGCAAAATTGATGATGCTCTACCCATTTCCAAGCCAAACCTTATGGTGCAATACCCCTGTGAGGAAAATTGGTGATTTAAAAGGCAAACGAATTCGCGTTTACTCGACTACCTTGGGTGACTTTGTTGAGGGGGCCGGGGCGACGTCAGTGGTGGTGCCTTTCTTACAGGTGAATGAAGCATTGACAAACGGTGTGTTAGATTGTGCGATCACAGGCACAATGTCGGCCTATACCGGCAAATGGTATAAGGTGGCTAGCTATGCCTTTACCTTAAGAGTGGGTTGGGGCTTAGCTTTTGGTGCCTTTAACTTGGACAAATGGAATGCACTTTCAAACCAACAACAAACACTATTATCACAAGAACTGGCAGCACTTAACGACCGGATGTGGAAAGAAACGGCGACCGAAGACGATATCGCGATCGAGTGTTTAACGGGCTCTAGTTGTAGCCTTGGGGAGTTGGGAAATATGGTGCTTGTTCAGCCGTCAGCATTGGATTTAGAAACCCGCAACAAAATTGCCCAAGAAGTCATATTGTCGAGATGGGCAGCTCGCTGTGGGCCTGAGTGCACCTCTAACTGGAACAAAACGGTGGGTAAAATATTGGGTTTGAGTGCTTCCCGTAACGTACAACCTGAATAGTGCAAGTTTTTTGTAGCCAATTGAATTGAGTGCGTATCACGCTGTTCCTTCGAACAGCGCGGCGGCCTGTTCGATCTCGCGCTG
>DPHD01000071.1:2293-4301 GCA_003523085.1 Oceanospirillaceae bacterium | reverse complement strand
GGTGTATGCCGATTTCCCTATTACAGTAAAGGACTATACTGGAGACAAAACCCATTCGGAGTCTTTCGCTGGCCAAATGGCGCGTCATGCTTTACATAACTCGGTAAAGAAGTTGGTTTCTACGGGTGCATCACTTGCAGAAACGTCCGCCTATTTCTCGGGTAAAGGTAAAGGCCGTGTGATTATTAACCCCGTATCGAAAGATGGTTTTCCGGTATTACAAATACAAGTCGATGAGCTATCTGGTGGTAAAAACCTGGCGGGTAAAACCTATAAGGGTTTGATCACGGGTATGCCGGGCAATCTGACGGGTGCTGAGTTGTTGCAATTATTGTTAGAGAAAGCTGCGGACACAGACAATGGTTTTGACGCCCTTACGGGCTATGACTACACCCAACTCATTTCTAAATTCACCATGGGTTCGGTGTTCTACAATCAAGCGGTTGATAGCTATTTAGACGAAAAACTCGCTGCCGATACCAAGCCAAACAACAAAGCTTATAAAGAGGGCGCTGCCTACACGGGTAAAGAACACGTGTGGGATGAAGCCTTTGGTTATTTTGGTGCGCCGGCCCACAGCTTGGAATTGACGGCCGAAGAGGTTTATTTAATTGCCAAACAAAAACCAGAAGGGTTTGCCAAGGCCGATTACAATGGCGACGGTAAAGTGTCTTTGATTAACGAAATGGCCTATGCCCATGCCTACTACGCAGCTGCGTTTGATAAGGGCGGCAAAACAGCCTATCTGCATACCATCGTACAAGCCTTTGTTGATGGCCGTAACTTAATCGCAGCCGCTAACGGCGCAGCATTAACTGATGCTGAGCGTAGTGAGTTAATGGCCTATGCCCAGGTGATTAAAACCCAGTGGCAGCGCCTTATTGCCGAAGCGGTGTTTAAGTATGCAGGCTCAGTTTATGGTGATCTGGAGAAGTTGGAGACCATTATTGAAGCTAACGGCGATGCAGTAAAAGCCTATCGTAGCTACGTAAAGCACTGGGGCGAGTTAAAAGGCTTTGCCTTGGCGCTGGAAGCTGGCGGAGTTAACTTGGGCGAAACTGGCGTTAAGTTAAACCGCTTGTTGGGCTACAGTCCGGTACTGTTAGGCAATACTCAGGTAGTGGCCTTGGTTGATGGCGACTTTGTACAGAGCTCGTCCATTAGTTTGTCGGAGTATCGAGTACACATGATTAAAGTACAAAAGCTGATGCTTGATGCCTTTGGTGTAGAGGCGCGTAGTAAGGACGTGACCGCCAACTTGGCAGAGCTAGTCGGCTCATTGGGTGATGCCTTGGCTGCCGAAAATGACTAGCGCTTAGGTCGATCAGATTTGATGGACATGGCATGGGTTAATGAGTTTGCCAGCCAATGGTTTGAACAAATTATTGGTTTGGTAAGCCAGGGTAGCAAGCGGGTGTTTGTTGCCTACTTGGTTGCTGCCTTGGTGATCGCCTGTGTCTGGCTTGTATGGCGTCGTGGCTTAAGTCTAGCCACAGCCATCAAGCTGCTGTTATCCCCAAGGCTCTGGTGGTCCAGGTCTAGCCGTGCTGATTACCAGTTGTTGGTGGTTAATCAAGCCGTGATGTTAGTGCTTAGGCCGCTTATTTTGAGCAAACTTACACTGGCTACGGTGTTGTTTTACGGGCTCAACGATCTGTTTATCCGGCCTCTTGGGTCGAGCTCGTCGTTGGGCGACCTGTCGGCGTCCACCATTGCCGTATTATTTACCCTGACTTTGTTTGTAGTTGATGACGCCAGCCGCTATTATCTGCATCGGCTTATGCATCGATGGCCTGTGTTGTGGGCTTTTCACCGAGTGCACCATACAGCACAAACTCTGACCCCGTTTACCGTGTTACGTACCCACCCCGTTGAAGGCGTGTTGTTTGGTTTACGCAGTGCATTGGTACAGGGCACATTGATTGCAATCTTTGTATTTTTATTCGCCGATAAAGTGAGCCTGGTGACGGTATTGGGCGCCAATGTATTTACTGCAATATTTAACGTA
>DPHD01000071.1:1536-2132 GCA_003523085.1 Oceanospirillaceae bacterium | reverse complement strand
TAACGTATTAGGGGCTAATTTACGCCACTCCCATGTGAGTATTTGTTATGGTAAGAGATTGGAAGCTTGGTTGATTTCGCCGGCTCAACATCAGTTGCATCATTCTGTGGAACAACAGCATTGGGATTGTAATTATGGCGCCTTTATCGCGCTGTGGGACCGTATGGGTAATACCTTGATTAAGGCGTCAAGTGAACAGAAGTTATCCTATGGGGTACCTAATATTAGTCCCCAAGAACATACACTAGGCCACCTATACTGGCAGCCGTTTGTGAGTGTATGGCGCAGTTTTCGACACCGGATACAGATTAAAACGAGAAGTGAGACACATGAATTTAATGACTAAGGCAGGACATATCGCATTCGCCTTTGGCTTGTTGTTGACTACAGCAGCTCAAGCTGCCGATGTGGTAAACGTCTACTCAGCGCGCAAAGAAGCACTTATTAAACCACTATTAGATGAGTTTAGTGCTAATACAGGTATCAAGGTTAACTTGATTACTGGCAAGGCCGATGCCTTACTCAAACGTTTACAGGTGGAGGGCAGCGCCAGCCCAGCCGACGTATTTATTACCGTAGATGCTGGTCGTTTACAC
>DPHD01000071.1:1116-1389 GCA_003523085.1 Oceanospirillaceae bacterium | reverse complement strand
ACCGTAGATGCTGGTCGTTTACACCGGGCAAAAGCAGCGGGTGTGTTAAAACCGATGTCTTTGCCGGCATTAGAGCAGCGTATTCCAGCGGCGTTACGGGACGCCGACGGTTATTGGTATGGCTTAACCCTGCGTGCCAGACCTATTATTTATGCCAAACATCGGGTTGATATTAACCAATTGTCCAGCTACGAAGCGCTCGCAGATAGTCTCTGGGATGGCCGATTGTGTTTACGTTCGTCTCAATCGGTTTATAACCAGTCGTTGGTTGCT
>DPHD01000071.1:0-962 GCA_003523085.1 Oceanospirillaceae bacterium | reverse complement strand
GTTTATAACCAGTCGTTGGTTGCTGCCAGTATTGATGCTATCGGTAAAGAAGCCACTCAAGATTGGTTGCAGGGCATGGTTGAAAACTTGGCTAAACCACCCGCCGGTGGTGATACCGACCAACTCAAAGCAGTGGCGGCAGGGGTGTGTGATGTCACCATTGCCAATACCTACTACTTAGGCCGCTTGATAAAAAGTGATAAAGCATCTGACCAAAAGGTGGCAAATCAATTGGCTGTGTTCTGGCCTAACCAAACTGGAGCGGGCAGTTTGGGCCGTGGCGCCCATTTTAATGTGAGCGGAGCGGGATTAACTAAGTACGGCAAGCACCCTCAACAAGCGCAGCAGTTGTTAGCCTACTTAGCGTCCGATGCGGCACAGCAATGGTACGCAGACATCAATAATGAATATCCTGTGGTGCCCGGTGTAGCAATATCCGCCACCTTGGCAAGCTTTGGAACCTACAAAATGGACCCGATTGCGCTACAGATTTTGGGCGAAAATAATCGTCAAGCGGTGCAGTTGATGGATCGAGCCGGTTGGCGTTAAGGCCGCTTGAGAAGATGCTAAAACGTCATGGGTTAAGTGTTTTTGCGGTTACGGTGGCGGCGCTGTTGATGCTGCCTGTGCTGGTAATTTTAAGCTACCTGATAAAAGCCGATGGCGCGCTGTGGCAACACATGCTCGAAACAGTATTGAGCGACTATTTAGTTAATTCTTTATTGTTGTTATTAGGCGTGGGTTCGGGCGTCTTGTTATTGGGCGTCCCCACGGCTTGGCTAACCAGCATGTGCGACTTTCCCGGTCGCCGTTGGCTCAGTTGGGCCTTGTTATTACCTTTAGCCGTGCCAGCCTACATTATTGCCTACACTTATACGGGGTTACTGGATTTTGCGGGGCCTGTACAAACCTGGATTAGGCACATCTCTGGCCTCGGTTATGGCGACTACTGGTTTTTTGAA
>DPHD01000030.1 GCA_003523085.1 Oceanospirillaceae bacterium | reverse complement strand
CCCCTACGTGGGCAAAGAACTCACCCGCACCTCTGCCGATCTACCACTGCGCAGCCAACTCAAACAACTGGGTGCAATTTTTTTAGTGGAATCGGTGATCAGCCAATGGCAGGCGGGTACCGCCACCATCACCAGCCTACTTGATCAGCAGCAGACCCAAGTCGAGGCGTCCGCCATCGTTGTGGCCACTACCAACCGCGCCTTTAATGAGCTAGAACTCGAGCTGACACAAGCTGGCATTAGCTGCCACACCATTGGCGATTGCGTCGCGCCAAGACAAGCCATACAAGCCATCTATGAAGGTCATAAATTGGGCCTAGAGCTGTAGCTCAAACTGACTTTACCAAGTGCCTTGGTTTGCCATTGAAAGCCAAGGCTCACAGGGCGTCACTGCGCCTCCGGCCTGCAGCAACTCAATCGATACACCATCAGGCGATTTAATAAACGCCATGCGGCCGTCCCTAGGTGGGCGATTAATCACCACCCCCAAACCTAATAAACGCTGACAAAGGCCATGGATATCATCTACCTCATAAGCCAGATGCCCCCAACTTCGGCCTGTCGTCAGCTCTTCATCGCCGTCCCAGTTGTAGGTTAATTCCAACAGTGGTGCTTGGGTTGTTTGCGCTGCATTAATATCCACCGGCGCAGCCAAAAATATTAAACTAAAGCGCCCAGATTCGTAGTCACTACGCTTGGTTTGCACCAACCCCAATTGACCACACCAAAAGGCTAGGGATTGGTCCAGATCACTTACCCGAATCATTGTATGTAGATAACGCATAACTCTCTCTATTTTGACGCCAAGTTTCGGACTCAGTAAAACACAGCAGCTTTTAAAAAGCACAAAATACATTCCCCTGATAGGTCGCTGCATAACCAGCAAGGCTAACAATGTATATAAAGGCTGTTATAGTTACAATGATATGAGCCTGACGGCCTACCCTAGGCACACAACGAGATATGAGTTTGGCACAAGGCAAGTGCCATTGGCGGACGTTTTAATATGGAATTTATCTGGATACTATTCGCTTTTACGTTTGGCGTGCTGGCCAGGGCGATGTCCCTGCCACCATTGATTGGCTATTTATTGGCTGGTTTTTTATTGCACCTCGCTGGCGTTCAGTCGAGCGACACGCTGCAGGTTTTGTCTGATCTTGGCATTACCTTAATGCTCTTCACCATTGGCCTTAAGCTCAATGTGAAGGATTTGCTGCAGGTCAAAGTTTGGGGCGGAGCCCTAAGTAACATGGCTCTGTGGACCATTACTTTTACCGCTATAGTCATGCTGCCAGTGGGCCTGGGGGTTAGCCATTTCACGGAATTGAGCTGGCAGCCCGTCGCTTTAATTGGTTTTGCCTTGAGCTTCAGCAGCACCGTTTGCGTCGTGAAAGTGTTGGAAAGCAGTGGCGACATTAAAACCCGCCACGGTAAGCTTGCGATTGGGATTTTGGTAGTACAGGATGTTGTGGCCGTGATCTTTATGGTGCTGGCTACCGGTGAGCAGCCATCTTTATGGGCCTTTGCACTGTTGGGCCTAGTGTTATTGCGCAAACCCATTGGCAAATTTTTAGACAAGGTAGGTCACGACGAGCTACTGCCCTTAGCCGGCTTCTTTTTGGCCTTTGGTGCTTATGAGCTATTTAGTTCCCTAGGTATCAAAGGTGACTTGGGAGCCCTAGTAGCAGGAGCTATGTTGAGCGGCTCTATTAAGTCCTCGGAGCTATATCGCTCGCTGATGAGTTTTAAAGATCTATTCCTCATCGGCTTTTTCTTAGCGGTTGGCTTTACAGCGCTACCTACGCTGGAAATGGTGGGCATTTCTTTGTTGTTGGCGCTGTTAATTCCAATTAAAAGCTTTTATTTGTTTAATTTTCATGGCCTGCTAGGACAGCGAGCCCGCACATCCTATTTAAACTCATTGTTATTAGGCAATTACAGTGAATTTGGCCTTATCGTCGTCGCTTTGAGCATTAGCCTAGGCTGGTTAAGTAAAGAGTGGCTGGTGATACTGGCCTTAGCGGTATCATTCAGTTTTATTATTACCAGTGTCAGTTATCGCTATTCGCACCGTATTTATGGTTTATTCAAGAGCTTCATTACACGTTTTGAGGATAAGCATCGGGGTTATGACGACACCTTTAGCTTACCGGACGGGGCCGAGTTATTGGTCATCGGCATGGGACGTGTGGGTAACGGCACATACACGGCCCTTGAGCGCAAAATGGGTAACCGTGTATTTGGTTTAGATGCCGATGAAGATAGGGTTACGCGGCTACAAGCTCAAGGTGTGCAAGCCCTATTTGGCGACGCAGAGGATGCTGACTTGTGGCAACAAATGGATTTAGCCCAAATAGAGCTAGTGCTGATTGCACTCCCCTCCATCACAGATATTAAAAATATCCAAGAGCAGCTTCATGCCGCAAACTACACAGGAAAAACAGTGGCAATAGCGCGCTACGAAGACCAAATACACGAACTGACAGGGTGTGGCATCGACCGTATCTTTAATTTCTATACTGAAGCAGGGGTAGGTTTTGCTGATGAAAGCATGGCGCTAATAGCC
>DPHD01000014.1:3063-8242 GCA_003523085.1 Oceanospirillaceae bacterium | reverse complement strand
CTCAAACGTGAGCAAGCAGTATGATGTAGTGATTATAGGGGCTGGCATTATTGGTGCAGCCATCGCCTTTTCCCTTAGCCCGTAGCGGTAAAAAAACACTTAACATTGATGCCCTACCGGCATCTGGTTACGGCAGTACCAGTGGTTCCTGCGCCATTATTAGACCCTATTATTCCACCGTGGAGACCAGTGCCATTGCCCATGAAAGCCACCGTTATTGGAGTGACTGGAGCCAAATATTGGGCGCAGAAGACGAGCGTGGGCACATTAAGTACCACCCCGTTGGCTGTTTGGTGGCTAAAACAGAAACTAACGGCTATTTAGCCTCTACCATGGCTATATTAGATGCCATTGGAGCGCCCTATGAAGAGCTGGACCCAGAGCAATATATGCAGCGCATGCCCATATTTAATGTTGAATCCTACACGCCGGCCAAACGCCCAGAGGATGAGGGTTTTGGCGAAGCCAACGGCAAACAAATCGGCGGCGGCGTATTCATCCCAGAAGGCGGCTATGTGAGCGACCCGCAGTTGGCCGCCCATAACTTGCAAAGGGCTGCAGAAGCTAACGGTGCTGAGTTTATATTTAATGCTAAAGTGTCCAGCATTGGCCAGCTTAATGGCCGTATTTCTGGGGTAACGTTGGCTACCGGTGAGCATATTGATGTACCTGTAGTAGTGAATGCGGCAGGCCCCCATTCGGCTAAAATCAATACCATGGTCGATGCCCAGCAAGACATGAAAATTACCACCCGAGCATTACGTCACGAAGTGGCTCACGTGCCTTCTCCGGCGGGCTTTGATTTTGAACAGCAAGGCTGTGTGTGTTCCGACAGCGATATACATACCTATTGTCGCCCAGAAACCGGCAACCATATTCTTATTGGCAGTGAAGACCCAGAGTGCGACAGTAAAGACTGGGTGGACCCAGATGATTACAACAAAAACTTTACCGATCAGTGGCGTGTGCAAGCGTTACGCTTGGCTCAGCGTATTCAGAGTTTACCTATTCCCAACCAAGCCAAGGGGGTGGTCGAGCTGTACGACGTGACGCCCGATTGGGCGCCTATTTACGACAAATCCTGTGTGCCAGGTTTTTATATGGCTATTGGCACCAGTGGCAATCAGTTTAAAAATGCGCCCATTGTGGGCGACATGATGCAGCAGCTCATTGCTGCCTGTGAACAAGGCCAAGACCATGATGTGCAGCCGGTGGTGTTTAACCTTAAGTATTCAGGCCGGCCTATCGACTTGAGTATCTTTTCCCGTAATCGAGACATCAATCCTAATAGCAGTGGCACCGTTCTGGGCTAGCCAATAGACAAAGGAATAAATAGTATGAAATCCCATGTAAAAGTAGCCGTTATTGGTGGTGGTGTAGTGGGCTGCTCGGTCTTGTATCACCTCACTAAGTTGGGTTGGCGCGACGTGGTGCTGATCGAGCGCTCGGAGCTTACCTCGGGTTCCACATGGCATGCTGCAGGTGGCTTTCACACCTTAAACTCAGACCCCAATATGGCGGCGCTGCAGGGTTATACCATTAACCTGTACAAAGAGTTAGAAGAAATCAGTGGCCAAAGTTGTGGCCTACATCATGTGGGTGGTGTGACCTTGGCCGACAGCCCAGAACGCATGGACTTTCTCAAAGCCGCCCGGGCCATGCATCGGCACATGGGTCTAGATACACAAATCATAACCCCGGAAGAAATCCGTGCCATAAGTCCCATCGTTAACACCGAAGGCGTGTTAGGGGGTTTGTACGACCCGCTAGATGGCCACTTGGACCCGTCGGGCACCACTCATGCTTACGCCAAGGCGGCGCAAAAACAAGGTGCCGAAATTTACCTGCGTAATCCCGTGTTAGATTTACATCATCGCCAAGATGGCACTTGGGACGTGGTGACTAAAAATGGCACTATTCATGCCGAACATGTGGTCAATGCGGCGGGTTTGTGGGCCCGAGAACTGGGCGCCATGGCTGGCGTGTTTTTACCCTTGCACCCCATGGAACACCAATACTTGGTGACCGACGACTTGCCGGTGGTGTTTGAACGAAATACGGAACTACCCCATGTGATGGACCCCGCCGGCGAAAGCTACCTGCGCCAAGAAGGCCGGGGTTTGTGCATTGGTATTTATGAGCAAGAGTGTGACCCTTGGGCACTGGATGGCACCTCATGGGACTTTGGCCATGAATTGTTAGATAACAAGCTAGACCGCATTGGAGATTCACTAGAATTTGCCTTCAAACGTTTTCCTTGTCTGGCTGAAGCCAGCATTAAAACCGTGGTTAATGGACCCTTTACCTTTGCCCCAGACGGCAACCCCTTAGTTGGGCCCATTGCTGGATTAAAGAATTACTGGTCATGCTGCGCCGTAATGGCGGGCTTTAGCCAGGGCGGTGGCGTAGGCCTCACCTTGGCCGAATGGATGGTGTATGGCGAACCGTCACGGGATGTATTTGCCATGGACGTCGCCCGTTTTGGCGATTTCTGCACGCCAGCCTACACCCGCAACAAAGTGCGAGAAAACTACCAAAAACGTTTTAGTATTTCCTACCCTAACGAAGAACTACCCGTGGGCCGGCCACTAAATACTACCCCAGCCTATGGCATTTGGCAGCAACAAAGGGCCGTATTTGGTCAAGGTTATGGTATGGAGCATGTCAACTATTTTGCCCCAGAAGGCGAACCCTTAGAAGAAACACCAAGCTTTCGCCGCTCCAACGCCTTTGATGCCATTGGCGGCGAATGTCGGGCTGTGCGTACCAGCGTGGGCATAAACGAAGTACATAATTTTGGTAAATACCGTGTTAAAGGCGCCGGTGCACGCGCCTGGCTAGACACTATTATGGCAGGCCGCATACCTAAATCAGGCAAACTGGCACTCAACCCGATGCTTAGCCCGTCGGGCAAGCTCATTGGTGATTTTACCCTCTCATGTTTGAGTGAGGAGCACTTTTTAGTGACAGCTTCGTTTGGCATGCAGGCTTACCACATGCGCTGGTTCCTCGAGCATTTGCCAGCAACGGGGGTTGAGTTAAGTAACGTGTCCACAGACCTAATAGGCTTCCAGATTGCCGGCCCTAACGCACGTGATGTGCTGGCCGCAACCACTCGGTTTGATGTGTCTAACCAAGCGCTACCCTTTTTGAGTATTCAAAATATGGAGATTGGGCAATGCGATGCCTTAGTGCAACGGGTGAGCTATACGGGCGATTTAGGTTACGAAATTTATGTGCCCAAAGAACAACAAGTCAGCCTGTATTACAGTTTGGCTGCAGCAGGCGAAGCGTTTGATATGAAGCCTTTTGGCATGCGCGCCATGATGAGCCTGCGCTTAGAAAAATCGTTTGGCTCTTGGATACGCGAATTTAAGCCCGATTACACGCCCTTGGAAACCGGCATGGACCGGTTTATGAGTTACGACAAAGCGGCTGACTACATTGGCAAAGCGGCGGCCTTGGCAGAAAGAGACCAACCGCCTCAACGCCGCCTAGTGACCTTTATTGTTGATGCTTTGGATGCCGACGTTGTGGCCGATGAGCCTATTTGGAAAGATGGGCAAGTGGTGGGTTATGTTACCTCAGGCGGCTATGCCCACTTCTCTGAGAAGTCGGTGGCCTTTGGTTTTGTGCCGATCGAGATGATTGCAGAGGGCGCAACCTTCGAGATTGAAATTCTCGGTGAAATGCGCCCTGCAAACCTCTATAGCGAGCCCTTATTCGACCCACAAGCGAAGCGTATGCGCGGCTAATCAGCCGCCGCTAGTTTACGGGTTTCACGGCCATGGAACACGTAACCAATAAGGTTAAGTAATACCTGCGCCGCCAAGATGCTGGTGGTGCTAGACAAATCGTAGTCTGGCGCCACCTCACACAGATCAATGCCCACTACGTCGCCTTTATTAGCCACGCCTTGCAATACTTCCATTACTTCATAGTAGGTAAAGCCACCATGGCTTGGGGTGCCTGTACCGGGTGCAATGGAGGGGTCAAAACCATCAATATCAATGGTGATATAGTAGTTCACGCCGTCGGGGATTAAGGCTAAAACACCTTCAGGGCCAAGGCGACGTACGTCTCGCACCGATAAAATAGTGGAGCCGGCATCTTCTGCTATTTTGTGGTCGTCGCGGTTAGACGACGACACGTTGCGGATACCCAGTTGAGTCATGCCGGTAACGTAGGTTTTTTCCGAGGCACGACGAATAGGATTGCCATGGCCAAAACGGACACCGTGGCGCTCATCAACAAAGTCTAAATGGGCATCAATCTGGATAATGTGGATCGGCCCCTGGTCATCAAAGGCTTGAATACACGGTGCGTTAATCGAATGATCACCGCCAGCCACCACCGGCAATACGCCAGCAGCTAAGGCCTTACGTACCCCATATTCAATGTTAGCGTGGCTTTGTTCGGTGTTGGTATGGATCATGTCGGCGTCGCCCATGTCCACCATTTTTACGCCTTGCAAATACATGGTGTCGTCTTCATAGGAGTAGGCGCCGCCATGACCAAAAGAAAATAGGGTAGAAGCCTCGCGTATCGAGCGTGGCCCCATACGTGCGCCAGAGCGCCATTGGGTGCCGCAATCGTAGGGCGCGCCCATAAACGCCACATCGGCATTTATGTTGTCCCAGTCTTCACAGGTGGGGCTTTTGCCAAAGGTGCAAAACCCCACAAAGGGTAAATTTAAACGGCCTTTTTCGTAATTATTTTCGCTCATGGCGACAGTTCCTGATTAATTTATCTAGGTATTGTACCTAGCCAGCAGAAGCCTAAAGATAACGGCTTTGGGCTGATCAGTGAAGCATTATTTGCTGCGGGTTTTAACTTCAACGTGCACCCGACGGCTCAGGTCCAAGTCTTCCTTACCATCCACCAGTACGGGTGCTGTTTCGCCTTGGGCGAAGAACGAGGTTACCATAATGTTCAGGTCGGCTAAGAAGCTAACCACGGCTTGTATACGGCGCTCCGAGAGACTCATATTGTAAGCATCGGTACCGCGGCTGTCGGCATGGCCTGTGAGGTGCACCCGTACTATGTCCCCGGTGCTCGACGCCATGGCCAATTGTTCTAAACTGCCAATGTCATCTGCATCCAAGTTAGATTTATCGGTATCGAACAATATGGTGGTTTGGTAGTTCTTGAACTGATAGACCACCACAGCTGGTTCAGG
>DPHD01000014.1:0-2842 GCA_003523085.1 Oceanospirillaceae bacterium | reverse complement strand
GCTTCTTGTGCCGGCTCTGCAGCTGCAGGTTCTTCAATTGCGGCTTCTTCGACTATTGCTACGCTGGCTTGGGCCGCTGGTGTTGGTTCTGCTACGGGCTCAGCGGTTTCAGCAGCTTGAGCAGTGGACTCCGGCTCTGGCTCAGCAGGGGATTCGACTACGACCGCGGTGCTCGCCGTTGGCTCACTCTTGATTGGTGTAGGCGCGGCCACTATGGGTACCGTCTTACATTGCTTGGTCAGTACAGGACGCCCGTCACTGGTGACTAAGGGGGTGCCGTCGGTGATGCGCCACACCTCGCAGACCGTGGTTTCGGTGGCCGCCCAAGTGCTGGTGACGGTGAGTGATAAGGCAACGGCTAGGCTAAGTTGAGTACGGGTGATCATTTTGCTTCCCTCGGCTTTTTGGTGCTAGAAATAAAGCACTGGCGTAATACTTCTGCGGCAATTACCTCAATGCCTGCTCTTAAGGTGGCATCTCGAAGGTTAAAGCGTTGTAGTATTTTTATTAGTATTTCGTTAGACAATAAACTGTTTCGACGTCTCAGCACAAGTAGCGAGATAATAGTATTGCTTACGTAGTAGAAAATGACTTGCGTCGAAACGCCGATATCGCCTACTAAAGAGGAGTAACGTCGTTCAAGTTGCTCAAAAACGTATTGGTAAGCCTTAGGGCCACGGCACACTTGCTTGACCATAATGGCCAGCATTTCAGCACTCGGTGGATGCTCTGGCAGCATATATTCCACTTCCTCATAAACTACCGCGTGGGACCGCTGAAATACACGGTTGGCGGGCGTATCGTGGCTCATATTAGTTTGATCTTCATAGGCCACACAACGGTGTTCAAAGGTATCAATGGCTTGCACGGAGCGCTCCTCCTGTACTAGGACGGCCGTTATAGCGCTGCCCTACGGTCACCAGTGTGTCGCCGTCGGCATCGATAAGATAGGTGCTGCGTAACGTCTTTAGGTGTTGCTGAACATGGTGTATGTCTTTCAACAGGCGTTTATAACCGCGTTTGGTGAGGCTGGTATAGTGTTTGCCTTGGCCAATATCACAACTTTCGCCGTACAACATCAGCAGTTCAACCTGCAGGTATTCTGCGGAGCTGATGTGGTGTGTGGTTTTGGGGTGTTGTAGTAAATGAAGATCCATGATGAGTGCCTTATCGTTGGGTGTGTAGATATAAGGCCTATTAAACACCCCAACAATGAGGAACTATGGGACACTTCCTGAAGATCTATGGAAAGAAGCTGAAGAAGTGATGGAGATTTGCTGACTCACTAAATCAATCAGAGGCATGCGCCAATGGTCATGTGAGTATCCTGTGGGAATCTGGGTGCTGGAACACCAAGCCACAACCAGCTCTTTAGCGGGATCAATGTATAGTAATTGTCCATGGGCCCCACGGGCACATATGGCATTGCCGTGGGGCATATGACGCACCCACCACAAGGACTTATAGGACCACCCTTGCATGGCTGGTAAGGCCGCTTTTGCGAATTTGGTAGGGTCGCCACCGGCAAATAACTCAGACATGACCGCTGGATCCAGTTGGCCGTGACCGTGAGTGCGAACCCACTCGCCAAATTGTGCGAAACTGCGCATGGTAAGTGCCATGGTGGTTTCGGCCCCTGACGGATCCAGCATATATAGACCGTCGTGGCTGGCACCAATATGTTGCCAAACCATGTCACTCAACAAATGATTGAGATGTTGCCCAGTGATGCGCCGCAGCAACCAGCTGGCAACATTAATGTTGGGTTCGCGGTAGGCAAAGGCAACACCGTGCTCTTTATGTTTTTGAATATCGACCAGGTAATCTGTTAAACATTCCCATGTACCTGCTTGTTGTGGCAGCATGCCCCCACAACGTAGGTAGCGCCACACCTCCGACCCCTCATCTAGGTAATTTTCGTCAAACACCATACTGGTTTCCATGTCCAACACTTGCCTGACGCTGGCGTCTGCAAAAGCCGACTGAGCAAGTTCTGGTAGGTAGTGGATGACCCGTTCATCAGCGTCTAATGACCCATCTGCGATCAACATTTGGGCTAACACGCCCACCATTGATTTGGCGGCCGACATAATTAAGTGTGCCTGTCCGGCTTGTAGGTCCCCGTGATAACTTTCATGGACTAACTTGCCTTTATGGAGAATGGTGAGACCGTCGGTGTGGGTATAATCCATCACTTGCTGCCAGCTGGCTCGTTCGCCCCCCTCGCTGGTGATCATTTGATCTTGTAACGGCCATAGGTCTTGCAACAATGGTTGTGCGGCCCCGTCGCCACGCCAAACGGTTTTGGTGGGTACCAGTTGCTGAATATTGCATACCGACCATTTAAATTGGGGCCATTGATAGAAGCTACCATCGTCAAATCGAATCACAGACTCTCTTTTGGGAGGAAAGCCTTGCATCCACTGTGGTTGACTTAAGGGCACGGCTTTAACTCCAGCATGCCACCTGCTCCCTGCACCAGTACGGCCACAAGGGCATCGTCATCGTGGGGCAAATGTGGCGTGGGGCGCATGGACTGACTGGTGATCATGGTGGCAATCATTTGTAGTGCGTTGGCCATGGCTCTCTCTGGGTTTGGGCTGCCAATTTGGGACTGATATAGCGGGATGAGTTTTTTTGCACGGTCGATATAGCGGTCTGTGAGCTGATAGGCCTGATCCTTTAGGCGGCTCTCACCTTGATAAACCAGCTCCTCCGCTGCCATTCGGGCGCCCAAGTGCTGACGTAAAAAGTGCAGCGCCTGGTAGCTCATTTGTTGCAGTGCCTGAACTAACTCCGGGGTAGTAGCTGGGTCAAATCGGGTGTTATCAATGTTGTTGTT
>DPHD01000094.1:4002-12973 GCA_003523085.1 Oceanospirillaceae bacterium | reverse complement strand
CCGTGGGCGTTACGTATCGCCGCACCAACACAACTCATGCCGGTATAACGCTCTTCTTCATCAAACGACCAGCCCCGTGCTGAGATTAGATCTAAGTCGGCATACAGGTCTTGAGGGGTGACAAGCGTCTTGGCGGTGTATTGGGGCAAACCAACCGTCTTTAACAAACCGTCGACCTTATTCCGCGGCAGTTGTGCAAGCAAGGCTTTACCAATGCCTGATGAATGCATAAGTGCACGCGTGCCCGCACTAAAAAAGGCCCGGATAGGGTTGGTCGTTTCCACTTGAGCTACAAATACCACTTCCGCATTGTCCATGACCGCTAAATTCGCCGTTTCACCGGTGGCTTCCATCAAATGACGTAACGGTGCTTGCGCCGCTTCAATAAAGTTGGTCCGTGACAAGTAGGCACTGCCCACCCTAAACGCCTCAATACCCACTTGCCACAGTTGGGTATTTTCATCAAAATCGACAAAATCATGTTGCTGCAGGGTCATCAACAACCGGTGTGCGCTAGAAGCTGGCATACCCACCTGCACCGATAAATCACTTAAGCTCACGCCATGGTGCTGAGCGATTGTTTGTAGCAAAGCGATACCTCGATCTAACGCTTGCACGGTTGATTTACCCGCGTCAGTAGCAACGTTTCTAGGGCGACCACGGCCACGTTTTATGTCATTTAACATTTACACCTCCACAATTTAACTATTGTATTAACCGATAAGCGTGGAAACTTTTCAACTTTAATTTCCCGAAAATATGAAACTATATTTATTGAAATATTAAATAACGTTTATTTTCAATAAGTTAATTATTTTAATTTTAAATGGAATTATTTTTTAAAAAAATTGTTTATTAGTAAATTAGAACGCAAACTACCGATATAGACTGACGTAACCAAAGGTAGTAATGATGCAACATCAAAATCCAATTTTTATCCCAGGCCCAACTAACACGCCTGATGTACTTAAAGCCGCCATGAACATCAGCAACTTTGACCACCGAGCACCCGACTTTGCAGACCATTACATGCCCCTTTTAGATGACCTTAAAAAGGTCTTTAAAACAATAACGGGTCAAGTATTACTGTTTTCAGCAACCGGCACTGGTGGCTGGGAAGGTGCGATCAGCAATACCCTATGCCCTGGCGATAAAGTACTTATTGCCCGGTACGGCATGTTCAGCCAACGTTGGATCGATCTGTGTCAACGGTTTGGTCTCGACGTGGAGGTGATTGATTGTGAATGGGGCACCGGGGCGCCGATCAAAGAATTTGGCCGCCGCCTATGCGCCGACACACAAGGCCATATCAAAGCGGTATTGGTGACCCACAACGAAACCGCTACAGCGGTAAAAAGTGATGTACATGGGGTGCGTAAGGTTATGGACGCAGCCAAGCATGAGGCATTGCTGATGGTGGATGCGGTTAGCTCTTTGGCCAGCATGGAATTCCGCATGGATGATTGGGGTGTAGACATTGCTATTACCGGCGCTCAAAAAGGCTTCATGCTGAATACGGGTTTGGCTATCGTCGGCGTCAGCCCAAAGGCTATGCAAGCGACCAAAACCGCAACCCTACCACGCTGCTTTTTTGACTTTAACGACATGGCCAATGCCAACGCCATTGGAAGCTACCCCTACACGCCTCCTGTACAGCTTTTTAGCGGCCTAAGAGCCAGCGTAAGCCTACTTCTTAGCGAAGGCATGGAGAATGTGTACGCAAGACACCACCGCATTGCGAAGGGCGTTAGGGCTGCGGTAAACGCATGGGGTCTAAATCTGTGCGCTAAAAGCCCAGACCTATACTCAGATACTGTAACGGCCATCATGGTGCCACAAGGCATGGATGCGAACCTGATCACGCAACACGCTTACAAAGCTTATGGCGTATCTTTTGGTGGCGGTCTTGGGCAAATGGCAGGCAAACTATTTCGCATTGGACACCTTGGCGCAATGACCGATGTCATGGCCTTATCAGGCATTGCAAGCGCTGAAATGGTAATGGTCGATTTGGGTTATAACATTAAACTGGGCAGTGGCGTCGCTGCGGCACAGCAAATATATCGCCGAGGCTAGTGCCCATGTTAATTTAAAAAGACTCTATAGTAATGGAAAAAAATTAATGTAGACTCCATCGAATATTTTATCGCGTCTTGTCGGGGTGCCAGTAGTTAACTGGCCGAGATGAAGTTATTCAAACCCGTCGCACCTGATCAGGTTAATACCTGCGTAGGGAACAAGCCAACCACAGCCATTTTGGGTTAATACCCTCTGGCTCGCCGTCAGGTCGCATGTATACCACCCCAATGGAGTGCAACATGAGAAAAAACGGCAACACCAAGACTATCAACAACCTGAGCCAAACGGCCACAGTTGATACCCTTTCAGTTCAACCCTTACCAAATTCGAGCAAAGTCTACGTCACAGGCAGCCGGCCTGACATTCGTGTCGCCATGCGCGAAGTGAGCCAAAGCCCAACCCATCTACAGAATGGCGATTTAGAAGTTAACCTTCCTGTTCGCATCTATGACACCTCGGGCGCTTATACCGATCCAACCCAAACCGTTGATGTTCGTAACGGCTTGCCAAGTGTGCGTCAACAGTGGATTGAAGAACGCAACGACACTGAAGAATTAACTGAGTTTTCTTCCGATTACTGCCTAGTGCGGAAGCAAAACATCGCCTTAGAAGGTTTACGTTTTCAGCAAAAACGTAAACCACGTCGTGCCAAAGCGGGTGTTAACGTGAGCCAACTGCATTATGCTCTCAAGGGTATTATCACCCCTGAGATGGAATACATCGCCATCCGAGAGAACCTCGGTCTAGATCAAGTTGCCATGCAAAAGGCGGTAGCCGAACAGCATCCAGGACAAAATTTTGGGGCCAATACTCCAGGCTACATTACCCCAGAGTTTGTGCGTGATGAAGTGGCCGCTGGTCGGGCTGTTATTCCATGTAACATCAACCACCCAGAAACAGAACCGATGATTATCGGTCGTAACTTTTTGGTAAAAATTAATGCCAACATTGGCAACAGCGCGGTTACTTCTTCCATTGAAGAGGAAGTAGAAAAAATGGTCTGGTCGTCCCGCTGGGGTGGTGACACGGTAATGGACCTCTCCACCGGCGACAATATTCACGAAACCCGAGAGTGGATCGTGCGCAATTCACCAGTCCCTATCGGTACAGTGCCTATTTATCAAGCCTTGGAAAAAGTGAACGGCGTCGCCGAAGACCTCACTTGGGAAGTGTTTCGTGACACTTTGATTGAACAAGCCGAACAAGGTGTGGACTATTTTACTATCCACGCAGCCACTTTGTTGCGCTACGTGCCTATGACCGCCAAACGCATTACCGGCATTGTGTCTAGGGGCGGCTCTATCATGGCCAAGTGGTGTTTAGCCCACCACCAAGAAAACTTTTTATACACTCACTTTGAAGACATTTGCGCCATCATGAAGGCTTATGATGTGACCTTTTCCTTAGGCGATGGCTTACGCCCTGGTTGTCTTGCAGATGCCAACGATGAGGCCCAATTTGCCGAATTACGTACCATGGGTGAATTAACTAAAGTGGCTTGGAAACACGACGTTCAAGTATTCATTGAAGGCCCGGGGCATGTGCCTATGCACATGGTCAAGGCCAACATGGACGAACAGCTAGAGCATTGCCATGAGGCACCTTTTTATACCTTAGGCCCACTAGTGACTGATATTTCTCCAGGCTACGATCATTTTTCATCGGGCATTGGCGCGGCCATGATCGCTTGGTATGGCTGCGCTATGCTGTGTTATGTAACGCCGAAAGAACACTTAGGATTACCCAACCGGGACGATGTGAAAGAAGGCATCATTACCTATAAAATTGCCGCTCACGCAGCAGATTTAGCCAAAGGGCATCCTGCATCACAACTTAGAGACAATGCGCTGTCCAAAGCACGTTTTGAGTTCCGTTGGGATGATCAGTTTAATTTGAGCTTAGACCCAGACACTGCACGTGCATATCACGATGAAACCTTGCCTAAAGATGCGGCAAAAGTAGCTCACTTTTGCTCCATGTGTGGCCCCAAGTTTTGTTCCATGAAGATCTCCCAGGAAGTGCGAGACTTTGCTGCCAAGCAGGAACAAGAAGCTGGCATGGCCGACATGGCGACTAAGTTTAAGTCTGAAGGAAGTGAAATTTACAGTGAAGTCTAGCTGTATGCCCGCCACTAACCTAACTGTAGGTATTGCTGGAGCCGGCCTTATGGGCCGACTTCTAGCATGGCAACTCCAGCAACGGGGCTACCGGGTCACTCTATTCGATCAAGCCGCTTTGAACCAAGAGTCTGCTGCGGCCTTTGTTGCTGCGGGTATGCTGGCACCTTATGCAGAACTGGAAACGGCTGATACGGGGATATTTAACATGGGCATGCACAGCTTAGACCTGTGGCCTGACCTAATTAAAGACCTGACTAGCAAGCCTCTATGGCACCAAGGCGGCAGCCTAGTGTTGGCTCACCCACAGGACACCTCTTATTTACAGCGCTTTTTGCAACAGCTTGAAGCCCATGATATTGAGCCCGGTAAAGTGCATCATTTGAACCAGTCAGCTCTGTTTAATCACAACAGCGGTTTGGCTGAACATTTTAATCAAGCCATTTACCTGCCGCAGGAATCATGGATTTACACCCATGAACTTCTAAAAATACTGCAACAACGAATAGTGGCTGCTGGCGTGACATGGCATCATCAAACAAGAGTCGAAAATGTTAGCTCTGGCTGTATTACCAGCACCATGGGCAATCATGTGTTTGATTGGGCCGTTGATTGTCGAGGCCTTGGTGCAAAACCACAAATGCCTCAGCTACGAGGTGTGCGTGGGGAGGTGCTAGAAGTACACGCTCCAGAAGTTGACATTACCCAGATGGTGCGTTTAATGCACCCCCACTACCGTTTGTACTTAGTCCCCAGAGCAAATCATCATTACCTGCTCGGGGCTACACAAATTGAAAGTGAAGACACCAGTAACATAAGCGTTCGTTCAGCACTTGAGCTGTTGTCTGCGCTTTATTCGTTACACCCAGGCTTTGCCGAAGCGCGTATTGTTGGCACTGCCACAGGTTGTCGCCCTGCATTAGCCGACAATTTACCGGCCATTTATAGCCGCCAAGGTTTATTGAAGATCAATGGTCTATACCGCCACGGTTACTTATTGGCTCCTACCCTAGCCGAAGAAGCCATAAAATGTATTGAAGCCAATGACGATTTAATCTTCCCCAACATTCATCACCCTATTGATCTCTGCAAAGGCCCTAGCCAAGCAAAGCCAAGAGCAGACAAGCTAGGACCAAACAAGGAATACCCATGCACATCATGTTAAATGCTCAGCCAATAAGCACACCAGATAACGTCAGCTTAGAAGCGTTTTTACAGCAACAAAGCAACCTACCCGATCAGTTTGCCATTGCTGTAAACCAATCTTTCGTTGCGCAATCACTCTATGGGGCGACCCCTCTTAAAAATGGCGATGAGATTGAATTACTCGTGCCTATGCAGGGCGGTTAAGATGTGGAACCTAGCAGACAAACAAATAGGTAGCCGACTACTCATAGGCTCTGCCCTCTACCCTTCTCCTACGATTATGCAGCAGGCTATTCAGGCCTCTGGCTCTCAAGTGGTGACCGTATCACTAAGACGCCAAACGGCATTTCAAGCAACAGACCTAGCTGGCAGACACAACTACTGGCAGCTGTTGCGCGAACTGGATCTAAACATCCTGCCTAATACTGCTGGCTGCACCACTGCAAAGGAGGCCATCAATACCGCTAATATGGCCCGTGAGTTATTTGCTACTAACTGGATAAAACTGGAAGTCATCGGCGACGAACATAGCCTACACCCTGATCCATTCGCACTATTGGAGGCTACTCAGGAGTTAACACAACAAGGTTTTGAGGTTTTCCCCTATTGCACGGACGACTTTATTTTGTGCGAAAAATTAGTGGCCGCTGGCTGTCGTATATTAATGCCATGGGGCGCCCCCATTGGTACGGGAAAAGGTTTAATTAACCCCTACGCACTACAAAATTTGCGCCAGCGTCTGCCGGATATAACCTTGATTGTTGATGCTGGCATTGGGGCTCCGTCGCACGCCGCTCAAGCATTGGAGATGGGTTATGACGCTGTATTATTGAATACCGCCGTAGCCCGCTCACCTGACCCAATAGCTATGGCCAAAGCCTTTGGCGCCGCTGTAGAAGCTGGCCGCCTTGCTTACAAAGCAGGCATTGTTACCCCTAGTGAGACCGCACAACCCAGTACGCCTACCCTAGGCACACCCTTCTGGCATCAAGGGTAAGGCTTATGAGTTATCCAGTTCTAAGCCACTGCCTACCCCCACGCACAGCGGATAAAAGCGTGATCTTGTGCATCGGTGGCAGTGACTCTATCGCCATGGCCGGTATCCAAATGGACAGCCGTTGTAGCGCATCGTTGGGGCTGCATTGTGTCACAGCAATTACCGCTGTTACCGCCCAAACCAATCATGCCTTGGTCAGCCTCAACCCAGTTAGCTCTAGGGCCCTGAAGCAACAAGTTGAAAGCGGCTTAAGCTTACATCCCAAAGCCATCAAAATAGGCTTATTGGCGAGTATAGAGCAGGTCTATTTGTTGGCCGATTTATTGGCCCATTGCAGTGTCCCTATCACCTTAGACCCAGTGCTTGCGACCAGTAGTAAAGGCAACACGGCCACGGATTTTATGATTACGGCAATGGTTGAACAGCTGCTGCCCTTATGCACCTTGGTGACACCCAATATTCCAGAAGCCAAGCGCCTATTGAAGCTGGGAGACAATGACGAAAGCGACCCGTGGCAACTTGCGCAAAAATTACAAGCTTTGGGTGTACCCTGGGTGGTTGTAAAAGGTGGGCATGAAACCATATCTAGCGCCAACCAAACCCATGTGCACGATTATATTGCCGGACCAGAACAGCTCTTTAGCTTGTCTCAGCCTCGTATAAAAACTCACCACAATAGAGGTACGGGTTGCGCCTTAGCCTCAAGCTTAAGTTCACTTATGGCTCTGGGTTATGAAGTTCGTGACGCACTGATCATCGGCAAAATGATGATGCAAGCAGCACTTGAAGCAGCCCAAGGCATCGATGGTCAGCAAGGTTGTGTTGCGCCTCAAGGGTTTCCCAGTCGTCATTGGCCTGAGTATGCAGACCAATGCATCAATAAAAACCTAAAGCCACTTACATTTCCTACCTGTGTGGGCCATGGTGAACCTGAGCAACTAGGCCTATACCCCATTGTAGATAGTACTGACTGGTTAGAGCGCGTATTGAGTCAAGGTGTCACTACCGCCCAATTAAGGGTTAAAGAGTTACAAGGCACTGCCCTACAAACAGAGATAGGGCGGGCCGTAGCGGTGGCTAAACGTCATCAATGCAGACTCTTTATCAATGATCACTGGCGCCAAGCCATAGCCGCAGGAGCTTATAGTGTTCACCTAGGCCAAGAAGATTTACAAGCAGCAAACTTAAGCGCAATCGCCAAGTCTGGACTTAGACTTGGTATCAGTAACCACAGTCACTTTGAATTAGCTAAAACCCTAACTATCCAACCCTCGTATATCGCGTGCGGCCCTATCTTCACCACCACCACTAAAGTCATGCCCTGGATACCTTACGGCATGGATGGTTTGGATTACTGGTGTAAGAGCCTGTTAGGTCGGCCTTTAGTGGCCATCGCAGGCATTGATGCTGGCAACATAGCAGCTATTTCAGCCACTGGAGTCAGTGGCATTGCCTTAATAACCTGCATTACTAAGGCACTAAACCCTGAGCAAATGACGCGTCATTTATTGCAACAAATTGAAGCCAACAGGACCTAACCCATGCCTCACTCGTCGCCAGAAAAGCCCCTCTTTACCAACCATGAGCAAGAGCGTTATCAACGTCACTTACAACTACCCAACTTTGGCCCAGTAGGGCAAAATCGTTGCCGTGAATCTCATATCGTGATTGTTGGAATGGGAGGTTTAGGCTGCCCGGTAGCACTTTATCTAACGGCTGCAGGTGTAGGAACACTCACCTTAGTAGATGCAGATGATGTGTCTTTGTCCAACCTACAACGGCAAATATTGTTTACCGAAGACGATATAGGCATGAAAAAAGTTGAAGCTGCGGCCCAACGTCTAAGAAAACACAATCACCTCGTTAGTATCAATACCGTGAGCGAACGACTATCGCCGAGCAATGCAAAACACATTCTTAGCAGCGCCGACTTAGTGATTGACTGCACGGACAATTTTTTTGCACGCTACCTCATTAACGATGTCTGCCATGACATGAGTAAACCATGGATTTACAGCAGCGTACTGGGCCAACAAGGTCAGGCCGTGCTGTTTCAACCAAAACACTCCTGTTTTAGATGTTTATTTCCTAAACTTAGCAACGCACCCGATTGCAACCAAGCAGGTGTGCTAGGCGTTATGCCAGGTATGATGGGCACTATGCAGGCCAGCCTGGCATTAGAACACCTGTGCGCAATCCAAGAGACCAAGCACAACGAATTAATTCAAGTTTCTAGCTGGCCCTTTGGCTTAACCAAGATCCAGCTGAAAAAGTCCCCTGAGTGTGCTCTATGCAATGACACCGCATCGAAGGAACAACTCAGTGCAGACTATCAACTCCCTGCGTCATCCTTAGACCAAGCCCACATACTTTCAGCAGAAGCGCTAGATGGCGTGCATACAAGCAGCAATACGGTACTGGTGGACCTGCGCAGCCAGCAAGATTTTGAGGCCAACAATTTAGGTGGTATAAACATCCCCTTAGGGCGTCTCTCCAACAACTTCAGACCAAAACAAAACTACACCTATGTATTCTATTGTCAAACCGGCAAGCGTAGCGCATGGGCTGTAGCACAGCTAATGTCGGCTGAGCCATCGTTGGAAACCCAATGTAATATTTATTCATTGCAGGG
>DPHD01000094.1:0-3616 GCA_003523085.1 Oceanospirillaceae bacterium | reverse complement strand
CCTTGTTATTTTAATTAGACTTGACTAATATACAGCCTTAAACCTTATCCTCGAGAAACAAGATGGCTTACACCGAAAAGTTCCAAACCATGTCCGACCAAGCAATGGCTCGCGTAGAGGCGGTTAACCCCAATCAAGTGGATGCCCTGGTTGCAAGTGGTGCCATCTTGCTTGATATCCGTGATCAAGAAGAGTACAACAAGGACCACATCAGCGGTTCTTTAAATGTCAGTCGTGGCAAATTGGAAATGAATATAGAAGGCATTATTCCAGACTTAAACAGCACTATTATTTGTTATTGCAATGCCAATAACCGTGGTGCTTTGTCTGCGGCATCATTACGGGACATGGGTTATGAGCAAGCCATGTTTATTAAGGGTGGCCGTCTAGCTTATCGTGCCTTGTCACAGGCCTCATAAGCGATGTGGGATCAACGATACGCCAGCCTAGACTACGTATATGGCACCCAGCCCAATGATTTTCTGCGGCTCAACGCAGCACGCCTGCCCAAATCAAAGATTTTGTGTTTGGCCGATGGTGAAGGAAGAAACTCAGTCTACTTAGCCAGCTTGGGCTACCATGTCACCGCCGTAGATAGCTCTGAGGTGGGACTAGCAAAGACCCAGAAGCTTGCGCGCCAACAAGGTGTATCCGTAGCCACTGTACATGCAGACCTAGCGGATTATGATTTGGGGCAAGGCCAATGGACCGGCATTGTTTCTATTTTTTGCCACCTACCTGCGCCTTTACGGCGCCAGGTGCACTGCAACATACCAACGGCGCTTGCCACTGGAGGTGTGTTACTACTAGAGGCCTATACACCAAAGCAACTGGAATTTAAAACCGGGGGACCACCTAACGCTGCGTTAATGATGCAAAGCTTGGAGTTAGCCACCGAACTCAATCCATTACGCTTAGACCTAAATCAAGAAGTGGTACGTGATATCCATGAAGGCAGTGGCCATTACGGCGAAGGCGCTGTGGTTCAGGTGATTGGTGTGCGTTTGTAAGTCGAAAAAAAAGGCGCTAACTCAAAGAGTTAACGCCTTTAACTAAACCAGTACCTAAGCTACATATACAACGGCAGTGCATTGTTTAGTCATCCTGAACTTGATTCAGGACCTCAGGCAGTAAAATAAGATCCCAGATCAAGTCCGGGATGACCAGAGTGTTTGCCGCAGGTCTAGTTTTTAGCTGGCTACTGCAGCAGCAGTAGCCTCGGCCAATAGCCCATTGAGGGTAGTACTGGCTCTCATCACCGCTTTAACGTCGACACGGCTGGCATGGTAGTACCCATTAACAGCTGCCGGGGTACCTTGAACTGTACGTAATTCGTTGATGATTTGCTCTTCATTAGCCGCCATTTTTTGTGAAAATGGTGCGTATATTTTAGCAAGATCGGCATCGTCGGTCTGAGCAGCCAAAGCTTCAGCCCAGTACATACCTAAATAAAAATGGCTACCGCGGTTGTCTAATTCGCCGGTTCTACGTGACGGAGACTTGTTGTTTTTCAACAGCTTACCGGTAGCGGCATCTAAGGTTTGAGCCAAAATTGCAGCACGTTTGTTACCTTGCTTAATACCCATATCTTCAAGGGAGACCGCAAGCGCCATAAATTCACCTAATGAGTCCCAACGCAGGTGGTTTTCTTCGAGCACCTGCTGTACGTGTTTAGGTGCTGAACCGCCAGCGCCAGTCTCGTACATACCACCGCCCTTCAGCATTGGCACAATGGATAACATTTTGGCCGACGTACCTAATTCCATGATAGGAAATAGGTCTGTAAGGTAATCACGTAACACGTTGCCGGATACGGAGATGGTGTCACGACCACGAATCATACGTTCCATGCTGCGGCGAATAGCTTCGATATAATTAAGGATTCTAAGATCAAGACCTTCGGTGTCGTGGTCTTTAAGGTACAGCTCAACCTTCTTGATTAACTGGATATCATGGGGACGGTTGCGATCTAACCAAAAAATAGCCGGCGTGTTTGATTGACGGCTACGGGTTACAGCCAGCTTAACCCAATCACGTACGGGCTCATCTTTAGTTTGACAAGCGCGCCAGATATCACCCTTTTCAACATCGTGCTGCATCAACACTGTGCCATCGGCTTTGACAACGCGCATCACACCTGCAGCTTCAACTTCAAAAGTCTTATCGTGCGAGCCGTACTCTTCAGCTTTTTTAGCCATTAGTCCGACATTGGGTACCGTGCCCATAGTGGTAGGATCAAAAGCGCCGTTAGTTTTGCAGAAACTGATCATTTCTTGGTAGATAGTAGCGTAGGTACTTTCTGGCATTACCGCTTTACAATCCTTTGCTTTACCATCTGGGCCCCACATACGGCCGCCATTACGGATCATTGCAGGCATAGATGCATCAACAATAACGTCACTAGGCACGTGTAGGTTGGTCACGCCTTTAACAGAATCGACCATGGCCAGCTCAGGGCGGTGCTCGTAACAGGCATGGATATCTTCTTCGATCTCTTCCCTGAAAGAACGAGGCAATTCAGCAATTTTTTCGTAAACGCTGCTCAAGCCGTTGTTAGGATTGACTTCTAGCTTGTCAAACAACGGGCCATATTTTTCGAACAACTCTTTGTAGAACACGGTTACGGCATGACCAAACACGATCGGGTGAGACACCTTCATCATGGTAGCTTTAACATGCAAAGACCACATCACACCAGCGTCTTTGGCATCGTTAAGGGTTTCTTCTAAGAAGGCTCGTAAAGCATTAACGCTCATATACATGCTATCAACGATCTCGCCAGCTTCTATACTGAGCTGTTTCTTAACCGTAACTACACCATCTCCATCGACAAATTCGATACGGATGTCGGTGGCTTCTTCAAGGGTAATAGATTTTTCGCCGGAGTAAAAATCACCTTTACGCATGTAGTCAGCGTGGCTACGTGACGCCATGCTCCAACGCCCCATTTTGTGGGGATACTTACGCACATAGTCTTTTACTGCACTGGGGGCGCGACGATCTGAGTTGCCTTCCCGTAATACTGGGTTAACGGCACTACCCAAGATTTTTCCGTAGCGCTGTTTGATCTGTTCTTCTTCACTTGTATGAGCAATCTGCGGGTAATCTGGTAGTTTATAACCTTGTTCTTGCAGTTCTTTTATACAGGCGTCTAGCTGAGGTACTGAGGCGCTAATATTGGGTAGCTTCACAATATTGGCATCTGGGTCTTGTGTTAGGCTGCCCAAAAATGCCAACCCATCTACAACCTTCTGGTCTTCGCTAAGAAACTCGCTAAAAGCAGACAGAATACGACCGGCTAAGGAAATGTCAGTGATCTTCACCTTAATGCCAGCAGCTTCGGTAAAGGTTCTAACGATAGGCAGCAGTGAGCAGGTTGCCAATGAAGGCGCCTCATCAGTTAGAGTGTAATGTATGGTTTGTTTGTTAGTAGTCATAGGTTCCCTTCATTTTTTGGCGGATAAGCCAGAAACTCTTCGGTGTTACAGCTTGTGGCTGTGGATAATGCCGATAAGTTACGCGCTGGAGTATTAATTAACCCCCCTACTATACGTTAAAAAACTACAAAATGAGAAGCAAAGCCTATGATTACTCACTATTTACGGGCCAAATAGCG
>DPHD01000037.1 GCA_003523085.1 Oceanospirillaceae bacterium | reverse complement strand
TGGTGGGTTCTACCTTGCAATATGGCTTGTCTTATAATGGTTTAAAACTATTAGACGCCAGCACTACAGCTTTGATTGTGCAGATTGAAACCCCGTTTTTATTGCTTATTAGTGCCGTGTGGCTGGGCGACCGCCTTACTCGCCGCCAATTGCTGGGTTTAGCCATTGCCTTTGTAGGTATCTATACACTTACCGGAGCGCCCAACTTAGTGGGCAAGTGGTTAGGTATTGGTTTGGCCATAGGTGGGGCGTTTATGTGGGCCTTGGGCCAGGCGCTTATGCGCCGCTTAACACAAAGCCAGCCTAACCGGCTTTCGGGTATGGCGACCATTGCTTGGGTGTCGGTATTTGCAGCGCCACAGTTATTGGTGGCCTCGTTGCTGATAGAAGATCAGCATTGGTATCATCTGACTCGCGCGGGTGTTGCTGTGTGGGGTGCCGTGGCTTATTTAGGCATCGTGATGACGGCCTTGGGTTACACTTGTTGGTATCACGTGCTGGGCCGCTATCCGGCGTCGCAAGCAGGGCCTTACCTGCTATTGTTGCCGGTATTCTCGATTTTGGGTGGTTACCTGTTTCTAGGGGAACCGGTGAATCCACGCATGATGATTGGCGGCGCCGTGATTGTGTTGGGTGTGGCCTTATTGACCGTGCACTGCAAGTCTAAGGACGATGACATAGTTAAATCGGTTAACTAAGTCCATTCTTTATCCCGTCCTTTTACGCCAAGCCTAACAATCCAGTAATTTGCAGCAAATTATTTATCAGCATTTCAACACCTAAGCGCCAGTCTTAGTGAACACAACTTTTCTATATTCGATCTCAACCACTTAAATTTCTAGCTCATTTTAACTCTAATGGATTCAAATACCATCATTTATGATGGTGTATTACATCGTTTGACTACTTAAAATGATGAGGAAGTGTCGAAATTCTGAGCAAAAAACTACGAATGAAATCTACTGATTATGATAAACATCAACTTATAACTTAGGCATTTCAGAGGTTTTTATGAACTTATTAGTTGTCACTGGATATGCCAATCTATCCATTAGAATTAAGCTGATGATTGTGTTTGTAGTGTTTTCCGCCATACCCTTTTTTGGCATTAGCTGGTGGTCGATTAGTGGTTCGTTTGACAACCTCCAGGAAAAGTCCCAGCAAAGACTAGAATCCGTACGAGAAATTAAGAAAGTACTACTTGAAAATTACGTCTTGGGGGTCCGTTACGATGCAGAGGACTTGGCGGCCGTGGCCTCGGCAATCCAGCAGTCTGGGAAAGAAGCCACAGCGTACGTACCCACCACAGCTTACGGTGGAGGTCTTTTTGTTGATTTTATCACCCGACACGGTTATGCAGACATGTATCTAGTCGACCTTGCTGGTGATGTGATCTACAGCGCTAAAAAACGAGAGGATTACCGCACCAATCTGTTCGACGGAGAGTATGCGCAGAGTGGGCTAGGTGAAGTCTTCCAAGAAGTATTGAAGGCCCAGGCATACGGTTTTGCGGATTTCTCTGTATACGGTCCAAGTCAAGGTGAGTCAGCGAGCTTTGTTGGTTTACCTGTCCTTGATAAGCAAGGAAAAATGGTGATGGTGATGGCGTTGCAACTCACTATCGACGCCATTAATGCCATTATGATTCACCCTCAAGCTACGGGAGAAGCTGGAGAACTATCTCTTGTGGGCCCAGGTCAATTAGCTTTTGGAGGCGAAGCACTCGCCACCTCGGCGTACACGCCGGTTGATATATTTGGTGTTACTTATGCAATTGTGGCAGAAAGTGAAGAAGTGGACCTAACTGGCCAGCTAACAGACATTTATCATGAGTTGTACCGGATCGGTAGTGCGGCGGCAGTATTGCTGTTGTTGCTGTCCTTCTATGTGTCAGGTTTCTTTAGTCGCCCCATTGCAGCCTTAGCCGCTTTGTTTGGTCGCGTTACCTCAACTGGAGACTTTAGTCTTCGCGCTGAAAAAATTGTTAGCAAAGACGAATTAGGCCACATTTCATACTCGCTGAATCGTTTACTGAAAACCTTTCAACTGGCTATTGGTGAGTCTAACAGGGTTATGGGGGATATTGCTCAAGGCCGGTTCGAAAGTCGAATAGAAACGGATTTCTACGGCGATATGGAAACGTTGAAACATGGAGTAAATGAATCCGCCGAAAGCGTAGAGCGTACGATGTATGGGCTCACGCAAGTAATGCACGCCATCTCCTCCGGTAATTTTAGTTACCGTTTAGAAGGTTTGGAAATGGAGGGTGAGTTTCGTAACTTACTCACCAATACACTAACGGTAATGGAGAAAGCGATTGGCCAAATCAACATTGTTATGGAAGCCGCTGCATCCGGTAACTTTGATCAGCGTGTCGAGCTAGATCTCGAAGGTGACCTCAATCGCCTAAAATCAGTCATCAATTCATCCATTGGTGGTATCGCCAAGGCATTAGAAGAAAGTGTAGAGGTAACTGAGGCGATGGCCCTAGGGGACCTTACGCAGCGTGTTGAAGGAGAATACGAAGGGCGTCTGCATCAACTTAAGCAAGCACTTAATAGTTCGGTAGATAAAATGGAGCAAGCGGTGTCGGCTGTACTTGAGGTCAGCGATAGCGTCGCCTCCAATGCAGGAGAAATCAGCAGTGGGTCCGAACAACTCAGTCAACGCACTAATCAACAAAGCGCCTCGTTAGAAGAAACTTCATCGTCCATGGAGCAAATGGCCGCTACCATTCAACTCAATGCTGACCATGCTAACTTAGCGGGAACATTAGTAGCCTCTGGTAAGAAAGAAGCCACTGATGGCGTGGCTATCGTTAAAAAAGCGGTCAATGCTATGAGTCAAATTGACGAGTCTAGCCAAAAAATTTCATCTATTGTTGACCTCATTGATGGCATTTCTTTCCAAACCAACTTGCTCGCACTCAACGC
>DPHD01000005.1:16666-17006 GCA_003523085.1 Oceanospirillaceae bacterium | reverse complement strand
TATGGCGACTACTGGTTTTTTGAAATTCGCTCCTTAGGCGGCGCCATAGTGATGATGTCGTTGGTGCTCTACCCCTATGTGTATTTAATGGCAAGAGCCGCATTTTTAGAACAGTCTGTGAGCAGCATCGAAGTGGGCTGTAGCTTAGGTTACTCCCGCTGGCGTGCCTTGTGGAGCCTCGCTTTACCCATGGCACGGCCTGCTATAGTGGCGGGCTTGTCGTTGGCGCTCATGGAAACTTTAGCTGATTACGGAACGGTGCAGTATTTTGGTGTGAGTACTTTTACGACCGGCATCTTTCGTACTTTCTATGGCTATGGCGATACCGCAGCCGCCGCTC
>DPHD01000005.1:16388-16513 GCA_003523085.1 Oceanospirillaceae bacterium | reverse complement strand
ATGGCGATACCGCAGCCGCCGCTCAATTAGCCGCTAGTTTGCTGGCCTTTGTGATTTTATTGGTGATGCTCGAACGCTATTCACGCCGTCGAGCTCGGTATCATTCGGCGGCAGAATCTAGAGCG
>DPHD01000005.1:15230-16240 GCA_003523085.1 Oceanospirillaceae bacterium | reverse complement strand
CATTCGGCGGCAGAATCTAGAGCGCGGGCCGACCTAATTCCACTGAGTGGAAGCAAAGCACTATTAGCCCTAATTATCTGTTTGGTGCCATTAGGTTTTGGTTTTGTGATCCCCGCTGGGCAATTGTTATGGTGGGCCGTGTTCGAAGCCGAACCCTTAGGCTGGGAATTTGTAAGCTTAGCTTGGAACTCCTTTAGTCTGGCCTTCTTAGCCGCTCTGGTGGCGGTTACTTTGGCTATTTTGCTGGCCTACGCACAGCGGGCGCGGCCGATCAAGCCCGTGCGTGGCGTATTAGCTATGTCTGGCTTTGGATATGCCTTACCGGGTACCATTATTGCGATAGGTGTATTGATCCCGTTAGCCTGGATTGATCATCGCATTATCGAGCTATTTGAAGCTTGGGGCTGGGACAGCCCAGGCCTGGTTTTGTCGGGCAGCTTAATTGCCTTATTATTTGCTTATACCGTAAGGTTTTTAGCCGTAGCTTTGGGAAGTGTGCAAGCAGGGCTAGAAAAAATAAAGCCCAGCTTAGATTATGCCGGTCGTTCAATGGGCCATAGCCCGTTGGCTATTTTGCGTAAAATCCACGTGCCGCTCATGCGTAGTTCGGTGCTGACGGCGGTGTTGATTGTATTTGTAGATGTACTAAAAGAACTGCCCGCCACCTTAATATTACGCCCCTTTAACTTTAATACTATGGCGGTACGCGCCTACGAATTGGCGTCTGACGAACGCTTAGTGGATGCTGCGCCAGCTTCTATTATGATTGTTCTGGTGGGTTTGATTCCTGTTTTATTGTTACATGCATCCATTGCTCGTCGCCGTCCACAGTAGTGTGGGAGAAAAATTATGACCATGACATTTGATAATTCGAAGCAGCACTTATTAATCGATAAGGTGACGATAGCCTATGGCTCACAAGCCATAGTTCATGACGTGAGCTTGGCTGTAGGCATGGGTGAAATTGGCTGTTTGTTAGGCCCCAGTGGCTGTGGTAAATCGACCTTGCT
>DPHD01000005.1:14058-15082 GCA_003523085.1 Oceanospirillaceae bacterium | reverse complement strand
TGGCTGTGGTAAATCGACCTTGCTACGCGCTATTGCAGGCTTTGTACCTTTGCAATCGGGCAGCATTAGTTTATCGGGTAAAACCCTGGCTAAGGACGATTTTTGTTTAGCTGCAGAAACCCGTAACGTAGGTATGGTGTTTCAAGATGTGGCGTTATTTCCGCACATGACCATTGCCGCCAACGTGGCCTTTGGTCTGCAACATTGGCCTAAGTCGGAGCAGGTACAACGGGTAGAAGAATTGTTGGATTTAGTAGGGCTTGGTGGTTATCAAGACCGCTACCCCCATGCCTTGTCCGGGGGGCAGCAGCAACGTGTGGCGCTGGCACGCGCTATGGCGCCTAAACCGAGTTTATTATTGTTAGACGAGCCATTTTCTGGCTTGGATGCCATGTTGCGGGAAGAGCTAGTGCCAGAAGTGGGTGCTATTTTGCGTCAAGAAAAGATACCAGGTCTGTTGGTCACCCATGATCAAACGGAGGCCTTTACCATGGCCGACCATGTGGCGGTGATGAATCAAGGGCGTATTGAACAATGGGATACGGCCTACAATATTTATCACAAGCCCGATGGTCGGTTTGTGGCCGACTTTATTGGTGAAGGCGATTTCTTGGCCTGTAAGGTGGCCAGTGATACCTGTGTGGAATCGCCTATTGGCCACTTGTGTAGCGAGCGCCCCCATGGTTTTAGCGCGGGCCAAGAAGCCGAGGTGTTTATTCGGCCAGACGATGTGTTACACCTAGATGACAGCCCTATTACGGGTCGTATAATCAGTAAGCGCTTTCGCGGCACTCACTTCTTATACCGGGTGTTGGTGGCGGGCAATCAAACCTTGTCTTGCTTTGCCGATTCCCATCATAACCATGAAATTGGTGAAGAAATTGGCATCAAGCTGTCGCTCGATCATTTGATGCTGTTTTAAGCTGCTAGGACAGGTTGCTATTCATGACTGCGTGATTGGGGCAGAATTCGGGTGCAGTTGTCTGTTCGCCAATCTCTGAAAGCCAGGCTTGGCATTGTTGTG
>DPHD01000005.1:13658-13839 GCA_003523085.1 Oceanospirillaceae bacterium | reverse complement strand
GCCTGTGAAGGCGACGCCTTGCTCAAGTCTGTGTTGGTTTTGCTCATCATTTGTTGCATCATGGACAAGCGTGCATTTGTTTTATCGAAGTATCCCATGGTGTTTATCTCCACTATTGAGTTACGTCAATATTAACCCCCGTGCTGGGCCAGCAGAATGACACAGATCAAGCAAAACGCAT
>DPHD01000005.1:13149-13360 GCA_003523085.1 Oceanospirillaceae bacterium | reverse complement strand
GGCCCGCGGCCAAGGCTACCGAATCTCGCATTTCGCGCAGGGTAAAGTTGTCTAGCATAATGCGGTCTGCGCCGGCATCTAAGGCCTGCTGTAGCTCGTCCATAGACTCGACTTCTACTTCCACAGGTTTGTTCGGCTCTTGCAAGCGAGCGGTGCTAATGGCTGCAGCAATGCCACCACAGGCGGCTATGTGGTTCTCTTTAATCAAAAA
>DPHD01000005.1:11978-12937 GCA_003523085.1 Oceanospirillaceae bacterium | reverse complement strand
ACGGCGTATTTTTGGGCTTTGCGTAAGCCGGGAATGGTTTTTCTGGTATCAAGCAGCTTAACTTTGGTGTCTGCCACTAAGCTGGCGTAGTAATGAGCAATGGACGCGGTGCCTGATAAGCACTGTAAAAAGTTTAGGGCGCAACGCTCAAAAGTGAGCAAGCTACGGGCATTGCCATGGGCTTGAAATAGCAATTGGTTGGCTTCGGCCTTTTGGCCATCGGCCACCATCCAATCGATGGTAATGCTCGCATCCACTTGATGGGCGACTTCGTTAACCCAATCTACGCCACAAATTATGGCATCTTCACGGGTAATAATGCCTGCAGAGGCTTGCTCGTTAGCAGGGATAAGGCGGGCAGTGATATCACCGTCGCCCACATCTTCAAGTAAGGCGGCGCTAACGTTGGCTTGTAGGTCTGCCTTGAGGTATTGGAGGTGAAGAAGGTCGATCATGGATGCTTGTTCCGCAAAAACGTATGGGGCCTAGTGATGGGCCTAGTATGAACGCCATGATATCACAGCTATCTAAGCAAATAACAAACCTCAAAGAACAAAAATGAGGGTTAAGGGAATGCTGACTAAAGCCATTAAGTTGCCAATAAGTACAATCGATGCCACCCGTTTGGGCTCTTGCTGAAATTGCTCGGCCACCATGTAATTGAGCACCGCAGGGGGCAATGCGCCAAATACAATTAGCACCGCATATTGCTCCTTGGGCAACTGTAATATTTGCTGCACGCCAAGGGCGACAATAATGCCAGAAAGTGGGCATAAAATGGCGCCCACAAGGCCTATTTTCCAATCATTAAACTCTATGCTGGTGAGGCGAATACCTAAGGTAAATAACATCAGGGGAATACAAATTTGCCCCAACATATCAATCGGTATATGCACACTACGGGGTAACTCAATGCCAGTAACCGCAAAGGCACAACCTGCTAGGGTGGCTAACATCAC
>DPHD01000005.1:10810-11806 GCA_003523085.1 Oceanospirillaceae bacterium | reverse complement strand
GGTTGCTGGAGTAGGCTGATGAGGCGCATTTTGGGGTTGATCATAAACACCCCCAAACTAAAATGAAGGGTCATTTCAACGATAAAAAACACCACCGCAATGGCTAAGAATTCATCCCCAAAGGCCAGCAGTATCAGCGGGATACCCATGTTGCCAACATTGTTGAACATCATTGGCGGCAAGAATGTTTTGCTGGACCAAGGTGAAGCCGCAACCACAGGCCATAGTATTAAACCAGAGCCTAGCACTACCACGACCGCAGCCAACGCCATGGGCCCAAGGTGGCCGATAGGTACCGACTGGTCGGCCAGTACCACAAATACCAATAGAGGTACAAAAACCTCCATGTTGATTTGATTGATTAGCTTAAGGTCGGGCTTGCGCCAGCGGCCATAACCGTAACCAATGGTGCATATTGCCACCAGGGGAAATACGGTTGCAAAAACTCGTTCTAAAATGCTCTGATCCATGAGTACCTAAAGTTTAATAACCATAGTGGTGACCGATAGATCAGAGTATAAGGGCTAGCCGTTAGCCCGGTCCACTGCCATAAGCTACAGCCGGTAACCATAAGCTCACTTGTGGCCAGGCTAATAGCGCAAACATACCGATTAACTGCAACACAATAAACGGTGCCACACCTTTGTAGATGTCAGTTAGCTTGACGCCAGGAGGGCATACGCCCTTGAGGTAGAACAAAGCAAAGCCTACGGGAGGAGTAAGGAAGGATGTTTGCAAGGCCATGGCCACCAGCATAACAAACCAAACTAGCTCAGGGTTGTCGACCACGCCGTAGCCGTTAATATCCAGACCTAAGGCTGAAACTACCGGAGCTAACAGAGGCAAAACAATGAGCGTGATTTCAATCCAATCTAGGAAAAAACCTAACAAAAAGATGATGCCCAAAATAAACAAAATGATGCCATAAGGACCAAAAGGTAATCCCGTAAGGAATGATTCGATGAGTTCATCACCGCCCAGTTCCCGTAATACCAA
>DPHD01000005.1:10258-10624 GCA_003523085.1 Oceanospirillaceae bacterium | reverse complement strand
ATGAAAATGGCAAAGATATAGGCCGTGGTATTGTAGGTGCCGTTAAGGGCGTCCTTCACTACACTGAACCTTAATTTACCGTTATAGGCAGCCAGCAAGGTTGCGCCTAGCGCGCCAACACCGGAGGCCTCTGTGGGCGTAGCAATACCAGCGAAAATGGAACCCAACACCATGAAAATAAGCAGCAAGGTAGGGAAAATGCTTTTAATCACACGCCACAACACAGACCAATCTGGCGATCGTGCGTCTTCAGGTACCGGTGCATAATGCGGCTTAAACCATCCTACTAGTAGAATGTAGGTAATGTATAGGGAACCTAAGATAAGGCCTGGGAACACCGCCCCCATAAATAAATCACCTACCGAA
>DPHD01000005.1:9695-10106 GCA_003523085.1 Oceanospirillaceae bacterium | reverse complement strand
CCCATAAATAAATCACCTACCGAAAGCCCCAACTGATCGGCCATAATTACCAGCATTATACTGGGCGGGATGAGGATGCCTAAGGTACCGGCACTAGCAATGGTACCTAGAGCTAGGGGCATGTGGTAACCCTGCTTTTGCATTGCGGGAAGCGACATTACGGCCAGTAGCACGACGGAAGCACCAATAATGCCGGTGGATGCGGCTAAGATAATGCCAATACAGGTAACCGTAATGGCTAGGCCACCACTGACTTTGCCAAACATGTCTTGCATGGCGTCCATTAAGCGTTCGGCTACGCCAGATTTGTCGAGCATAATACCCATGTAAATGAACATGGGTAAGGCGACTAAGATCCAGTTATCCATGATCTTGTATATGCGGTTCACCACCAAACCTAGGGTGGTCATA
>DPHD01000005.1:8639-9546 GCA_003523085.1 Oceanospirillaceae bacterium | reverse complement strand
CACCAAACCTAGGGTGGTCATATCGAGCCCGGTAAAGGTGTCGAAATAAATGTCGGTTAGATAGCCGACCATGGCGAAGATAACACCTACGCCACCGAGTACCCATGCCACAGGTACGCCGGTAAAAAGTAATAAGATAAAGCTGCCAAACATGGCCAATACTAAAATTTCGTTAACTTCCATGACTAGCGCTCCTGAGCAAGTGTGGGTGAGCGAAGTCCATCAATGGAACGCAACAGGCGAGTGAACATAGCCAACAAAAGTAAACTACAACTGGCAGGAATGACGCCTTTAATGATCCACCGGTAAGGTAGGCCAGAGGGGGAGTCGGATGACTCGTTAACGCGCCACGCTTCGTACACAAAGTCGAAGCTGTTAATCAATACGGTGCCAATAAAGGGCATGGCTAAAAACAGTAAACCAAAAATTTCGACCCAGTGTTTAGTGCGCGGTTTCATATTTTGGTGAAGTATGTCAACGCGCACATGGGCGTTTTCTACCTGGGTATAAACCATACCAAACATGACGCCAATGGCGTACAAATGCCATTGCAATTCTTCTAGGGCAATCATGCCGTTATGAAAACCACGGCGCAGGATGATTTGCGCGATAATGGCGATGATCAAGGCAATGTATACCCAGGCCACCATTTGACCACTACGTTTAAGTAATTGGTCGGTACGGTTGGCGAAGGTGAGTAATAGAGATTGGCTCACGGTCTACTCCAGCTTGAAATGATGAAATAACAAAAAAGCCGCCTAGTTATACAAACCGGGCGGCTCTTACTTAACTATTGTTAAACAATAGAATTAGCTTACTTTGTCGCTCGTGGCAAGAACGCGTTGGCTTCCCAAAGGTCGTATCCAGCGCGGAACTCAGACAAGTCAGCCCATACCTTAGCGAAGAA
>DPHD01000005.1:8338-8486 GCA_003523085.1 Oceanospirillaceae bacterium | reverse complement strand
TACCTTAGCGAAGAATGGATCTTCTGCAGCAAACTCAACAGCCACTTGATCCCAAGTAGTAGAGAAAGTTTCTAGCATTTCAGGGCTCCAGTAACGGATTTTTACGCCATTTTCTTCAGCTTTCGCCATCACTGGGAACTGAGATGCT
>DPHD01000005.1:7729-8192 GCA_003523085.1 Oceanospirillaceae bacterium | reverse complement strand
CATCACTGGGAACTGAGATGCTTCACCTTCAGCAAAAGAGTTAGTGAGCGATGCGCGACATGCAGTTTCAACAACAGTTTGCTGACGCTCAGACATCTTAGCCCATGCATCACCGTTAACTAACAGTTCAAACACGGTAGCTTGCTGATGCCAGCCTGGGAAGTAGTTGTACTTCACAATTTTGTGCAGGCCAAGACGTTGGTCGATGGCTGGTTGAGAGAATTCAGTTGCGTCAATAGCGCCTTTTTCTAGGGCTCCAAAGATTTCGCCACCCGGTAAGCCTACGGTGCTCACACCTAGCTTCTCCATTACTTTGGCACCTAGGCCGAAGAAACGCATGTTAAGACCTTTAAGGTCTGCAGGTGAGTTGATTTCGTTGGCGAACCAACCAGAGGTCTCTGGAGAAATAATAGAACATGGCAATACGTGTACGTTGTAGCCATTGGTGTCGTACATTTCTTGG
>DPHD01000005.1:6792-7539 GCA_003523085.1 Oceanospirillaceae bacterium | reverse complement strand
CAACATCCAAGCTAGGTATTCACCCGCTTCTGGGCCAAAAGGCACTGCCGAGAAGATAGGAGAAGCTGGCATTTTGCCGGCATGGTAACCCGCTGTGGTGTAACCAGCATTTACCTTGCCGCTAGAAACTGCATCTAAAATCTCTGAGGTTGCAACCAGCTTTTTAGGCTCGTAGAACTTCATTTTTAGAGTGCCGCCACCAAGCATGTTAATGGTGTCGGTGATGTTGATAATCGGGCTGCCCAGAGCAGGTAGGCTCGATGGGAAAGCCACGGGTGTTTTTAGTAAGATTTTTTCTTCTGCCATAACAACAGTAGAAAGTGACGTGGCGGCCAAGGCAACGGCGGTGGCTGCAACGGCAGATTTAATTAACTTCATAGTGAACCTCATGGGATCGTTGTTTTTATACAAGTTTTAAACTCGTGTGGTATATTGGTAAGACCAATTTACCCAAGGAGTGCTCACACCCTAATTGCTAAGCATGGGGTTTGTCAATAAAATCTATAAAACGTGACTAAATAAGATAGTTTGGTCATGTCCTTTGTGGTTAATATTAGGTAAAAAAACTTGACCATTGATGTCTGTTAGAGGTATTTTGTAACCAAATACAAATTGGTAATACCAATAGAGAAGATAAAATGGCATATCAGCGGGTAAAACAACCCAAAATATCCGATGTCATCATGGAGCAGTTAGAGGCCATGATTTTGGAAGGTAGTCTCAAACCAGGTCAGCAGTTACCTCCCG
>DPHD01000005.1:5566-6648 GCA_003523085.1 Oceanospirillaceae bacterium | reverse complement strand
CAGCAGTTACCTCCCGAGCGGGAGCTTGCAAACCAGTTTGAAGTCTCGCGTCCGTCGTTGCGGGAGGCGTTACAAAAGTTATCGGCCCGTGGACTCATTGTTAGCCGCCAGGGCGGTGGTTCTTTTGTGTCGGAAAATATCGGTAGTAGTATGGTCGACCCGCTGACGGAACTGTTTTCCACCCACCCGGAGGCGCAGTATGACTTGTTGGAATTTCGCCATGCCCTAGAGGGAGTGTCTGCGTATTATGCAGCCCTGCGTTGTACCGAGGCAGATAAAAGTCGTTTGCAGGAGTGTTATGTGAGCTTGCAGGCAGCTCATGAGGAGAAGCTGTTTGAGCAAGAAACACGTGCCGATGCTGATTTCCACTTAGCCATTGCCGAGGCATCTCATAATGCTGTGCTATTGCACACCATGAGATCGCTGTTTACCCTGTTGCATAAAAACATCTATGCTAACTTAGAGAGCGTTTACCCAAAACGAGACACCCGTGAGCGTATCCATGATCAGCACAAAGTACTACTGGATGCTATTGTCGTGGGCGACCCCGAAATGGCGCGTAATGCGGCCCATGATCATCTGGCCTTTGTTGAAGAGGCCATTATTGAACAAAGCAAAGAATCGACGCGCTTAGAGCGTGCAATGCGGCGATCTAGTCATTAGAAAGGGTTGTAAATTATTTACTTTATTAGCTTGCTATAGTTTTTCTATGGCAATTAATCGGCCTTTAATGTAGTATTACTACATATTATTTATAAGGGCTCTGTCAACGGCAGGGCCTTTCTTGTATTTGTCACAGGGGAATAGCGTGTTGCAGTCACATTCAGATATAGATCCAATTGAAACTCAAGAATGGTTAGACGCTTTGGCGTCCGTGATTAAGAACGAGGGTCCAGAGCGGGCTCGGTTTATACTCTCTCAATTGGGAGAGCAGGCGCGTTTGAAGGGGGCGCAGGTGGATAACCGCCTCACCACACCTTATGTCAATACCATCGCCCCCAAGGATGAGCAACACATGCCGGGGGACTTATTCATGGAGCGTCGTATACGTTCTTTGATTCGCTGGAACGCCATGGCCATGG
>DPHD01000005.1:5136-5415 GCA_003523085.1 Oceanospirillaceae bacterium | reverse complement strand
TCGCTGGAACGCCATGGCCATGGTGATGCGTGCCAACGATAACGACGATGGCTTGGGTGGTCATATCGCTAGTTTCTCGTCATCAGCAACCTTGTATGACGTGGGTTTTAACTATTTTTTCCGCGGCAATACCGACCAGCAAGAAGGCGACTTGATCTTTTTCCAAGGTCACATTTCCCCCGGTATTTACGCCCGTTCCTATTTAGAAGGTCGTTTGACTGACGAGCAGATGGATAACTTCCGTCGTGAAGTGGATGGTAATGGCTTGTCCTCGTACCC
>DPHD01000005.1:4736-4941 GCA_003523085.1 Oceanospirillaceae bacterium | reverse complement strand
GCAGTTCCCAACTGTTTCAATGGGCCTGGGTCCATTGCAGGCGATTCATCAAGCTCACATTATGCGTTATCAGCAGCAGCGCGGTTTGGTTGAAAATGGCGATCGTAAAGTATGGGCTTTCCTGGGCGACGGCGAATGTGATGAGCCTGAATCTTTGGGTTGTATCTCATTGGCTGGCCGCGAAAAATTAGATAACCTTATATTT
>DPHD01000005.1:3743-4584 GCA_003523085.1 Oceanospirillaceae bacterium | reverse complement strand
AAAATTAGATAACCTTATATTTGTGATTAACTGCAATTTACAGCGCTTAGATGGCCCTGTACGTGGCAATGGTAAGATTGTGCAAGAGCTAGAAGGTATCTTTAAAGGCGCCGGTTGGCACGTTATTAAGGTGCTATGGGGTCGTCATTGGGACCCCTTGTTAGAGCGTGATACCCATGGCTTATTGCAGCAGCGTATGAACGAAGTAGTTGATGGCGAGTTGCAAAACTATAAGGCCATGGGCGGTGCTTACACGCGTGAGCATTTCTTTGGTAAGCATCCTGAGTTGCTGGAAATGGTGGCAGATTACACTGACGAAGATATTATGAAACTCAATCGCGGTGGTCATGACCCCTATAAGGTGTATGCGGCTTATCACGAAGCGGTAAATACAAGAGGCAAACCAACGGTTATTTTGGCGCAAACCGTCAAAGGTTATGGCATGGGTAAGTCGGGCGAAGCAAAGAACCCAACCCATTCCCTTAAAAAGCTAGATATGGATGAAATGGAAAGTTTCTGCCAGCGGTTTAATATTCCACTGACCAGCGAGCAGATCAAATCTGTGCCTTATTATCGCCCGGCCTCAGATACGCCAGAGATGAAGTACATGCGCGAGCGTCGTGCGGCTTTGGGTGGTGCAGTGCCCAGTCGCCGTAATGATTTCGAATCCCTTAAGGTGCCGGCCTTGGAGTCGATGGGTGGTCAGCTTAAGTCCAGCGGTAAGCGTGAAATATCGACTACCATGTCGTTTGTGCGTACCTTAACTACGCTCGTGAAAGACAAAGAAATAGGAAAGCGTGTCGTGCCTATCGTGCCCGATGAGGCGCGCACCTTCGGTATG
>DPHD01000005.1:3440-3593 GCA_003523085.1 Oceanospirillaceae bacterium | reverse complement strand
GATGAGGCGCGCACCTTCGGTATGGAGGGGATGTTCCGCCAGTTGGGTATTTATACCGCTGAAGGGCAGAAGTATGTGCCCCATGATGCGGACCAAGTGATGTATTACCGTGAAGATCAGGCGGGGCAAATCTTAGAAGAAGGCATTAACGAA
>DPHD01000005.1:2097-3193 GCA_003523085.1 Oceanospirillaceae bacterium | reverse complement strand
ATTTTCTATTCGATGTTTGGTTTTCAGCGTATTGGCGATTTGGCTTGGGCCGCTGGCGATAGCCAGGCACGCGGTTTCCTTATAGGAGGCACGGCGGGGCGCACGACCCTCAATGGAGAAGGTTTGCAGCACGAAGATGGCCATAGTCACATTATGGGCAACCTTATCCCTAACTGTATCACTTACGATCCGACCTATGCTTACGAGTTAACAGTCATCATTCAAAATGGTTTGCACCGTATGTATGACCTAAAAGAGAATAAGTTTTACTATATTACGGTGATGAACGAGAACTACGTTCAGCCCGACATGCCAATTGGTTGTGAGGCCGGTATTGTTAAGGGTATGTATTTACTCAAGGCAATTAAACCTAAAGCCAAGAAGCGAGTGCAGCTGCTGGGCAGTGGCACTATTTTAAGAGAAGTGGAAGCGGCGGCGCAGATCTTGGCCGACGAATTTGATATTGGCGCTGATGTTTGGAGTGCCACAAGCTTTAATGAGCTTGGCCGAGATGCGCAAGATGTGGGCCGTTGGAATATGTTACACCCAGAGGATGAGCCTAAGCAGTGTTATGTGCAACAGTGTTTGGCTGGTCAAGTGGGCCCAGTGGTTGCAGCAACAGATTATGTTAAAGCGTTTGCAGAGCAAATTCGTGAGTTTGTGCCCGCCAACTACAAAGTGCTTGGCACCGACGGCTATGGCCGTAGTGATAGTCGCGAAAAACTACGCGAGTTCTTTGAGGTTAACCGCTATTACGTTGTGGTTGCGGCGCTCAAGGCACTGGCAGAAGACGGTACTATTAAGGTTAGTGAGGTGTCTCGCGCCATTAAGAAGTTCAATATCGACAGTAATAAGCCTAATCCGGTTCACCTGTAAGCTGCTGACGAAAAGAGGACAGACAACATGGCAACATCAAACATGACCATCCCTGATTTGGGCGGCGCAGAAAACGTAGAAGTTATTGAAATTTGTGTCGCTGTTGGCGATACCGTAAACGATGGCGATTCAATTGTAGTAGTCGAAACCGACAAAGCTTCGATGGAAATCCCGGCTTCTGGTGCCGGAGTAATTACTGCAATCAATTTGAAAGAAGGTG
>DPHD01000005.1:1619-1865 GCA_003523085.1 Oceanospirillaceae bacterium | reverse complement strand
AGAAGAGGTGCCCGCAGTTTCGGTAGAAGTACCTGTTGCAGCGGTGACGAAGCCGGAGAAACAAGAAGCGCCTGTGGTAGCTGCGGCTAAGGTTGAAATTGCCGAACAAATTGCGCCGGTGCCCGATTTAGGTGGTGCCAGCGACGTTGAAGTGATTGAGGTATCGATCAAGGTGGGCGATGAAGTCGTCGAAGGTGACACACTAGTGGTGCTGGAAACCGATAAAGCGTCTATGGAGATACCGGC
>DPHD01000005.1:482-1467 GCA_003523085.1 Oceanospirillaceae bacterium | reverse complement strand
TAAAGCGTCTATGGAGATACCGGCGCCTTTCGCTGGTACCGTGGTAGAGGTTAAGGTGAGCGAGGGTAGTAGTGTTAATGTTGGAGATGCGCTGGCTTTGATGAAGGTCGAGTTGGTGGCGCAGGCAGTTGCTGAGGATGTGGCGCCGGCACCGGTTGAATCGGTTGTAAAACAGCAGGTAGCGGCCCCCGCGCCAGCAGTCTCGCCAGTTGTAGCGACCACCCCGCCAGCTGCATCTGGTCAAAGTAAAGTGCATGCGGGCCCCGCGGTACGAATGTTGGCACGGGAGTTGGGGGTTGAGCTGGCGGACGTTGCTGCGACGGGCCCCAAAAATCGAATTGTAAAAGAAGATGTGCAAGCGTTTGTTAAGCTAAGTTTGCAGCGCGCCCCTACGGCAATAGCTCAAGGTCAAGGTATTGAGCAGCCGCCAGCAATCGATTTTAGCCAGTTTGGTGCAGTTGATAAGATTAAGATGAGTAAGATACAGCGAGTTACCGCCAAAAACATGACGCGTAGCTGGCTCAACGTACCCCATGTTACTCAGTTCGATCATGCCGATATTACTGAGCTCGAAGCTTTCCGTAAGGGGCTTAAAGCTGAGGCTGAACAAAAGGGTACCAAGGTCACGCCGTTACCGTTTATGCTCAAGGCCTGCGCCATGGCGTTGCGCCAGTTCCCTGCGTTTAATGTGTCGTTGGATAACGACGGTGAGCACATGATTCAAAAACATTACGTCAATATTGGCGTGGCTGTTGATACGCCAGCAGGTCTAGTGGTGCCGGTTATCCGTGACGTTGATAAAAAGTCCATTTGGGATTTGTCGGCGGAAGTGATTGAGATGGGTGCCAAGGCTAAAAGCAAAAAGCTTCTGCCGGCTGACATGCAGGGTGGCTGCTTTACCATCTCCAGTTTGGGTGGTATCGGTGGTACAGCGTTTACACCTATTGTGAATACGCCGGAGGTGGCTATTTTGGGTGTTTCTAAA
>DPHD01000005.1:0-325 GCA_003523085.1 Oceanospirillaceae bacterium | reverse complement strand
GTGGCTATTTTGGGTGTTTCTAAAGCCGAGATGCAGCCGCGTTGGGATGGCAGCCAGTTTGAGCCACGCTTAATGATGCCGTTATGTTTGTCCTATGATCATAGGGCGGTTAATGGCGCAGATGCGGCTCGATTTACCCAATACTTAGCAAAAGTGTTGGGCGATATTCGCCATTTGGTGATGTAAAACCTGCAGTGGATATAACGATTTAAAAAAAGACGCTTAAAGCGTCTTTTTTTATGTGTTTTTATTAGTTTAGTGCTTGCGCTTTATTCTGATATGTCTATAATACGCCCCTCGGTTGAGCAGACAGCTTCACAGCGAC
>DPHD01000017.1:3149-4710 GCA_003523085.1 Oceanospirillaceae bacterium | reverse complement strand
CAGCCCGATTGGCAGTTAAGCCAAGCTAGGGATACATCAGCACTAAGTGCTGCAGATACAAGCGTTAAAACCAGTAACCACGATGGTGATTTAGACACCTTTGCCTAATGAGGGGGCATACGCGCTCTCACTGGCAACCCATAGAATTACGTTAATACAAAGGAAACCAAGCCATGGCAGATGAAGAAGTAGTAGACGGCGAAGAGAAGAAAAAAGGTGGTATGGTTAAAATCCTGCTATTTGTGATCATTGGTATTTTGGTGATTGCCATCAGTATTGGAGCAACACTGTTTTTAACCGGCTTTTTTGATGCTAAGACGGTCACCGTGGATGAGGCTGGCAATGTGGTGTCTGAATTACAGGCAGATGGCAGTGCGGATGGTGAAGCCGTTGACCCTAATGCGCCTAAGGCGTTGGCTAAGGTGGCTAAAGAGTTACCTGAAGGGCAGAAGTTTGACCAGCTTTATAATGAAATGGAGCGTAAATTCACTGTTAATTTAACCGGTAGCAAACAGTTTTGTCAGTTTACTATGGGCTTTATGACGCACTATGATCAACGGGTGGTGGATAATGTGTACAAGCATGAGCTAGCATTGCGTTCGGCCATCATTATGGAAGTATCCACCTACAGTAAAGACCAATTGGCCACGGTGACCGATAAACAAAAGCTAGCTAACGTAATTAAGTCACGTATGAACCAGGTGTTGATAGGTTATGAAGACTTTGGTGGCATTGAAGAAGTGTTCTTTACCGAATTTGTAATTCAGTAGTCTAGTTTTGTTAGGAGTTTTGGCAGCATGAGTGATAATGAACTGCTCTCGGAAGAAGAAATTCAAGCGTTGGTCGAAATGGATCAAGGCGACGAGGGCGAAGCATATAACTTAGATGCAGAAGCAGACGAGTACGACATTGCCAGTGAGGACAGCACCCTTACGTCTCACTTAGGTTCGTTGGATATGATCAACGAGCGGTTTGCGCGGTTATTTCGTATCAGTTTGAAGAGCCTGTTACGTTATCAGCCAAAAATTGAGTCACAACCGGTGGACGTAGAGCGGTTTTCTACCCATATGGCGAGCCTCACTACGCCTATTTCTCTTAATGTGGTAAAAATTCCACCCTTACGTGGCTCCATGTTAATCATTATCGACCCGCAGTTGATATTTAATTCCCTAGACAGTTTTTTTGGTGGTGCTGGCTCCCATACGGAAATCTCAGGCATTCGTGATTTTACGCCCACCGAATACCGTATTATTCAAATGATTTTACAACGTGTGTTCCAAGACATGAAAGCGGCCTGGGCACCTTTATATACGGTGGCCTTTGAGTTTATTAACTCAGAAGTGAACCCCCAGTTCACCAGCATTGTGGAAGAAAATGACCTGGTGATTGTGAATAAATTCAATATTGATATGGCCCATGATATCAATGGCAGTGTGCAGGTGATCTACCCCTACGCCGCCATGAAGCCGATCCGCGAATTATTGCGCAACCAAGTCATTGGTGATTCCGATATTGATGATGAGCGTATTTGGAATAACTACCTTAAAGTCGCAATAGAAGA
>DPHD01000017.1:0-2846 GCA_003523085.1 Oceanospirillaceae bacterium | reverse complement strand
AGTGGTGTTTATGGTAGTTCTAACGGCCATGCGGCGGTTAAAATCATGGGCGAAGTAGCAATGGAAGATTATGAAGTGGACTTATGGGACTAACTTGTCTCTAATAGCAAACACACAGAGGATATCAATGTGAGCGAAGAAGAATTAGCAGCGCCGGCGGCATTGTCCACGTTTGAAGATGAACTAGACCTAGATGTGTTACAAAACATCCCCGTTGTTTTGTCTGCAGAAGTTGGGCGCTCGTCGCTAAAAATTAAGGATTTATTACGCCTGAGTGAAGGCAGTGTAGTAGAATTTGACCGCTTGGCCGGTGAATCCATCGATGTGTGCGTTAACAATACAGTGATCGCTAAAGGCGAAGTGGTGGTGGTTAACGAACGTTATGGTATTCGTTTAACCCAGGTGCTTGATGCGGCTGACCGTATTCGTAAAATTTAGGTTGTACATTTATGTTAGGTGACACCCAGCTATTATTACAGTCGATTGGCAGTTTATTGCTGGTATTGGCCATCTTGTTGGCCATGGTATACGGTGCCCGTTGGTTTATGCAGCGCCGGCCTCAAGGGGGTCGCCGTATGCGCTTTGTTGAAGCCATGGCGCTGGGCAGTCGCGACAAGTTGTTAATGGTCGAGGTGGATGGAAAAACCTTGTTGTTAGGCGTTACGGCGCAAAATATTCGTTTGCTCACCGAGCTCGAGCGTAAGCCTTTCAGCTTAGAAAAGGATGCTTCATGATGGGTTTCATGCGCTGCTTGGCGCCAATCAGCTTTTTGTTATTAACTCTACTTGCCCCCCAGGTGAGTGCCGCAGAAAGTTTGTTACCGGGCGTGGTGGTGGAAACCAACGCTGACGGTAGCCAAGAATACAGCTTAACCCTACAGATTTTAGCCCTCATGACCTTGCTGACGATGTTGCCAGCAATTTTGCTCATGATGACCTCGTTTGCCCGTATTATTATTGTTTTGTCTATCTTGCGCCAAGCCTTAGGCACCAACCAAACGCCGCCCAACCAAGTGCTATTGGGTTTGGCTCTATTTTTAACCTTGTTTATTATGGCGCCGGTATTTACCCAAATCAACGACACAGCTATTCAGCCGTATTTAAATGATGACGCGGATTTTATGCAAGCCTTCGAGGTAGCGCAGCAACCGTTACGAGAATTTATGTTAAAACAAACCCGCGAGTCAGACATTGAGTTGTTTGCTCAGATCTCGGGCCAGCAAGACTTGCAAGGGCCAGAAAGTGTACCTATGCAGATGCTCATTCCGGCATTTTTGACGAGTGAACTAAAAACCGCATTTCAGATAGGTTTCTTGATCTTTGTGCCATTTGTAGTCATTGATTTGGTGGTGGCCAGTGTGCTCATGTCCATGGGTATGATGATGTTATCGCCGATGATGATCTCGTTACCCTTTAAAATCATGATGTTTGTATTGATCGATGGCTGGGCGCTCATTTTGGGCACCCTTGCCAGCAGTTTTTACACCTGACGTAGCGACAAATTATGGATCAAGGTACTGTATTAGATATTGGCCGCGAAGCCTTAATGGTCACCGCTAGCATAGCCGCACCTATGTTATTGGTGGCATTGGTGGTGGGTTTGTTGATTGGTATTGTGCAAGCCGCAACCTCAATTAACGAAATGACGTTAAGTTTTATCCCCAAGTTAGTGGCATTGACGCTGGTGCTATACCTGTTTGGGTCGTGGCAAATTACTGTACTTACAGACTTTGCTGCGCGCCTTATCGGCCGTATTCCAGGACTTATTGGTTAACATATGTTTGCCGTTTGGGATGATGTTTTAGCCCTGATCTACACCTTTTTGTGGCCCATGACGCGGGTCAGCGCCTGCCTTATGGCCGCGCCTATGTTTTCTGCCATGAGCGTGAATACCACCTTGCGTATTAGTGTGGCGTTAGTGCTCACTATCATGATTTATCCTCTACACGATTGGCCGGTGGTTGACGTTCTGTCGGGTACTGGCTTGTTGTTGCTAATGGAGCAGGTGGTCATTGGTGTGATGATGGGACTGATATTGCAAATTGTGTTCACCGCAGTGAGTGCTGCCGGCGAGTTTATATCCCTGTCTATGGGTTTAGGTTTTGCCATGATGGTGGACCCGAATAGTGGTGTACAAACGCCCGTTGTTTCGCAGTTTTTAGTGATTTTGGCCACCTTGGTGTTTGTCTCCATTGGCGGCCACCTTATCCTTATTGAATTATTGCTGGATAGCTTTCGTTTATGGCCCATTGCTGTGGGTCCGTCTAAATTCGACATTGCCATGGTGTGGGATATGTTGCAGTGGTCGATTTTGCTGTTTACCGGCGCCGCTATGATTGCCTTGCCGGCCATGATTATACTGTTATTAACCAACTCAGCCATGGGCGTCATTTCCCGTGCTGCGCCTAGCCTTAACGTATTTGCGGTGGGTTTCCCGCTGACCTTGTTGATGGGCATTATTGTCTTGATCGTCTTGTTACCCACTTTTATGGGCAATGTTGAGAGCCTGTGGTTTGAAGCATTTCAACAGATCAGGAGGCTTTTAGGCATCGCTTAAGCGACCTTAAAGAACCCCGCTATGTCTGAAGACAGTTCCCAGGAAAAAACAGAACAACCCACGGCCAAGAAGCTCCAAAAATCTCGCGAAGATGGTCAGGTGCCGCGCTCAAAAGAACTGTCCATGGCTATTATCATGGTCTTTGGTGCTGCGTTTTTATTGTTTACTGGCGATTCCATCATTAGCAATATTACCGAAATGCTCACCGATGCATTAACCATTGACCGCGCTTTATTGATGGACACGCAGCGCTTACCCAGTGTGCTTCTGAGCCGTTTGGTACAAGGTAT
>DPHD01000051.1:37607-41845 GCA_003523085.1 Oceanospirillaceae bacterium | reverse complement strand
ATGGCTCGGCCGCACTTGCTTATTACTGCTTTGGGCCTGCTCTAAGGTTAACGATGCAGGGCTAGGTTCAATATTGGCCCGGCCCAACAAACAAGCCTTACGGGCCGCATCGCGGCTGGTGGCGGCAACAGCAAACAGTGGCTGACCAAAATAGCTAATGTGTTGTTCCACTAACAGGGGATCGCCGGCAAATACTGGCCCTATATCAACATGACCCGGAATATCTGCGGCAGTGATCACATCCACCACTCCTGTGGCTGACGCTACTGCCGACAAGTCTTGGCTGTTAACCTCACCGCTGGCCACCGGCGCCATGCCAACATAGGCATGTAAGCAGTTCATAGGTGCAGTAATATCATCCACATAGTGAGCCCGTCCCGACATGTGTAATACAGCACTTTCATGGGGGCTAGGTTTACCCACAGCAGAGTCTGGCTTAGACGTTGTTTGCTGGTTTATTACTGGTAATTTTCTCATGCCATGGCCTGCTTTAAAAATCCTACAATAAGGTTGGCTGTGACCTGTTGACGGTAGTCTGCAGAGGCCCGCATGTCGTCAATCGGGTGATAGTCTTGCGCCAACCACTGGGGCACTTGCGCCAGCAGCGATGGATCTATAGCCTGACCCAGCAATTGAGATTGTGTGTGGCTAGCCATTTTAGGTATAGCCGCCATGCCGCCGCAGGCGATGTTGATTTGAGCAATCACGCCGTTGTTCAGGGTGACGCTCAGGGCCACGCAAGTGGACGAAATATCATCTTCAGCCCGTTTACTCACTTTCTCTACAAACACTTGTTGCGGTACAGTCGGCAGTGGCAAGATGACGCTGTGGATAAACTCCCCAGCCTCTAGCGCCGTCTTTTTATAGTCTAAATAAAAATCAGCCAAGGCTAAGGTGCGTTGGTTTTGACCGCGCTGCAATATCAACTGCGCATCCAACACTAACAATAATGGCGGTGTATCAGCAATGGGCGAACTGTTGGCTATATTACCGACTAGGGTGCCACGATTACGCACTTGGCGAGAGGCAAAGCGGCCCAACAACGCAGTCATACACGGCAGCTTCGCCTGACAATAGGTTTCTAACTGGCTCAGACTCACCGCTGCGCCTATGGTCAAGCCACCACTATGCTCGTCAATAGCCTGCAATTGGGCAACGGATTTGATGTCTATCAAGTGCTCAAAAGACTTCAGCCCCTGGGTAATGTCCAAGGCAAGGTCGGTGGCACCGGCAACCAACCTTGCCTCAGGCATAGCGGCGTAAGCGAGTGCCAATTGGTTCAAGTCTTGTGGCCGCTGGTAGGCATTAAGCCTGCCGTGGTGTTGCTCTGTAGACATGGCCCTCAGCGTATCTAAACAATAGGAGTAACCACCCAAGGCGCTGAATAGAGGGTCAGTACTGCGATCAACCGGTGCCAGCTGGTCCGCCGCGAGCAAAATGGGTTGGTAGCCGGTACAGCGGCATAAATTTCCCGACAGGGCGAGCTCCACACCGTGCCTGTGGCTGGCAAAGTCGGCCGGTGTGGTCAACTCTTGCACCGGCGTATTTAGCCACCACACCAGCAATGACATCACAAACCCAGGGCTACAAAAGCCACATTGGCTGGCATGGCAATCGACCATAGCCTGCTGTACTGGGTGTAAAGGTTCAGCTTGTAAGCCATCTAAGGTCACTACATGGCAGGCGTTTAAACTGCCTAATAACGCAATACAGGCGTTTACACTTTGATAAACAATGCCATCATTGACCAAACGACCAATCATGACCGTGCAGGCGCCACAATCGCCCACCGCACAACCTTCTTTGGTGGCGGTAAGGTATTGGCACTCTCGTAGCCATTGCAACAAGGTGACATCGGCGCTAGGGTTAGCGACTTCAATAGGTGTCTGGTTTAATAACAAGCGCATGGTGGCTACTCTAGGTGGTCATGCGACCATCTTCTCAATAGCTGTCCAATTAGTCAAGATTTCAGGTTGATGCCGTTCACCCTCTGCTGCTACTATCGGGGTTCACTAGGAGCAATGTATGACAACAAGCCCGACCCGAGGGTCTTACAAACCCGGCCGCATTAGAGAGCAAAGCCGTGAACTCATTTTACGAGCGGCCGAAGTCGAGTTTGCTCGCCATGGGTTTCAAGGCAGTACCATGCAACGTATTGCAGAAGCGGCCCAGGTACCCAAGGCCAACATTCATTATTATTTTACTAACAAATTAGGCCTATACGGTGCCGTGTTAGAAAACACATTAAATCTGTGGGACACCGTGTTTAATGAACTCTCCAGCACCGATGACCCGGCCGACGTGCTCAGCCGTTATATCGATGCCAAAATGGAATTTTCACGCACCCACCCGACCGCCTCGCGACTGTTCGCCAAAGAAATGATCAGTGGCGCACCGCACCTAAGTGCCTACCTACAAGAAGATTATCAAGTCTGGTTTAAGCAGCGTATGTCGGTCTTCGACAGCTGGATTAAACAGGGCAAAATGGATGCCATAGAACCCGCCCACGTCATTTTTATGATTTGGTCTAGCACCCAGTATTATGCCGATTTTGAACCACAAATATTGATTGCCACCCAAACCGATACATTGACCGAATCAGCCTTTCAAGCAGCTGCCGCCTCCATAAAACACATTATTCTCAAAGGTTGCGGCATTAAGGTTTAGAACTACACTTTATTAGCCAAGCCCTTCTTCACTGTTTTTCATCAATTTCATCCGCGCCTGTCATCGGCATATCGACTAACACCCTTTCAAAGGATTGAAGACGTTTGTGGACCGATAAAAGCTCAACAATGGTGGGCCAAGAATTGACTAAAAACTGAAATGAACTACTCACTTGACCAAAGGCGGTCAATATTTGTTGCAAAATACCAAAGGTTATAGTGCCCGCCACTATGGTTGGTATAAGTATGATGTAGGCGAATAAATTATCTGCCTGTAGGTAAAAACCACGGGCAACATTAAAATACATATAATTAAAATAAAGGCGAAAGTAGTTCTTTCTTACGTTGCTAAATAACTCACCCAAGGTCAACGGCTCGGCGCGCGCCACATCATCTTCGCCATAAACCAGCTCTTTACGATACGCGGCCTCAACCCGTTGATTGCGAAATTCTAAACCGGGTAATTTGATGCCCACCAAAGCCATCAACAAGGTACCAAAGAGTGACCAAAATATGGCTGCATAGAATAAAGGCGAAGCAATGGCACCCACAATGGGCAGTTCTGACACATATTCTGACAAAGCCCACAGAACGGGCAAAAATGCTATCAACGTCATAAAGGCATCCACCAGTGCCACACCTAAACCTTCCATGATGCCTGCAAAGCGCATGGTGTCTTCCTGTACCCGCTGTGCTGCGCCTTCAACCTGCCTTAATTTAGGCCACTTAGAGACATAAAACTGGTTCATCGCTTCGCGCCAGCGAAAAATATAGTGACTCACAAAGAAACGCGTGAATACGTACACAATCACCGCCAAGAAAGCAATTTCTGCAAATATGAAAATTAAATCGTAGAGCTCGCCCGCCGTCACGCTACCCGCGTCAGCGAAGGCCGCTTGAATACTATCAAAAAAGGGCCTGCGCCAATTGTTTATAGCAACCGAAACTTGCACGGAAAAATAGGTCGAGAACAGGATCAATGCAGATCCAAAAATGGACCACAATTGCCATTCATGAGGACGCAGTTTCAACCACACTAATCCAAACACACCCACGGTGGCAAAGTAGTAAAGATAAAACCACATAAAGTCACTGGTAACAAAATGCCCTAAACCCAACACAGGTTGTGCATCTTCTGCGGCAAAGTTAAAACCAATCAACACACCTAACTGCTCACCCCAGCCGTACCACACACCAATACATAAAGCGGACCAAACGAGAATGGATATAAAAAACACCCGTGGATTGGGGAAGAACGACTGAAACATAACATTAGCCCTGCTTTTGTTGTGAACTTACAGCCTAGTCAAATCTGAAACTAAAATCCAGCTTAACTCGTCTCTTGACTTCATGGCCCAGCAATGATGAAATGCACCCCTAGTTTTTTGGTATACCATAATACAAACCAACAAATCTGCCTCAACGGGGGGCTGCCCATATGAAATTTTCCTTATTCCTGCACATGGAACGATCTGACCCAACCAAGCCCCATAAAGAGCTATTTGATGAATTAGTAGAGCTTACTTTAATGGCGGAAGAAGCCGGTTTTGAAACGGTTTGGATTGGTGAACA